>JAFIEO010000075.1 GCA_020832445.1 Paracoccaceae bacterium
CAGACAGCCCCCCTTTTCCGCCCCGCCCAATCATGCCGACCTCGGCGTATACAGGATCGGCCCGCGCGGGGTTTCGATCACCCGCGTCAGGCTTGATCCGACAATCACCATCGTGCGCATATCTGCCATCTCCGGCCGCGCATCAGTCAATGGCACGATGCGCAACTCCTCTTGCGCAGTGCTGACCGCGCGGGCAAACAGCACCGGGCGCGCATCAGCGCAGGCTTCGCGCAAGACATCCAGCGCGCGCGCAAAGCCTTCGGGGCGCGATTTCGAGCGCGGGTTATAGAATGCCATCGCAAAATCACCCTCGGCGGCCAGACGCAGGCGTTTCTCGATCAGCGCCCATGGTTTCAGGTTGTCGCTCAGGTTGATGGCGCAGAAATCATGGCCCAAGGGCGCGCCCGCTTTTGCGGCGGCCGCCAGCATCGCGGTAATCCCCGGCAGCACGCGGATATCCAGCGCGCGCCACGCCTCTGGTCCTGCCTCCAGCGCCTCGAACACAGCGGATGCCATGGCAAACACCCCCGGATCACCGGACGACACCACCACCACGCGCCTGCCCGCTGCCGCCATGTCCAGCGCGTGGGCCGCGCGGTCCAATTCCACGCGGTTGTCGCTGGCATGCAATGTCAGCCCGTCGCGCGGGGCCACGCGCGCCACATAGGGGATATAGCCCACCACATCGGTGGCCGCATCCAGCGCCGCGCGCACTTCGGGTGTCACCAGCGCCTCATCCCCCGGACCAAGCCCCGCAATGACGACCCAGCCGCTCATGGTCTGCGCCCCTGTCCATGGATCAGCACGATCGAGAAATAGGGCGTCACCGCGCCCGCCTCTGCCAGCCGCTGCACGCGCTGGCGGGGCATTTGCGCATATTCCACCATCCACGCATCCTCCAGCCGTCCCGCGATTTGCAGGGCGCGTTTCAGCTTGGGCAGGTTGCGCCCGATCTTCATGACCACCAGCGCATCTGTGGCGGCGATCTTCTGGGCCAGCACATCTTCGGGCAAGGTGGCCATCAGCACGGTCAGCACGTCATCCCCCCATGTGATGGGCTGGCCCGTGGCTGTCCACGCCCCCGACATTCCGGTGATTGCAGGCACTACATCCACCGGCACCACATCTTTCAGACGTGTGTAGATGTGCATAAAAGAGCCGTAGAAAAACGGGTCCCCTTCGCAAAGAACAACCACATCCGCGCCGCCCGTGGCCAGTGCGCGTAAATGGTCGGTGCAGCGCGTGTAGAATTCCGAAAGCATCGCGTTATAGCGCGGGTCGGACACAGGTATTTCCGTGGTGACAGGGTATTCCATGGGAAATTCGACCGCATTCGGGTGCAGCATACCGTCCACAATCGCGCGCGCCTGTCCCTTGCGCCCTGCCTTGCGAAAAAAGGCCACATGCCGCGCGCCGCGCACCAGACGGTCGGCGCGCACACTCATCAGGTCTTGCGCGCCGGGACCAAGGCCCACGCCATAGATCGTGCCCGCACTCATTCCTTGCGGCTCGCGATGGCGTTGATCGCCGCAACCGTGATCGCACTGCCGCCCAGACGGCCCTTGACGATGCAGTTTGGCACCGGCTGCGCGGCCCAAAGCGCGTCTTTGGATTCCATCGCGCCCACAAACCCCACGGGGCAGCCGATAATCGCCGCGGGGCGCGGGCAGTCCGGGTCTTCCAGCATGTTCAGCAGGTGAAACAACGCGGTCGGTGCATTGCCAATGGCAACCAATGCACCTGCCAGATGGGGCCGCCACAATTCCAGTGCGGCGGCTGACCGCGTGTTGCCCATCTCGCGGGCCATTTGCGCAACGCGCGGGTCGCGCAGGGTGCAGATAACCTCGTTTTCTGCGGGCAGGCGCGGTCGGGTCACCCCTTCGGACACCATATATGCATCGCAAAGGATGGGCGCGCCTGCGTCCAGCGCTGCGCGGGCCGCAGTGGCAAAATCGGGCGAGAAGTGGATAAACTCCTCCAGCCCGACCATACCGGCGGCGTGGATCATGCGCACGGCGATGGGTTCTTCATCTGCTGTGAAACGGCCCAGATCAGCCTCAGCCCGGATGGTGGCAAAGGATTGCAGGTAGATCGCGGCACCATCAGTCTCATAGGTGTAGGGCATTATAATCTTTCAAAACGGGTCAATATCTGGGATCGCGAAAGTCCGGTTGCATCTGTCCGCCCCTGCATAATCAGATCAAAGCGACCATCGCGACCGATCAGGGTGATATCCGCAGCACGCGCCCTTGCGCAACCCTTCGCACAGCCCGACACATGCAAACTGCCGCCAACCATAGGGGCCAGTTCCAGTGCAAGCGCGCGGGTTTCAACACTGGCCTGCGGGCATAGCGGCGCGCCTGCACAGGCATCAACGCGCAAGGCGGGGTGGTCTGGTGTCGCAATCAGGCTGGCAGGCAGTGCAGGCGCGGCAGTCACACCTTCCAGAACAAGGCAACGCCACGGGGTCACACGCATGGCGGGCACATCCGACACGGCCAGAACCTGCGCCAGATCTTGCGCAATGATCTGGCCGAAAGCCGCACCGACAACCAGCCCCGAAGGCGTCAAACCGGCCCTGAATGGCACGCGCGAAGGCGCGGGCGCGGCGTCCCATATGGCCCAATCCGGCAGCGGGGCATGGTGGCGCGCCATACGGCCCGATTGCGCACCGCCCGTGTCCACAAACCAGCGGCACAGCCGGATCAGGCTGTCAATTTCCTGCCCGTGCTGCAACGCCATGCCCAGCGCGCGGCCTTCGGCGCGCAGGATCAATCCGTCCTGTCCGCGTTCAATGCGGAAATCGGCGGGGTCATTCGACAGCACCGGCGCAGGGCCTGCATCCATGGCAAAGCCCATCTTGGGCGGCAGTTCCGGCAGTTCTGCCAGCCGCCCAGCCAATTCGGCCCAAAGCCGTGCGCTGTCATCGCCATCTGCCCAATCGGGTGCAATCAGGATATTGCGGCGCGACTCCAGATCAGCATCCGAATCCAGCAAATCAAGCGCGGCCAGCGCCTGTTGCAAGGGCGCAAGCGCCGCATCGCTGACGCCACGAATTTGCAGATTGGCGCGGTTGGTCAGATCGATCAGCCCTGCCCCAAAACTTTGCGCCGCATCGCACAGCCCCAATGCCTGCGCGCGTGTCAACCGGCCCAGACGCGGGCGCACCCGCACCACCCAGCCGTCGCCCGATTGCATGGGCCGCAACGCGCCGGGGCACCACCCTTTCACGTCAAATTCAGTCATGCGCCAACCCCGCAAGAATGGAATTCCTGCGTGTCACCCACAGGCCCGCGTCATGCAATGCGGCAAACCGCGCTTTCATCGCCGCGAGTGCAGCGGGGTTTTCCCGTTCAAGGAAATCGCAGACCGCATCATCGCCCAGCGTTGCATCATGATAAAGATCAATCAGTTGCGGCGGAACGGCGGCGGCCAGATGGGCAAAAGCCGCCAGATGGTCCAGTGTGGCGGCAATTTCCGCGCCGCCGCGAAAACCATGCGCCATCATGCCCCTGATCCACACCGGATTTGCCGCGCGTGCCCGCACCACCCGCGCGATTTCTTCGGTCAATGTGCGGGCGCGCGGGTCATCGGGGCGTGTGGCATCCATATGATACAGCGCGGCCTGCCCGCCTGTGATGGCTTGGGCGGCGGCAAAGCCCGCTTCATGCGCGGCGTAATCCTGCGCCAGCAACAGGTCGGTTTCGGGCAAATCCTGCAAATGCACGAAGGCATCCGCGCTTGCCACGCGCGCGGCAATCCCATCGGGGTCATGCTGGCCGGTATCAATTGCATGTGATGACGCCGCCAGCCATGCGCGCCCTGCCTGTTCGCGGGCGGTGTCGGAATAGTCGTCCAGCATCCCCCCCATGCCAAGCCCGTAGCTGCCCGGCGCGGGACCATACACACGCGCGCCGCCCTTCCCCACAAACGGGTTCCAGTCCGGCGCTTCATCCCGCGCGGCCAGCGCGGCCACAGCCTGCCCGAACAAGGTGGAAAGCTGCGGGAACACATCGCGAAACAGGCCAGAGACGCGCAAGGTCACATCAAGTCGCGGGCGGTCCAGTTCCGCAATTGGCAGAATTTCCACGCCAGAGACGCGCGAAGACCCTGCGTCCCATACGGGCCGCGCGCCCAGCAGGTGCAGTGCCATGGCAAATTCCTCGCCCGCCGTGCGCATGGTGGCGCTGCCCCACAGGTCCACGACCAGCGCGCGCGGCCAATCGCCATGATCCTGCAAATGACGGCGCACCAACTCATCCGCCAGCTTGACACCCTGCGCATAGGCCGCGCGGCTGGGCACGGCGCGCGGGTCGGTGGTGAACATATTGCGCCCTGTGGGCAACACATCGGACCGCCCGCGATGGGGGGAACCAGATGGACCGGGGGCCACAAAACGCCCCGACAGCGCGGCCTGAAGCCCTGCACGTTCGGCCGCGCCCTGATCACCGCGCCCGAAAATATGCAGCCCTTCACCAAACTGGCTTTCCTTCACATCGCATACGAAACGGTCGATGCGGGTGATCGCCTCTGCCAGACAGTCCGCGCCGTCCAGCCCCAGTTCAGCGCCCAGCCCCAGTGCCTCTGCCTCCGTGCGTATATCACCTTGCAGCCGGTCGCGGCGGGCGGGGTCCAGCCCGTCGGCGTTGGAAAATTCGTCGAGCAGCGCTTCCAGTTGCGCCAGCCCCGCACCTGTCTGCGCGGCGACCATGGGCGGCGGCACATGGCCCAGTGTCACGGCACCGATGCGGCGCTTGGCCTGCGCGGCCTCGCCCGGGTCATTGACGATAAACGGATAGATCACCGGCAGATCGCGGACCAGCGCTTCCGGCCAGCAATCATCCGACAGGGCCACAGATTTGCCCGGCAACCATTCCAGCGTCCCATGCGCGCCGACATGCACCAGCACATCTGCGCATTCGCGCAACCAAAGATAGAACGCCACATAGGCATGACGCGGGGTGCGTTGCAGATCGTGATATTCATCATCGCGCAGCGCCGGTGTGCCGCGTTCGGGTTGCAGGGCGATCACATTTCCCCCCACCCACAGGGCCGCGAAGGAAAAGCCGGTGCCATCGCAGGCGGGGTCATCTTCGGGGCGGCCCCATGCGGTTGCAAGATCATCACGCAGCGGCTGCGGCAGTGTCTCCAGTGCCTTGCGATAGGCATCAAGGGGCCAATGCAGGCGATCTTGCGCCAGCGCATCGGCCAGCGCGCGGGCATCAGGGGCTTGCGCGCCAATGTCGTGCAAAATGGCGCTGGCGCTTTCCAGCGCATCCAGCCCCACCGCATGCGCCATATTCCAGCCCTTGCCGGGATATGTGGACAACACAAGCGCCGTGCGACGTTGCGGCGCGGGCAAATCCTGCAAACGGACCCATGCGCATACACGGTTTGCAATCGCATCAATGCGCGGGGCTTCGGCGCAATGCTCAGCGCGGGCGAATTGCAGGTCGGGATCGGGGGCGGTGAATTCCTTGAAACTGGCCACACCTGCAAACAAACGCCCGTCCACTTCCGGCAGGACCACATGCATGGCCAGATCGGCAGGCGACAACCCACGCGCGGCGTCCTGCCAGCGCTGCCTGTCATTCGTGGCAAGCGCCACCTGAAACACGGGCACGCCTGCGGTTTCCAGCACGGCCCCGCCCCCCTCGCCTTGGGCGGAAAAGGCTGTGGCGTTCAATACTGCCTTGGGGGCCAGTTCCGTGACCCAGCGCGTCAACCATGCCCGCGCCTGCGGTTCCTTCAGGGATGGCACGAACAGCGCCAGCGTGTCAAAACCGCGCGCGTCCATCGCATGGGCCAGCGCGCGGATCGGGGCCAGATCTGCCGCAACAAGATACGAGCGGTAAAACACGATCAGAATGCGCGGGCGTTCGGACGCGAACTTAAACGCGGCCGGACATGTGACACCGCCATTGTGCCAGCCGCCCACCTGCGCAACAGCGCGCACCCCGCGCACCGGCGACGCATAAAGGCCAGACGCCAGCGCAAGCTGCTGAAGCGCGGCCTGCGCTGCAACCTCGCCGCCCGTATCGCACAGGTGTTGCAGACGCCGCAATGTGCTGACCGGCAGGGTTGAATGCGCATCAAGTGCAGGATCAGGCCGCCCGTCAGCGGGCAGCACCGCCAGCGCGATGCCCTTTTGCTGCGCAAGGGCGCGCACCTGTTGCAACCCGTAAGCCCAATAAGGCGCTCCGCCGATCAGCCGGATCAGAATACCCTTGGCCCCTGACAGCGTGTTTTCGACATAGGTATCCACCGACAGCGGATGTTTCAGCGCGGCCAGATTTGCCAGCCGCACGGATGGCAGGCTGTCGCCCGCGTTGCGCCATCCTGCCGCGAAAGCGCCCAGATCACTGTCGGAAAACGACAGCACCACCAGATCCGCCGGGCTTTGGCCCAGATCGGTGGGTGTGTCGGCTTCATCCAGCCCGTGGCTTTCACGAAAGATGACATGCATCGCGGATCAGGCCCCCAATGCCGCGCGAATAGCGGCCTCGTTCACATGATCATGCTCTGCGATCACGACAAGGCGGGTGAGGCGCGGCTCGTCCGCTTTCCACGGACGGTCGAACTGGTGGCGGACCCGTGCGCCCACCGCCTGAACCAACAACCGCATGGGTTTACCCGCCACCGCCGCATAGCCCTTGACACGCAGGATATTCTGGCTTTCCGCCAGATGGGCGATGCGCGCGGCCAGATCGGCGGGGTCGGTGATTTCCCCCATTGTGACCATAATCGTGTCGAAATCATCATGCTCGTGATCATGATGCCCGTCATGGTGACTGGGGCGCGCGTCCAGATCATCCTCGGCCCCCGCCTCCAGCCCCAGAAGCACGGCTGCATCGATAACGCCTTCGGCCACCTCGATCACAGGCAGCGCCCGCGTGGTCTCTGCCGCAATCAGGGCGCGGGCTTTCGCCACGCCCTCTGGTCCGGCCAGATCGGGCTTGGTCAGCAACACAAGATCGGCACAGGCGATCTGGTCCTCGAACACCTCGGACAGGGGTGTTTCGTGATCAATGCTGTCATCGGCTGCACGCTGCGCATCCACGGCGGCCACATCGGGGGCGAAACGCCCTGCTGCCACCGCCTCGGCATCGGCCAGCGCGATGACACCATCAACAGTAATGCGCGAGCGGATGGCAGGCCAGTCAAACGCTTTCAGCAGCGGCTTGGGCAAGGCCAGACCTGATGTTTCAATCAGAATATGGTCGGGCTTCGGGTCCAGTTTCAACAGCGCCTCGACCGTGGGAATGAAGTCATCGGCGACCGTGCAGCAAATGCAACCGTTCGACAACTCTACAATGTTTTCCGCCGGACAATCAGGAATGGCACAGGATTTCAGGATCTCGCCATCGACACCGACAGTGCCGAATTCATTGACCACGACAGCCAGCCGCCGCCCACCCGCATTGCGGATCAGATGGCTGATAAGCGTGGTTTTACCCGCGCCCAGAAAACCGGTGACGATGGTGACAGGGGTTTTTGACAGATCAGACATTGGGGGCCTCCAGCGGCGGTATGCGTGCGATGCAGTTCTTGCGGAAATGTTCGGGGCGGTCGCGCCACGGCACAAGGCCGCCTTCGGCGTCACGGTATTTCTGCGCGCCGTCCAGAATGGCTGGCAAATGCGTCTCCGGCGTCAGGTTACCATAAACATAGGTCCAGGCGCCCGGCTTGCGCAATGCAATCGTGCATCCGCGCGAGCAGTTGGACAGGCAGTCCACGGCAATGATGCGCAGCCCTACGGGGGCGGCATCGTGCAACGCCTGCACCAGTTGCGCACCGGGGCGCGCGTCCGGGTCCGGCATGGCCAGCGGGTTGGCGGGGCTGGCACTGCGGCATGTGGCGCAGACCAGAAGATCGACAGTGTCTTGGGGCATGAAAAGCTCCGGTTCAGGGATGGGCCAGCGCGACGGCTGGCCCCTTGTCGCGCGGATCAACCAAGGATCATGTGCTCGACGGTTTCAAACATGAAGGCAAGCCCCACGCCCATACAGACAGCCGCAGCCAGACGGGCCTGAAGCGCGCCCTGCCCCTGTTGCAGCATGCGGTCAGCCACCAGCGCAACGCCTGCGGCAATTGCGAACTGGATCCCCCCGAAGCCCAGCAGATAGGCAAAGACCGGCATCGGCGTGGACCCGATCACGGCCTCGCCATAGGCCCAGCCGTGGAACACCCCCGCAAAGGCGAACCCTGCAAGCGCCACTGGCCCGACAACCTGCCGCCCCATCACCAGAACCGCGCCCAGCGCAACAACCGATGCCGTGATCACCAGTTCCGCAAAGGGCAGCACAACACCGCCCAGATGGACAGCCGTGCCCGCCAACGTGGCGGCAATAAACGCAAAAGGGCCTGCCAAAGACCGGCCCGCAAGGGCGGCGGCAAGACCAACCAGTACCACAAAGGCCAGATGGTCCAGCCCGATCACCGGATGGGCAAGGCCGGAAATCAACCCGTGAAACACCGTCTGCGGGGCCTCGCCCCCCAAAGGGTGATGCGCAAAGGCGGGACCAGCGAAAAGCAGGGCGGGTGCAAGAAGAAAACGTGTCATGAATGGGGTTCCTTCGGATATATCAACGTTGGCGGAAATCGGCATGGCAGGCGACGCAGTAATAGCGAAGATCATGCAGGCCATTGACCATATCGCCCCCCTCGCGGGCGGTCTGTGCAAAGCGCGCAGATTCAGTGGCGAAGGCCGCAGTATACTGGGCGAAACGCTCTTGCTCTTCCCAGATTGCCGCCAAAGCGCCTTTCTCGCCTTCCGGCGCGGGAGAGGCCACCTTGAACAGCTTGTCGATCTGCCCGCCAAGGGCCGCAAGCGCATCGGCATGTATCCTGATCATATCCTCGCCACCTGCATCCGACAGCACTGTCGCGGAAATGGCACGGAAATGGCCGGAAAGCGCGCTCATGGACCGGCGACGCCGTTCTGTCAGGCCATCGGCGGCAGATGCGAAACCTGGGGCTTGCGGGTGCCGGTCACCATGCGCGCCAAACGGCCCTGTCAACTGCTCGGCCTGCGCCGCATCGACATGGGAATGGCCATGATCATGGGAATGCCCATGATCCTGCGCGTGACCGGCGCTGTCCGCGCCTTGTTGCTGCACCTCGGCGCCCGGCACTGAAAAGGCAATAAACCCCGCCGCAAGCACATATGTGCCCGCAGCCAGTCCCAGACCCGCCATTAACTTGCGAGAGTTCTTCATTCGTCTACTTTCCCGCGCGACCACCCGCCACGCGACACAATGGGGCGGGGGACATCCGGGCAGTGAAGGGGGGCTGTGGCGCCTGTCCCGACACAAGCCCAACCAGACACCCCGCCGGTTGATATGCCCCTGTGGGGCGGCCTTGGCGCTGGCAGGTCTCCCGGCTTGCGGATGTCAGGTTTCCCGGATGGGATCACCTGTCGGTCGGCCCGCCTTCCCGTCCTTTTCGGACAGTGGCATCGGGCGACCTCTCCGGTCACGGTCGCGGGGGCGGCTGTGCTTGGGGCTTGATCTTGTGATCCGGCCTTGTCACATTCCCTTTTCACCTGTCATGAACAGGCACCAGCCCCCTTCTCTTGCGCGCCCGCGCGCCACGAGTCAAGCAAGGAAACGACCAGATGCCCGACACCACCGACGCCACCCGCCACCGCGACAAGATGCAAAAGATCAAGGCCGCGCGCGACCGGATGATGGAAGGCAAGACCGACGAGAAAGGGCTGATCATCGTCCATACCGGCGCGGGCAAGGGCAAATCCTCTTCGGGCTTTGGCATGATCATGCGGTGTATCGCGCATGAGATGCCTTGTGCCGTGGTCCAGTTCATCAAAGGCAACTGGACCACGGGAGAACGCGAATTCCTGCGCGCACGCTTTGCCGATGAATGCACATTTGTCGTTTCAGGCGAAGGGTTTACATGGGAAACGCAGGACCGCGACCGCGACATCGCCGCCGCGCGCGCGGGCTGGGAGCAGGCCAAGGCGCTGATCCGCAACCCCGATATCCGGTTTGTGCTTCTGGATGAAATCAACATCGCGCTGCGCTACGACTATCTGCCCCTGGAAGAAGTGCTTGCATTCCTGCGCGACGAAAAGCCGCCCATGACCCATGTTGTGCTGACCGGACGCAACGCCAAACCCGAGTTGATCGAGATGGCCGATCTGGTCACCGAGATGACATTGATAAAACATCCGTTCCGCGACGGTATCAAGGCCCAGAAAGGTGTTGAATTCTGACAACTGCGGCCCCCGCCCCAATCCGCATCGGGGGCCAGCCCCCAACGCGCTGCGCGCGTTTCCCCCGGGATATTTGGACCAGAATGAAATCAGTAAATGTAATTGACGGGCGCCGCGTTTCGGGCTGTCGAAACAGGGGAAACGCGGCGCTTTCACTCTGGACGGTCATCGGGATCCCTCCCTGTACCGTTCTTGTATCTTCGTCGAAACAGGTTAATAAATGGTGTCTTTCATTCTGGCCCAAATATCCCCGCCGGAGGCGCAGCTCGATGCAACGCCCCGGCCTTTGCGCAAATGGCATGCATCATGAACCATAGTGTCAGGGTAGGCGGCCATTTCGGGGAATGGATACAAGGCAGGCTTGGCGCTGATGGTCCGGTTGTCCTGATCACCATGCCTTGTTGCAAGACGGGGGTGAATGCATCCCTTATGCGCGCAAACGGCATTGCGCGTCCCGAATCGCACCTTACGGCCGATCATTATTGCAGCCATGTCCTGAAACATTTCGTATCTGCATTAGACCTGCATGCGCGGGGTCATTTGCGGGTTGTATCTGATGTTGCGGCAGGGCTTGGCACGGGCGTGTCCACCGCCGGTCTGATGGGCCTTGCGCGGCTGGCCGGATGGGACGGTGCGCCGCAACAGCTTGCACGCGCCTGCATTCAGGCAGAAGGCGCGACAGACCCCCTTATGTTTCCCGAACCCGAGCAATTGCTGTGGGGGTCGCGCGACGGGGGTGTGCACGCGCATCTGCCCCCCCTGCCACGCTATGAAATCATTGGCGGGTTCTGGGGTGGCCCGCGCCCTACTGATGCGTCTGATGATGATTTTCCCGATATATCCGATCTGGTGGCACGCTGGCGCGATGCGCACAATCTTGCGGATTTTGCCCGGCTTGCATCCGAAAGCGCGCGACGCTGTGTTGCCCGTCGCGGCCCTGCCGGTGACCCGACCGCAGCACTGGCAGATCAACTTGGCGCGCTGGGGTGGAGCATGGCACATACAGGTGCTGCAAGGGGCTTGATTTTCGCACCAGACAGCGCGCCACCACATGCACAAGATACATTGCGCAAGGCCGGATATACGGGCGTGATGCATTTTGAAGGGGGCCATGAATGAACCATGCCGCAGTCATTTTGATTGCCATTGCGCTGGATCTGGGGCTTGGCTGGCCTGACTGGTTGTATCGCCGGATTGGTCACCCTGTCACGTGGATGGGCGCAGCCATCCGCAAGCTGGAGGCGCTTTGGAACAAACCAACGGCCAGTTTTGCGACACGCAAATTCCGGGGGGGCGTGTTGGCAGTGCTGGTCACGGTCGGCAGTGCGGCACTTGCATTTCTGGCGCAAGCGGCTTTGCCGTCCGGTTGGGTCGGGATGGTATTGGGCGGCGTTCTGGTCTGGCCGTTTATTGCGCTGCGTTCAATGCATGATCATGTCGCAGCGATCATTCCGCCCCTACAGGCCGGTGATCTGCCGCGCGCGCGCCATGAGGTGTCGATGATTGTCGGGCGCGACCCGTCGCAGCTGGACGCCGAGGGCGTGGCGCGCGCTGCGACCGAGAGTCTGGCCGAGAATACGTCCGACGGCATTGTCGCGCCTGTCTTCTGGGGCCTTGTCGGGGGATTGCCTGGAATTGTCGGCTACAAGGCTATCAACACGCTTGATTCGATGATCGGCTATCGCAGCCCGCGATATGCGGCCTTTGGCTGGGCATCTGCGCGCATTGACGATCTGGCGAATCTGGTGCCAGCGCGGCTGACGGGGGTAATTTTCGCACTGGTCTCTCCACGTCCGCGCGCGGCGCTGGCCAGTATGCTGCGCGATGCCCGCCTGCACCGGTCCCCGAATGCCGGATGGCCCGAGGCCGCGATGGCAGGCGCGCTTGGCGTCCGGCTGTCGGGCCCGCGCATCTATGACGGCGCAGCAACAGATGACCCGTGGGTGAACGGCACCTGCCCTGACCCGAAGGCCGCCGATTTGCGCAAGGGTTTGGCACTGTACCGGCGTGCAATGGCGGCCATGACAGCGGGTGTGGCCGTGCTTGCGGTGCTGTGGATCTGACAGATGGCCGTGCGCCCCTCCCCCCCCCCGCAGCGCCTGAACGATGACATATGGGCAACCGCCCGTTTCACCGACCCGTGCAAAACGGGTTTCGCCTGCGGTCAAACCGCGATAGCCTGCCTGTGTCTGGTGCCCGTTTTGCGCAGCCTTGCGCCCCTAGCGGGAGAATCGGGAATGCGGTGCAAATCCGTAACGTGCCCAACGCTGTAAGGTGGATGGCGCTGCAAGATGCCACTGGCCAACAGGTCGGGAAGGCGCAGTTGCCGCTGAAACCAAGTCAGAAGACCGGCCAGATGCAACCGGGCCGCCCGCTGGTCAACGGGGGGTCGTGACTGTGACAGGGGATAGTGTCATGCAGCCACCCGAAACACCCGCACCTGCGGGGCCATTTTCGCAATCCGAACAAGACGCCGTGTATCGCGCCATCTTTACCCGCCGTGATGTACGCAGCCAGTTCACCGACCGGCCGCTCAGCGATGCCCTGCTGATGCGGCTGCTGAAGGCCGCGCATCACGCGCCGTCCGTGGGCTTCATGCAGCCATGGAATTTCATTGTGATCCGTAGCGCAGCGGTCAAGGCGCAGGTTCAGGATGCGTTTTCGCGTGCCAATGCCGAAGCGGTCGGGATGTTTGCCGAAGATCGCCGCCCGCTCTATTCCGCGCTGAAGCTGGAAGGGATTGCCACAGCGCCGGTCAATCTGTGCATTACCTGCGACCGGACACGCGGCGGCAAGGTCGTTCTGGGGCGCACGCATAACAGGGACATGGATATATACTCGACCGTTTGCGCGGTTCAGAACCTTTGGCTGGCCGCGCGCGCAGAAGGGTTGGGTGTGGGCTGGGTCAGTATATTCCATGAAAGCGACATGCGCTTGATTCTGAACTTGCCCGACCATGTGGTGCCGGTGGCCTATCTGTGTATCGGGCATGTCGACAGCCTGTATCAGACACCCGAATTGCAGGCAAAAGGATGGCAGGACCGCCTGAGCCTTGAGGACCTTGTATTCGCAGACCGCTGGGGGAATGCCAAAGCCCCGCAGGACTAAGTCAAGGCCAGTCGCACTGCGGGCACGGCACATGGTCTTGCGCGTCTTGAACCGGCCGCATCATGGAACTAGACACGGCTGGTATGGGCATTCTGACGAAAGCGCCCAAACCAGCCTCATACCAGCAAAGGCCCAGGACAGAATGCGCGATCATGGCGGGAATTTGGACGCAGCAATTGCCCGCCATGGCGGGAAGGGCTGGATTGACCTGTCCACAGGGATCAACCGCCGTCCCTACCCTGTGCCGCCCCTGCCGGACACGGTCTGGCACGGGCTGCCGACCGCACAGGCGCAACATGATCTGGTTGCCGCCGCCGCGCAGGCATGGGGTGCAGCGCCGCAATTTGCGGGGCTGGCGCTTGGCGGGGCGCAGGCGGCAATCCAGCTTGTCCCGCATCTGTGGCCCCAGACGGGCCGCGCCTGTGTCCTTGCGCCAAGCTATAACGAGCATGCCGCCTGTTTGCGCGCGGCAGGTTGGGATGTGCATGACAGCGCATCACCGGGTGACATGGCTGGTGCCGATCTGGCCGTTCTGGTGAACCCCAACAACCCCGATGGCCGGTGCTGGACAGCGAAGGCAGTGCTGGAGCTGGCCCAAAATGTGAGGTTTCTGGTCGTCGATGAAAGTTTTGCCGACACCACACCGGATTTATCCGTGCTGCCACATGACACCGCCGCAGATAACCTGCTGGTTTTGCGGTCTTTTGGAAAATTCTACGGGTTGGCCGGTCTGCGGCTTGGCTTTGCATTTGGTGCAGGGCCGGTGATCGCGCGGCTGGCGGAAATGGCGGGACCATGGCCCATCTCTGGCGCGGCAATAGAAATCGGGTGCCGTGCGCTTGCCGATAAACCTTGGGCTGATGCCATGTGCAGGCAGTTGCTGCTGGATGCGGACCGCGCGGACCGGCTGTTGCGGCAGGCGGGCTGGAATTGCATTGGCGGGACCAGCCTGTTTCGCCTGTATGACACACCGGATGCACAGGCCGCACGCGATCATCTGGCGCAACATCAGATCTGGTCGCGGATATTTCCCTACTCCAAGCGCTGGCTGCGGCTTGGCCTGCCGGGGCCAGAGGTGGAGTGGAACAGGCTTGAAAGCGCGCTGCCCACACCAAGCGCTGCCCGCTAAGGATTAACACCTCCCTGAAGGCCCGCTTGGGCAGCCGTGCGACGCAAGCCCGCGCAGATTGGGGGGGCATCCGTCTGCATTGTTCTGCCGCCTGCGCAGCTTTTAGCTTCAGCTTTATCCTGCAAGCATATGATTCATTGATCATTTCAAGAATTTTCACAACAGAACCGCTGTCTTGATCTTCCGACAGGTCGCAGCGCCATGTCCTGCAGATATCTCTGTCAAAGCACAAACAATCCACAGGAAATTCCGGATCATATTGCGATTTCGCTTTACTCAAACCCGGAATAGGCACACCATATATAGTAACAATAACAAAAATAAGCGCAGTTGTAGAGTTACATACCTTGTTTAGTAGCCCCGTCAGGGCCGCTGACAATAACCAGAACGAGGCGGGCATGTCGGCAACGGAATTCTACCTTACAAATGATCCGATTCACCCGATCGACATTGTCGAGACGCTGGCGGCCGACCATGACTGGGATTTTGACCGTATGGGCGAGGATCAGATCGCCATGGTCGTCGAAGGGCAATGGCGCAGCTATGCACTGACGCTGGCCTTGTCGCCTGAAGAAGACATGCTGCGCCTGATCTGCACCTTTGAAATGGACCCGCCCGAGGGTGCGCTGCCTGCACTTTATGAAACAGTCAGCCGCGCCAATGACATGGTCTGGTCCGGTGCGTTCAGTTTCTGGGCTGAGCAGCGCCTGATGGTGTGGCGATATGGCCTGCTGCTGGGCATGGACCAAACCGCCGAAGTTGAACAGATTGACCGCATGATCCGCAGCGCATTGATGGCCGCAGAACGGTTTTATCCGGCATTCCAGCTGGTCGCCTGGGCAGATCACAGCCCACAGGCGGCGCTTGATCTGGCATTGGCCGAAGCCGTCGGGCACGCCTGACCGCCTGCGCACGCGCGCCCCATGTGAATATCCCCGTTTCCCCTTGACGCGGGGCAAGTGCAGCGCAACAACTGCTGGGAAACCACAAGGGGGCATCATGACACTCGACAGGATAAACACGCACGGCATGGTATTGATGGGCTGCGGCAAGATGGGGTCTGCCCTGCTGGCAGGCTGGCTTGCGCAGGGTGTTCAAGCCACAAGTGTGCATGTTGTTGAACCGCATCCTTCTGATTGGCTGCGTGCAAGCGGTGTTTGCCTGAATGGCCCCTTGCCCGATGCACCTGCGGTGGTGGTGCTGGCGGTCAAGCCGCAGATGATGGGCAATGCCTTGCCTGCGCTACAGACCTTCGGAAACGGCAAAACGCTGTTTTTTTCTATCGCGGCGGGCACGCAACTGGCGCGGTTTAACGAAATTCTGGGCGCGCAGACACCAATCATTCGGGCCATGCCCAATACCCCTGCTGCCGTCGGGCAGGGCATTTCGGCATTGATCGGCAATGACAAGTCGTCCGAACAGGATATGGCGCTGGCAGAAGAGCTGCTTGCCGCTGTCGGCCAGACCGTGCGGCTGGAGGATGAATCGCAGATAGATTCCGTGACGGGCCTGTCAGGGTCCGGCCCTGCCTATGTCTTTCACATGATCGAGGCCATGGCACGCGCGGGCGAAGCGCAGGGCCTGTCCCCTGATCTGGCCATGAAACTGGCGCGCGCAACTGTGATCGGGGCGGCTGCACTGGCCCGCGATACGACCGATTCGGCAGAACAACTGCGCATAAATGTCACCAGCCCGGGCGGCACCACGGCGGCAGCTTTGGCCTTGCTGATGGATGAAACCGACGGCTTGCCACCGCTGATGGTGCGCGCGGTCAAGGCTGCGGCAGACCGGTCGCGGGAACTGGCGAAATGACAGATGCCATCAGTTTTGATGATTTTCTGAAGGTCGATATACGCGCGGGGCGCATCACCCGCGCCGAACCCTTTCCCGAAGCACGCAAGCCCGCAATCAAACTGTGGATCGATTTCGGGCCGGATCTGGGCGAGAAAAAATCATCAGCGCAGATCACCGAACTGTATGCGCCGGACACGCTGATCGGGCGACAGGTCATGGCGGTGGTAAATTTCCCGCCCCGCCAGATTGGCCCCTTTATGTCGGAAGTTCTGGTGCTGGGCGCATCAGATGCCAAAGGGCGTATCTCGCTGCTGGCCCCTGACCATGACGTGCCACAGGGCGCGCGGATGCATTAAGGCCATCGCTATGAAAGAACTCTATATCACCCGCCCCCTGCCCGACCGCGTGCTGGACCGCGCCCGCAGTCATTTCAACGTGACGCTGCGCGATCAGACTACACCATTGAAAAAGGGCGAGATGCGCGCCGCACTTGTGCTCTATGATGTGATCATCCCGACCTTGGGGGACATGTTTACCGCTGACGTGTTCGATGGCATGGAAACAGCGCGCTGCCGGTTGCTGGCGAATTTCGGGGTTGGGTATAATCACATTAATGTCGCCGCCGCGCAGCAGGCGGGCATTTGCGTGACCAACACACCCGGTGCAGTGACAGATGCAACCGCCGATATCGCCCTTATGCTGATACTGATGAGCGCGCGGCGCGCAGGCGAAGGCGAGCGGCTGGTGCGCAAGGGCAAATGGTCGGGCTGGCACCCGACGCAAATGTTGGGCCTGCATCTTGGCGGCAAGACCTGCGGCATTATCGGGATGGGCCGCATTGGACAGGCCATTGCAAAGCGCGTGCATTTCGGGCTGGGGATGAATGTGGTCTATCACAACCGCTCTCCGCGCGCGATTGATGTGCCCGCGCGCCAGCTGGACAGTATCGCGGATGTGCTGACGGCGTCCGATGTCATTGTGCTGGCCGTTCCGGGCGGTGCGGACACGCGCCACCTGATTGGCGCGCAAGAACTGGCATCCATGCAACCGCACGCGCATCTGGTCAATATCTCGCGCGGGGATGTTGTCGATGAGGGCGCGTTGATTGCCGCCCTGCAACAAGGCCGGATTGCGGGTGCGGGACTGGATGTCTATGAATTCGAACCCGACGTGCCAGTGGCCCTGCGCGTGATGGAAAACGTGACGCTTCTGCCGCATCTGGGCACGGCGGCGCTGGACGTGCGCGAGGGAATGGGCATGATGGCACTGGACAACGCCATCGCGCATGCGACAGGGCAAGCGTTGCTGAACCCGGTCTGACGACCCGGTCTGACGCTTGCGAAGGCTGCAGCGGGTTTTGCGCGCGCCACCTAGTGTCAAAAATCGGGTTTGGGCGCAGTTGGACTTTTGCAGACATCGGGAAAGCCCAAAGGCGCGGAGCATAGGCCGCAGGCCGCCGCGCTATCGGTGGGCCGTTCCGCGGCCTGCCGATTTGGCCAGCGTCACGCCGGCCTTTGAACGCTGGAATATGCAGCCGGCATAAAGTGAACTTCACCAACGCCGGATCGGCAGACCCCGGCCCACCGCTGGCGCGGGCTTTGTCCATAGCATCACGGCAGAAAAAGCCAAACCCGCACAAGCGCGTTCCGGCCTGATCAGGTCAGGCTAGAGCATATCACGTTCATTCGCATTCACGAGACATGCTCTAACTTATTGATTTCGCATGTTCGAGAAGCTCAAAACCGGTTCCCACTTTTGAGCAACATGCTCTATAGCCGCTATTCCATCGCTTCCAACTCGTCGATAAAGCCCGCAATCATCTGCAAGCCCTTGTCCCAGAAGGCAGGGTCGCTGGCATCCAGCCCGAAAGGTGCCAGAAGTTCCTTATGATGCTTGGACCCGCCTGCGGCCAGCATGTCAAAATACTTCTCCTGAAAGCCCTCGGGGGTATCGCGATATGCGGCATAAAGCGCGTTCACCAACCCGTCGCCAAACGCATAGGCATAGACATAAAACGGCGAATGCACGAAATGCGGGATATAGGCCCAGAAGGTTTCATACCCGTCCATATACTCGAAAACCGGCCCAAGGCTTTCGGCCTGCACGCTCATCCATAGGGCATTGATGTCATCAGGCGTCAATTCCCCCTCGCGGCGCGCGGCATGCAGCTTGCATTCGAAATCATAAAACGCGATCTGGCGCACGACCGTGTTGATCATATCCTCGACCTTGCCGGCCAGCAGCACCTTACGCTCGGACTGCGACTTTGCCTGTGCCAGCATTTTCTGGAAGGTCAGCATCTCGCCAAAGACCGATGCGGTTTCCGCCAGTGTCAGCGGCGTGGAGGACAGCAATTCGCCCTGCCCTGCGGCCAGACGCTGGTGCACGCCATGCCCCAGTTCATGCGCCAGCGTCATGACATCGCGCGGCTTGCCCAAGTAGTTCAGCATTACGAACGGGTGCGCATCAGTCACTGTGGGGTGGGCAAAGGCGCCCGGTGCCTTGCCCGGTTTTACGGCCGCATCAATCCAGCCCTGCGAAAAGAACGGCTCTGCCAGTTCGGCCAGTTTCGGCGAAAAGCCCGCATAGGCATCCAGCACAGTCTGGCGCGCATCATCCCAGTTGAACACGCGCGGTGCCTCCAGCGGCAGGGGCGCGTTGCGGTCCCAGACCTGTAGCTTCTCCAGCCCCATCCAGCGTGCTTTCAGCGCGTAATACCGATGGCTCAGGTTTGGATAGGCCGCGACCACGGCATCGCGCAAGGCCTGCACGACTTCGGGTTCGACATGGTTCGACAGATGGCGCGCATGTTGCGCCGATGGCATCTTGCGCCAGCGATCCTCGATTTCCTTTTCCTTGGCCAGCGTGTTGTGCACCCGCGCAAACAACTTCAACTGGCCCGAAAAAACAAAAGCAAGCGCCTGTGCCGCCGCCTGCCTGCGCGCACGGTCAGGATCGGTCAGCAGGTTCAGCGTGGCTTCCAGCCCCAGTGGTTCAGCCTCGCCCTCCACCTCGAAATGCAGGCCCGCCATGGTTTCATCAAACAACCGGTTCCATGCCGCAGACCCGACCGTGGACTGGTCATGCAGGAATTTTTCCAGCTCGTCCGACAATTGGTGCGGGCGCATGGCGCGCATACGGTCGAACACCGGACGGTAACGCGCCAGATCGGCATTGCCTGATACCAGCGCATCAAAATCGGCATCGTCAATGCGGTTCAACTCCAGCGAAAAGAACACCAAGGGCGTGGTCGCATCGGTCATGCGGTCCTGCGCATCGGCCATGAATTTGGCGCGTTCGGGATCGATAGTGTTTTGATAATAGCGCAACCCCGCATAGGACATCAGCCGCCCCGCGACCATGTCGATCTTTTCATAGCGCTGCATGCACACCAGCATGTCCGCCGCCGACAGCTGCGCAAGCCGGCCTTCATATTCAGACGCAAATTCCGCACATTCCTGCCGCAGCCAGTCAAAATCGCGGGTCAGTTCCGGCGCATCAGGGGCTGCGTAAAGCGCGCTTAAATCCCAATCGGGCAGGTCGCCAAATTCGGTCTTGGTGGTGCTTTTCTGATCAAGGGGCATGGAACTCTCCGCTATGTACTTGCCCCACACTTAGGCCGCGCGGACCCGCACTGCAACCGCTTCAGTCCATCTCTTTGAAGGGCCATGGCTTGGCGTCGGTGGCAACCGACAAATAGCGCGCGGCCTTGGCGATCCATGCGCCCACCATACAGCCGAAATCTGCCAGCCGTTCATTGGGCTGGCGTTTGTCGATGATGATGATGACAAACTGAATGACCGCCACCAGAAACAGGATGGATTGCGCAACCGACATCATGGCCCCGATGATCAGCATATAGACCAGCCGCAACACAAGGGATTCTGCGGGTTTTTCCAGCGGGGGGGACGGGCGGTCTTCGTCAATGTCTCGCATCATGTATATCCTTTATGGCGGCGCGGTTATAATCTAACCCATTCGGGCGTTTTGCGCCAGAAACCCCAGACATCACGGCGTGCTGACCTGCCCGCCACCAACAGCCGCGCCCACCCCCGTTGTGCCCGGGCACGATGTGGGCAACCCGCGCGCCACACGCACGGCCAGATAGGCAAATGCCTGCGCTTCCAGCATATCCCCGTCCAGCCCCACAGATTCGACCGCCGCGACAGGGCAGGCCAGACGCTGCGCGATGCGGCGCATCAGATCCGCATTATGCCGCCCGCCCCCGCACACCAGCAGCTGCGCAGGTTCCGCAGGGAAATGGGCAAACCCTTCTGCAACCGCAGCCGCCGCACATTCAGACAGCGTGGCCAGCGCATCGGCATCGGACAGATGGGCCACAGACGCAAGTACCCCCGGAACGGCACGGTCCAGCGATTTGGGCGGCATGCGGTAGAAATAGCCGTCCTCCAGAAAGGCGCGCAGCACCGCTTCATCCACCTGGCCACCCGCCGCCAGCGCGCCGCCGTCATCGCGCGCCAGACCAAGGCGCGAGAGGCAAAGATCATCCAGCGGGGCGTTCGCAGGGCCGGTGTCGAACGCCAGAAGCGCGCCGTCATCTTCGGGTTTTTCCTTGGACGGGTCCACCCATGTCACATTCCCCACCCCCCCAAGGTTCAGAAACGCCACAGGGGCTGTCGCCCCGATATGACGCGCAAGGGCAAAATGATAGAACGGCGCCAGCGGCGCACCCTGCCCGCCCAGCTGAATGTCGGAACTGCGAAAATCCCACACCACCGGATAACCCGCAACAAGTGCAAGCACCGCCCCCGACCCTGCCTGATGGGTGCCACGCCCGCGCGGGTCATGCGCAAGTGTCTGGCCGTGAAACCCTGCCAGCTCCACCCCCTCAAACCGCGCCATAATCTCGGCATGGGCCGTTTCCACCAGTTCGGCCACATCCTCGACCCCGTCCTCGCCCGGCCAGCGGCCAAGGGCTGCACGCAACACCGCGCGTTCGGCGTCTGAATAGGGGCGATAAGCGCTTGGGCCGAAGGCTGCGATCCGTTCGCCATCAGTGCGCAACACGGCTACATCCACCCCGTCAAGCGACGTGCCCGACATCATTCCCAGCACTGTAACGAGTTGTGATTCCAACATGGGCTTTTCCTTGGACGCCTGCGCGGCTATAGAACGCGCAATCGGCCATCCGGGACAAGCAAAAATGACCTACAGACCCAAATCAGATTTCCTGAACATCCTTCAGGCACGCGGCTTCTTCGACAATTGCACCGATCTGCAAGGTCTGGACGAGGCGCTGATCAAGGGGGTTGTGCCCGCCTATATCGGCTATGACGCGACAGCGAAATCGCTGCATGTGGGCCATTTGCTGAATATCATGGTGCTGCGTTGGTTCCAGAAATGCGGCCACAAACCCATCACCCTGATGGGCGGCGGCACCACCAAGGTGGGCGATCCCAGCTTCCGGTCGGACGAACGCCCGCTGCTGGATGACGCTGCGATTGCGTCCAATATCAACGGGATGAAGCAGGTATTTGCGAAATACCTGTCCTATGATGACAGCGCAGGCGGCGCGATCATGCTCAACAATGCCGAATGGCTGGACGGGCTGAACTATCTTGATTTCCTGCGCGATGTGGGGCGGCATTTCAGCGTGAACCGCATGCTGAGTTTTGAATCAGTGAAATCGCGTCTGGACCGCGAGCAATCACTGTCGTTTCTTGAATTCAACTACATGATTCTGCAAGCCTATGATTTTGTTGAAATCCACCGCCGGTATGGCTGCCTGTTGCAGATGGGCGGATCGGACCAATGGGGCAATATTGTCAATGGCATAGACCTTGCACGCCGCATTGCCGATGCCGAAATTTTTGGCCTGACCACGCCGCTTCTGGCCACATCGGACGGGCGCAAGATGGGCAAAAGCCAGGGTGGCGCGATCTGGCTGAACGCAGATATGCTGAGCCCTTATGAATTCTGGCAATTCTGGCGCAACACCACCGA
>JAFIEO010000046.1 GCA_020832445.1 Paracoccaceae bacterium
CAAGACGCGCAAACCTGTGCGCTTCCAGATCACCGATACGACGCGCGCGTCGCTGGAGAGATGGATCATGGACCCTGAAATGATCGGATGTGAGTATCTCTGGCCAAGCCGTCTCCATGCCAGTCCGCACCTGTCCACGCGCCAATATGCGCGGATCATGCGCGACTGGGTTCTCTCGATCGGGTTGGAACCCAGCGCTTACGGCACCCATTCTATGCGGCGCACCAAGGTTGCCCAGATTTACAAGAAGACCGGCAACCTGCGCGCGGTGCAACTGCTGCTTGGCCACACAAAGATGGACAGCACTGTGTGTTATCTCGGAGTTGATCTGGACGATGCGCGGTCCGTGGCGGAAGGCATCGACCTTTAAGCCGTGCCTGGCCGGTTCAGGCCGGCCAGGCATGTCGCCAAAAGCGACATTTTCTTGACTTCGCGCTGCGCGTCGCTTAAAGCTACATCATGAAGCAGATCAGCTATACGAAAGCCGCTATTCGGGCGTTGCGCCGGATGCCTGCGAACACGGCCGCGTTGATCCGCACCAAGATCCAAGCGTATGCGCAGGATCCAAGCGCTCAGGCCAATAACGTGAAATCCCTCAAAGGCCGAGAGGGGTTCAGGCTTTGGGTCTGGGATTGGCGGGTGATCATGGACGATCAAGGCAACGTCCTGGCCGTGCTGGACATCGGCCCTCGGGGCGGCATCTATGACTGAAGGGGCATGACATGAACGAGATGGTGACAATCCCGCGCGCAGAATATGATCGCCTGCGGGCCGCTGCCGAAGATCTGGCCGACCTACAGACCTACGACCGCGCCAAGGCCGCACTTGCGGCGGGCGAGGGTGAACTGATTCCCGCGGAATACGTGAATCGGCTGCTAAACGGAGAAAGCGCTTTGCGCGTTTACCGGAACCTGCGCGGGATGACGCAAGCCGCCCTGGCCGAAAAAGCAAGCGTGAACCGCGTGACCGTGGCCGAGATCGAGACCGGTCGCAAGCAGGGCTCGATCACGACCCTGCGGGCCTTGGCGAATGCGCTCGGCGTAAGCCTGGATGATCTGGCCGAGTAAGGTCGCCCAAAGCCGTCAGGGGGAATGAGGTGAAGCATTCTTCGAAGCGCTCGATCAGGTATTGCGCAATTTTTGCGCTTGCTCGGACTGCACTCAGCATCAACCATGAGGGACAAAAGTACAGGCTTTCGGTGCTTTAGTGCGCCTTTATATCGAATCCCGCCGACAGCCCATAGCTGTCGGCGGCTGGCGACGCTTCAGATCAGTCAGCCATGACTTCTTCGGTTGCCGCACGAATGCGGCGCACATTGGCTTCCATGTCTTCCTGGCCGATATAGACCACCGGGAAGAAGGTGTTGCCTTCGGTAATGTCCTTGAATGCCTGGCTTTCGCTCGCGTATTCCGCCGCTGCCATCAGACGTGCCTTGACATCGTCTGGAGTGCCTGCGGGCACGATGATGGTGCGATAGTCTTCGATTGAGTAGTCATAACCCAATTCCATTAGCGTAGGCACCTCGGGGTAGAAGGGGCTGCGCTCGGCCGACATGAAGGCCGCGACAACCATTTCGCCGGTGGGGGTGTATTGAGCATGTGTGCCACCCGAATAGGCGAAATCGACCTCTTTGCCCAGAACCAGCGGCGCCATGCCTCCACCGCCACCCGTTGGCACGATGGCCAGATCAAGGCCTTCCTGCTCGGCGATGGCGCTGATAATGGCCTCATCCAGCGGGGTTTGCTGAGCATAGGTCATGGGGTTTTCTTTGCCATACGCTATGATCTCGTCAAAGGTCGAGAAGGGCTGATCCGCCGAAGTCACAATCGCGTTCTGGCCAATCGCGACTGCCGCCAGATATTCGAAATCGTCGATTTCATATTCAACCGGCGTGATGATCGGGGTGAAGGTCAGCGCCGTGGTGCCGCCGAACAGGAAGGTGTAGCCATCGGCATCGGTGTTTTTCAGGCGCGTAAACGCCACCGCCGAGCCGCCACCGGGCTGGTTGACCACATTGACCGGCTGGCCCAGGAATTCTTCCATCACATTGGCCAGAACACGGCCCTGAATATCGGTCGAGCCGCCAGGGTTGAAACCGATGACCATGGTCAGCGGACGCGTGGGCCAGTCGGCAGCGTAGGCCATTGGCGCGGTCATCATGGTTGCACCCAGAATGGCTGCGAATGTCTTTTTCATGTTACTCTCTCCTGTTGAGCGTCTTCTTTAAATCGGCAAACGCGCAAGTTGTGCTTTCGCCGATCCATTTTTTGCTGCCAAGGCGAAGACTATGTGTCGCAGCAAATCTCCAGATATAGTTCAATCCAAACAGCATTATTCGGATGTCGGCGCACCGGCTGCCGCCTTGTCGGTGCGGAATGTGCGGATGATCAGGGTGATCAGGGCCAGCGCCGTGCAGGCGATGAAAAACAGCGCGATGGGCCGATCCAGCAAAATGGCCACGTTCCCACGCGACAGAATGATCGACTGACGCAGGTTCAGCTCCAGCATCGGAGTGATGATGAAGGCCACAAGGAAGGTGACGAAACTGTAGTCATATTTCTTCATCAGATAGCCCAAAAGCGCAAAGGCCATCAGGATCACCAGGCCGAATGTGCCGTAGCCCTGAAGCATCATCCCTGCAAGGCAGAAGAAAATCACGATGGGAATGACCACATGCGGCGGCACGCGGGTGATCTGGGCAAAAAACATCAGGCCGAACCAGCCCAGCGCCAGCATCAGGACCGAGGCAAGGATCATGCCTGCAAAGATCGAATACAGCAATTCCGGGTTGTCGCGCAGCAAAAGCGGGCCCACGGTAATGCCATGGATCGCAAAAGCCCCGATCAGCAGCGCGGCAGACACATTCCCCGGAATGCCCAGACCGAATAGCGGAATCAGCGCGGCAGGGATCACGGCGTTATCCGCGGATTCCGCCGCGGCAATACCCTTTGGGTTGCCCTTGCCGAAGCTTTCAGGGTCTTTCGCGGCCTTGACGGTCCTGCCGTAAGACATGAAAGACCCCACCGACGGCCCCAACCCTGGCAGCGCGCCGACGAATGTGCCCACCCCTGTGCCGCGCAGGATTGTGGGCAGAATATTCTTGAAAATCGGCCATGTAATCCGGTCGCTACTGTCTTTCTTCAGCGCGACCGACATGTTTTCGCGATCATAGCGCAGCTTCTCGGACTGGATGAACATTTCCGACAGCGCCAACGTGCCGATGGCGACAGCGATCAGCGGCATGCCATCCATCAATTCGGTATAGCCGAAAGTCAGGCGCGGGAGGCCGGTCTGGTTGTCCAGCCCGATCGTGCCCAGAAAGATGCCAAGCCCCCCTGCGGCCAGCCCCTTGAACACGTTTCCACTGCTCAGCCCTGCGATGAACACCAGCGCGAAGGCCAGAATGGCGGCCATCTCATAGGGGCCAAAGAGCAGCGCCACGCGGGCAAATGGAATGGCCACGAAGATCAGAATGATCGTCGCCAGAATGTCGCCCAGCACAGAAGCAATCAGACCAACCTGAAGTGCGGTCTTGGGCTTGCCCTGTTTCGCCATCGGGTAGCCATCAAGCGCAGTGGCCGCAGAAGATGCCTCGCCCGGCGCATTGAGCAGGATGGCCGAAACCGCGCTGCCCGCTGCGGTCCCCTTGGACAGGCCAATCAGGAACGAAATTGCGATGAAGGGCGACATGTAGAATGTCATCGGGATGGCGATGGAAATGGCCACTGACCGCGACAGTCCGGGAATGACCCCCACGATGTAACCAAGCAGCACCCCGCCGCCGATGCCAACGAAGGATGCAAGCGTCAGCGCTTCGGCGGCGGCGGCGCCAACAGCAGAAAAATCCATCACACCACCCCGACGCGCATCATGTAAACTGACAGGATATACAGCAGCACCACTGGCACGACCGAACAGCCAAGGATCATCCACCACCGTCGTTCGCCCAGCAGGATCAGCATGCCGCAGATCAGGAACGCACCGAACCATGTGATCTTGATGAAGGAAATGAACCAGATCGCAACGGCGACATAGGCAAAGGGCCAAGCGGCCCAAGCAACAGCGCCCCAATGCAGATCAGCGGTGAAAGGGGCAATCCCTGCGCGCAGCATCTGAACCAGACCCTTGGTCGCGACAATGCCACCGCACACCACCATCAACCAAGCGCCGATACTTGGCACCAACCCCGGCGGCATGCGCGCAAATGGATTGGTTCCTGCGTAATTCGGAATCATCCAAAGCAAAGCGAGCAGCCCGAACCCGGCTACGGCCAGCCCGGACCAAAAATCGGATCTTGGCATACGCACCGTCCCTGAAATCTGCGACCTATCGATGTCGCTTAAGGACAAGGGTTGCATATTTGCTGCTCCGCTCGCAACCCCTTTGCCACGGCCTACCGAATTGCTGCGCAACGAATCCGCACAGGCACCGCGTTAAGACGTTCGTTTCACCGATTGACTGCCAAATGCCGAACACGTTGACCCTGCCTGATGGCCTCTGTTGAACTTCACGAACTTTCGGCGGTCTGGTTTCTTATGGCGACTGTCTGCATTCACCAAATGCTGCATATGCAATGCTGCACGGTCACGGTCGGCTGTCCGCCCTGTTCGAAGGCGATCATCAAATCGACACGCCCGGCCCTTTGCGGTCGGTCAGTACGGTCAGCATGCCGCGCTGCCGTATCACCGAAGCAGCCGGTCGGCTATCGCGCAACAATTCCTCTGTTCAAGGCCGCCGATGCGGCTGTGGAGCCGCCGTTCGGTATTGAGGGCCGAACGGCAACCACAGCTTTCCAATCGCGTCAGGCGCAGGCGGTGGCTTCAATTTCGAACAGCAGGCCCGGAATGGCCAGCCGTGTCACGCCGAGCAAGGTCATCGGCGGGGCATTTCGCACCGCCCCAAACCGCATCCCCAGCAGATCGAAGTTCTTAAGCG
>JAFIEO010000047.1 GCA_020832445.1 Paracoccaceae bacterium
CCGCGCCCGCTCCGCACACTGGCCGCCCCGCCCCCGCCCCGGGGCCCCGCCCAA
Organism: Paracoccaceae bacterium; assembly: GCA_020832445.1. Lineage (GTDB taxonomy): Bacteria > Pseudomonadota > Alphaproteobacteria > Rhodobacterales > Rhodobacteraceae > Roseinatronobacter. The sequence goes on from JAFIEO010000047.1 coordinate 55, forward strand.
AGCCGCACACGCTAACCCCCCCCCCCCTTTTGGCCCGTTCGCCCCCCGCCCCCCCCCCCCCCCCCGCTTCGCCACTTGACGCAAACACGCCCGCGCCCTATACGCCACAAGGTCTGCGGTCGGATTCGGCCAGCGGACCTTTTTCTGTATGGGCGCATCTGCCAACTTCGGGCAGGTTTGGTTCAGCAGAAAGCGGCGAATGAAAAGCATGACTGACCTCTGGCGGGCACATTTGTGGACCCGGACGAAGACCAGAGCTATCAGCCAGCGTTACATCAGCGGGACAACCGCGCGATTTTGAAAGGGCGAGCGATGAACCTTATCGCACAGATCGAAGCCGAGCAGATTGCAGAGCTTGGCAAGGAAATTCCGGATTTCAAAGCGGGTGACACCATCCGCGTTGGCTACAAAGTGACCGAAGGCACACGCTCGCGCGTGCAGAACTTCGAAGGTGTGTGCATTGCCCGTAAGGGTGGCGCAGGTATCGCTGCGTCCTTCACTGTGCGCAAGATTTCGTTTGGCGAGGGTGTGGAACGTGTATTCCCCCTCTATTCCACGAATATCGACAGCATTGCCGTTGTGCGCCGTGGCCGTGTGCGCCGCGCCAAGCTGTATTATCTGCGTGACCGTCGCGGCAAATCGGCCCGTATCGCAGAAAAGTCCAACTACCGTCCAATGGACGCAAAAGCTTAAGGAGCGGGCGAATGAAAGCCGATACCCACCCCGAATATCACATGATCAATGTGAAAATGACCGATGGCACCATCGTTCAGATGAAATCGACATGGGGCGCCGAAGGCGATACCCTGTCGCTGGATATCGACCCCTCCGTGCACCCCGCATGGACAGGTGGTTCGTCGCGTCTGATGGATGCCGGCGGCCGTGTGTCGAAGTTCAAGAACAAATATGCAGGTCTGGGTTTCTGATACCTGCTGCAAGAATGTTTCGGGAAAAGGCGCGGTTTCGCGCCTTTTTTCTTTTTTATCATATGGTTGATCTGCCGCGTCGCCTGCTTGCACATATTTGTTACCGCGCATAGAAGGTTCCAGAGGCAACGCATCAGGGCAATCGCATGGCGCATATCATCGTGGTCGGAAACGAAAAGGGCGGGTCGGGGAAATCGACCGTCTCCATGCATGTTTCTGTGGCTTTGGCGCGTATGGGCAAGCAGGTCGGCGCAATGGATCTGGACCTGCGCCAGCTTAGTTTCGGGCGCTATATTGAAAACCGCCGCAATTTCATGGCCAAAAGCGGGATAGACCTGCCCATCCAGACTTTTCAGCCTTTGCCTGAAATTGATCCTGCCAGTCTGCCGGACGGGGCAAACCTGTCCGATGCGCGGATGTCCGCAGCGCTGGAGTTGCTGGAGAAAACCTGCGATTACATCGTCATCGACTGCCCCGGCGCACATACGCGTCCCAGCCAGTTTGCGCATTCCGTGGCCGACACACTGATTACGCCCATCAATGACAGCTTCATTGATTTCGACCTGCTGGCCAGAACGGACCCCGACACGGGCAAGGTTCTGTCGCCGTCAATCTATTCGGAAATGGTGTGGAAAGCGCGCCAGACCCGCGCACAGGCCGGTTTGCGCCCGCTGGACTGGATTGTGTTGCGCAACCGTCTGGGCACTGTTGCCATGCACAACAAGCGCAAGGTCGGTGATGCACTGCAAGAACTAAGCAAGCGCATCGGGTTTCGTGTGGCAGCAGGCTTCAGCGAGCGTGTTGTGTTCCGCGAATTGTTCCCGCGCGGGTTAACGCTGCTGGACCTGCCCGACATTGGCAATGAAACCATGACAATGTCGCATGTTGCGGCGCGTCAGGAAGTGCGTGATCTTCTGATCACCCTTGATTTGCCGGATCTGCGCGTCAATGTCTGAAACAGCCACGACATGGCAGGCGCGCCCCAAGGTCATTTGATACCCGGTCAAGGCGCGCATCGACCTTGTCGAAGCCTTGTTCTGGTTCGGTCTGTCTGCTGCCACGCATCGCGGCAAGCACCGCGCCAATACGCGAATTGTCAGTCCCGTTTTGAAAAATGGCCATGGCATCACCCTTGAAATCCCTAACTGTGGGAAATCATGGTTAAGTGCTGTGGCAGGAATGTGGCACCCAAAGGGAGTCTCTACGGCAGCGCTTCAACAATCCAAGGTTGTGCGTCGCGCAGTTTACGCGCAATTCGGGGTGGCCAAGGGCCGAGAAACCCGCCCTTGGCACCATTTCGCAGCGCGTGGTCTGATCAGCGTCTGCGACAGGACCGCAATTGCTGGTCATACATCTGTGCGCGTGACGCCACGCGGTCCGCGACGCCCAGCAACCATGGTTTGGAATTATAGGACCCGCGTGCAAAACCTGTGTGCCCTTCGTGATAGGCAAGATACAGGTTGCGCGCGTCGTTCAGGGCGATCCCGTTACGTTCCCGCGATTTGTTGGAATACCACCCCACGAAATCGGTTGCATCGCGTATATTCGTGCGGGTTGCACGGCGATTGCCGGTTTCGCGCTGGTATTCCTCCCATGTGCCGTCAAGCGCCTGCGAATAGCCCAGCGCCGACGATTGCCGACCCATCGGGATAACGCCCAACGTATAGCGCACGGGTGTGCGTGCATCCCCGATAAAGCGGCTCTCGGCGTGGATGATGGCCATCTGAACGGGCACCGCAACGCCCCATCGGCGTTCCGATGCGCGCATCGCGGCGAAGTATTGCGGACGTTCTGTTGCCAGTGCGCAGGCGTTGTCCAGGTTGCGCGGTGCAGAAAATTCCTGCCTGCCACCGCAAGCGGCCAAAATGGCCACGACGAAAAGAAGTGCGTATGTTCTACTCATGACTGCCTCGGATTTTTTCTTTTAGCATATCGGATTTTGCGTCAAATGAAAGCCTGCCATGGCATGAAGCACACCCTGATTCGGGCCATTTTCCCATATCTGGCGGGTTCGTGAACGCAATATTTCGCTAACTTGATGCTCTTAACGATATTTTCAAGAACTGCGCATATTCTGTATCACGGGTGAATATAGGTGGGTGTGATGCAAAAAGCTGACAATGTCAGGCCGATAATTATCAAGCGCAAGAAAGTAGTCAGTGGCGGCGGGCACCATGGCGGTGCGTGGAAAGTGGCCTATGCGGATTTTGTGACCGCGATGATGGCGTTCTTCCTGATGCTCTGGTTGCTTGGGTCTGCTGATGATGAACAACGCAAGGGCATTGCCGATTATTTTGCGCCCACCCTCAGTTTCCAAAGCCGGTCTTCGGGGGGCGATGGTGTTCTTGGGGGCGATGCCATGTCCGAGCAAACCTCGCTGACCGATGATGTTGCCACGCGCAGCCAGATAGAAGGTGAACAAGCCTTGCTTGAAGAACTGGCGGACACATTTCAGGCCCTTTCGGGGCAAAGCGCGCTTCATGAACAAGCGCTTCAGCATGTGAATATCAAGCTGACAGATGAAGGGCTGGTCATAGAAATCTCTGACTTGCCGGATTCGCAGCTCTTTGATGCGCGCAGCGCGCAGGCCAACCCTGTGTTGATCGTTGTGCTGGACCTGCTGACAGAGGTGTTTGGCATGGTCACAAATCCGGTCGCCATCCACGCACATTCTGCGGCGTTTCCATCGGTTGTTTTGCAAAACCCGGTCTGGACGCTGACAGTCGATCGCGCGCAGGCAGTGCGCGAATTGCTGACGGCTGGCGGGTTTCCAGAGCTGCGCATGAAGCGTGTCACCGGATATGCAGATCGCAACCTTGCCGTTCCCATGAACGCCATGGACCCGCGCAATAACCGCCTTGAGGTTATTTTGCTGCGCACGATGCGGCGCTAACCCGCAGGATTAGCGTGTTATTAACGCAGCCCATGCACAATGCAGATAAGAATCATGCTGTGGATGGAGCGAATATGAGCATTTCGTCGTCGATGAACGCGGGCATTGCAGGCTTGCGGGCCAACTCTACCCGATTGGGAACCATTTCGGACAATATCGCAAACTCGGCGACGCACGGATACCGGCGCTCGGAAACGGCGTTTCACTCCATGGTTGTCGGGTCGGGTGTCTCGGGGCAGGGGGCCTATTCCGCAGGGGGCGTGCGCTCATCAACCTTCCGTCAGGTGGATCAGGGCGGCTCGCTTATGGGCACGCAGAATTCAACGGATCTGGCACTTTCCGGTCGCGGATTTTTCCCTGTCACAACCGAACTCGGGGCGCGGCTGAATGACGGGACATCCCCGTTATTGCTGTCGCCGACCGGCTCCTTCCGGCAAGACAGCACAGGTGTCATGCGCGATTCTGCCGGCAATGCGCTTCTGGGTTGGCCGGTCAATCCCGACGGGTCCATGCCGGTCTACCCGCGCGACAATATATCCGGCTTGCGTCCGGTCAGGGTCGAAGTGAACCAACAGGTTTCTGTCGCGACAAGCGTGGTCAATCTTGGGGTAAACCTTCCTGCATCCGCAACATTGCCGGATGCATCAGGTGACCCTCATCTGATGTCGATCGACTATTACAATGCGGTGGGGCTGGCGGGAAAACTCTCCCTTGAATTTACACCGCAAACGGACCCGCTTGGCGCCACGAATACATGGTCGCTTCAATTAACAGACCAAAGCAGCGGTGCGGCGCTTGGAACCTATACAGTGGAATTCAACGACGCACCGGGAATTGGTGGAACGCTGCAATCGATCACCAGAACCAGTGTCGAAGGCGAAGATTACGACCCTGCCACAGGCTCTTTTGACATTGATGTGGGCGGGCAGCCCATCAGCTTCTTTGTCGGTTTCTATGGCGAATACGGCGGCATGGTCCAGCGCGGCGTGAACTTCTCACCGGTCGGGGTGGAACAGAACGGCTTTGGCTCCGGTAATCTGGTTGGCTTGATGGTTGATGCCGCCGGAAACCTTGAGGCGGTTTATGATCAAGGTTTTCGCAGGACATTGTTTCGTATTCCAATTGTGGATGTGCCCAATCCAAACGGCCTGACTGCATTAAACAATCAGACATTTCAGGTTTCGCGTGACAGCGGGCCGTTCTTCTTATGGGATGCAGGAACCGGCCCCGTTGGTGAGGTTGTGGGCTACGCGTTGCAGGAATCCGCGACCGATGTTGCTGCTGAACTGACTGCGTTGATCCAGACACAACGGGCGTATTCCTCGAACGCAAAGGTCATTCAGACCGTTGATGAAATGTTCCAGGAAACCACAAACATCAAACGCTGACGTTTTCGTTGAAAATTCGGAAGGTAATCTGCCATGTCTTTGTCGACAGCGCTAAATTCTGCGGCCAGCGGGTTGCAACTGTCTTCGCGCGGCGCGCAGGTTGTGGCCGACAATATCGCCAATGCCAATACCGATGGATTTGGCGTCCGGTCACTTACCCAGGCCTCTCGGGTTACGGGCAGCGCGGGAAGCGGGGTTGTCATGACCGGCATTACCCGCGATTCCGACCCGGCACTTCTGGCCGAAATTCGCGGGGCCGGTGCCGCGCAGTCCCACGCTGCAAACCTGCTGGATTTCTGGACCAGCCTTGAAGCGGGCATCGGCCTGCCCGGTGAGCCCGGCGCTCTTGGAACCCATATCACCACGCTGGAAGAGGCCCTGAAACAGGCATCTATACAGCCCGAATCCCAAGCCTCGTTACAAAAAGTGGCGCTGGCTGCGCAAGGGCTTGTTTCGAAAATCAATACTATCGACACCAGCTTGCAAACATCTCGCGACACCGCGGATGCAAGCATAAGTCAGGATGTGAACCGTCTGAATTCCCTGTTCGAGCAGATAGATAAGCTGAATTCCGACATTGCGCGTCAAAAACTGTCGGGTGGGTTTCCGCATGCATTGGAAGATGCGCGCCAGAATCTGATTGATCAGGCGTCTTCGATCATCCCCTTGAAAGAGGTTGCACGCCCCGATGGCAGAGTGATGGTTCTTGGCGCGGACGGGACGGTTTTCGTGGACCGGAATGTCACGCGGCTGGAATTTCAGCGCACCCCGTCGCCCACCGCCGCGGAAAGCGTGGCAACTGGCGATCTGGGGCGGCTGGTTATCAACGGGCGCGACGTCAGCGCGACAAGCCCGTTGTTACAATCCGGCAGCATTGCAAGTGCCTTTCAGATCCGCGATGTTCTGGCGCCCCAGATGCAACAGCAACTGGATGAATTTTCGGCTGATATTGTAACCAGATTTTCAGACCCCGGGTTGGACCCTTCGATCCCCGCTGGCGGTTTCGGACTTTTTGCCGTCAGTGCAGCAACCACGCTGCCAGCGGATGTGACGGGGATTTCGGGCCGCATTTCTTTGAACGCTGCGATTTCCCCGCAAGATAGTGACACATTGTGGCGTGTCAGGGATGGTCTGTATGCCCCAGCAATGGGCGCAGTGTCAGAAAACGCAGTCATCGCCCGCATGAGTGATGCGCTCCTTGCTTTCACGCCCGCTGCGTCGGGATCGGGACCAAATGCGCAAGTCCATGGCCATGCGGCGACACTCCTGTCCCAGACGGCAACACAGCGGCTGAACGCTGAATCTGAGACAGCCTATACATCCAGCCGGACTGCGGCGTTGCAGGAATTGTTTGGCGCACGCGGTGTCGATACCGATGCGGAACTTCAGAAACTTCTTGTTCTGGAAAAAGCCTATGCTGCGAATGCACGCGTGATGGTGGCGGCTGACAGCATGTTGCGCACATTATTGGAGATGTAGACATGAAACCGCTCGCACTTGGGGATATGGCGCGCAGTCATGCGCTGCGGCAAAACAGCAATAGCGTAAAGCGCCAGATGACTTCGCTGCAGAACGAACTGATATCAGGGCAGGTCAATGACAAGCTGCGTCGCACGGGTGGCGAGGCCGCGCTATTGGGCAGTTTGCAGCGCTCGATGTCGATGTCGAAGGCAAACCAAACGAATGCTGTCACCATTTCAACCTTTCTGAACGCCCAGCAAGAGGCACTGAACAGTGTTTCTAACATTGCGAAAGACAAGGCAGCATACCTGATCAGGCCAGAGTTGTTTTCGACAGATGATCGTCTATCGGGCGCTGTTGATCGCGCGGATGCCGCGCTGCGCGATATCACAACACTTCTGAATTCCAGTCTGGGGGGCAAGAGTATCTTTGCAGGCAGCAATAGCGATAGCCCGGCCTTGCGCGATGTTGATGGCATGATCAGCAGTATTGTCAGCATAATTCCAGCAGATGCGGATTATCAGACCATTGATCAGATTGTGTCTGACTGGTTCGCGCCGGGTGGCACTTTCGAACTTGAGGGATATATGGGCGGCCCGGAGAAAGCCGAAGCGCTTTCGCTTGGCGACGGGTACAACCTGCGCCTGGACCTGACCGCGAGTGATAGCGCAATTCGCACCGTTCTTGCTGAATTGACAAAGGGTGCTGTTCTAAAACAAGGGCTTCTCTCTGATCAGCCGGACCAGCAACGCCTGCTTCTGCGCAATATTGGCGCAAATCTGTTCTCTGCGGCCTCGGCGCTACAGCTTACGCAAGAGCGTCTTGGCATAAAGCAGTCATATGCCGAAGAGGCGCGCGCAGAAGCGGAGGCTTCCCATACATCTTCGCAGATTGCGTTGAATGAACTGCTCGCTGTTGATGAATATGATGTGGCATCGCGACTGCAGGATGCCATGGCGCGACTGGACAAGATTTATCTGATGACGGCGCGCTTGTCCCGGCTTTCTTTGAGTGAATATCTATGACGAAATTGCTCGCTGTTTTTCTATGGTGTGTGATTGCGCTGTCTGCACTGACGCCTGCTGTCGCCCAGACAAGACTGAAGGATCTTGTGGAGTTTGATGGTGTGCGTGGCAATGATCTGGTCGGATACGGGCTGGTTGTTGGCCTGAACGGAACCGGTGACGGGGTGCGCAACTCCCCTTTTACCGAAGAAATCATGGTAACGATTCTTGAACGGCTGGGCGTGAATGTCACGGGCGAGCAGTTCAGACCCCGCAACGTCGCGGCGGTTATTGTCACGGCGTCGCTGCCGCCCTTCGCCCGCGCAGGCTCACGTATAGACGTGTCAGTCTCGGCCATTGGTGATGCATCCAGTTTGCATGGCGGCACGCTTGTGATGACACCCCTTAACGGGGCGGATGGGAACATCTATGCCGTGGCACAAGGCAGCATTCTGTCAGGGGGGGTCAGCATCGCGGGCGAGGCCGCCGCTGAAATCCGCGGTGTGCCAACCTCGGGGGTGATACCGTTTGGTGCCCGTATCGAGCGCGAGGTCGAGTTCGCATTGTCTTCGCTGAGAACCTTGCGGTTGTCATTGAGAAACGCCGACTTTTCGACAGCCGAAACGATTGAGCGCGCGATAAACGCGCAGGTGCAGCGAAACATTGCGACGATGCTGGATTCTGGCACGGTTGAGATAGACGTGTCCCGTGCCAATGTTGCGTCGACGGCCCATTTGATCAGCCAGATTGAGAATATTCTGGTCGTCCCGCAAACGCGTGCCCGCGTTGTGATGGATCAGCGATCCGGCACTGTCGTCATCGGCAGCGATGTTCAGATCAGCCATGTTGCGGTTTCGCAAGGAACCTTGACGTTGCGTGTCGAAGAAGCGCCGCTTGTTGTGCAGCCCAACCCCTTTACCGACGGGGAGGCCGTGGTGGTTCCAAGAACGCGGGTCGGGCTGGAGGATAATGATGAACTCGCCTTGTTCGAGTTGCCGGCCGCGACAACACTTACCGATGTTGTCGAGGGGTTGACTGCGCTGGGCGTTGGGCCAAGGGAATTGATCGATTTGCTAAGCACCATCCATGCGGCGGGTGCGCTGCATGCCGATCTGCTTATTCGTTGAGAGGGGGGGCGAGTTCGCATCGTTTCGGGCTGGCCGTTCTTCCAGCGGTTTTGAGCGCCTGAAATACAAATGAAGGCATGGCTGTGTTCATGCGATCTACAGGCACTGGTTCGTTACGGCACATAGTGTCGAGGGGGTGAAGGTTCACCTGCCCGGTCAAGGCAATGCCACGGGATGCCAAAACCTTGGCGGCGCAATGCGCGCGCGTCAGGTCGCAGGGCGGCCCCGTTCCCCCCTGCGCTGGGGCAGGAGGAGTGGATCGGGGCGGCGCGCATGGCCCCCAGTGCCTGACCGTGTTCGGCCTGCATTCAGGCGACAGGTTCCGGCCTGTTCACAACGCGTTCGAGGGGCCGAACACTGCTGCCCGTATTCCGCGATATACTTTATATGCCTGTTACCAACCGGTGGCCCTGTGCATGATACAGTTGCAACATCCCGATCAACCGCGCCTGCCGCCAGCTGGTTCGTGTGATCAGCAGCGTTGGCGTGTCGGGCGCGGCGTGCAGGGCATCGGATACAGGTGCGGGGGGGCGAACCGCTTCGATTGTGATTTGCGCACGGGTCAAGGGCACGTTCCGCAACAGCCATTCATCTGCGGGCGTTGTTTCCAGTATGTCGCGCGATAGTCCCTGAACGGTTGCAGGCAGCAACCAGCGATGTTCGACCTGATGGGGTATGCCGTCCGCCAGATGCACCGCCGCGATAAACAAAAGCGGCGTCCCCGCAGGCAGGCCCAGTTCTGGCGCAAGTGCAGGGTCGGGCAGCCGTTCGCCCGCGTCCAGCAGCTGATACCCTGCGACATGCCCCGCTTTGCGGATTGCTTCGGCGATGATGGGCACGTCAAGCGGGGCCTTGCGCACGGGATTGGCCGAAACGGTGGTCCCGCCCTTGCGCTTGCGGTCCAGAAATCCCGCTGTTGCCAGATCGCGCAAGGCACGCCCGACAGTGGAACGTGTGCAATCGTAATGCGCGGCCAGTTCCACTTCGCGTGGAATCTGGTCGCCGGGTTTCCAGACACCCGACTGGATGCGCCCCAGAAGGTCGCGGCGAATGGCCTTCCAGTCGGCTTTGCCAGAGGGGGCAGGGGGGGGTGTCACATCACATCTCTCAATCGTGCCAGAACGCGCCGGTAGTCGGTGGTGATCGACGCCTTGTGGATATGCTCGCCCGCACGCACCACATGCCGACCCGCCGACCAGACATCAGCAATGCAGCGATTATCACCTGAAAAAATCACTGTATCAAGGACCAGATCCCCGCAGCGCCCCTCTAGGTCAGTCTGGTGCCCGTCCAGCGCGACAAGATCTGCCCACAAGCCTGTCGCAATCGATCCGGCGGCGCGTCCGGCAGCCTTTGCCCCGCCGGATGCCGCACCCTGCCACAGAACCCGCCCGGTCGAGCATTCGCGGGTTGCCAGAACAGCGCGGCTGTGGTCGCGCAAACGCTGCGAATATTCCAGCCCGCGCAATTCTTCGGTCAGGGAAATGCGAATGTTTGAATCACTGCCAATGCCGAACCGCCCGCCATGTTCCAAAAACCGCGCACCGTCAAAAATGCCGTCCCCAAGGCTGGCTTCGGTTATCGGGCACAGCCCTGCAACCGCGTTTGATCCGGCCAGCGCGACAGTTTCCGCCGGGGTCATCTGGGTGCAGTGGATCAGGCACCAACGATCCGAAAGTGGCGCATTGTCCAGCAGCCATTCGACGGGCCGTGCGCCAAGTGCCGCGTGCACTTCGGTGACTTCTTCAACCTGTTCGGCCAGATGCATATGCACAACGCGCGGCCCCGCAAGTTCGGCGCAGAACGCCAGATCATCCGGTTGCACAGCGCGCAGCGAATGGGGCGCAATGCCAAGGGCGCTGTCCGCAGGTAGGGTGGCAAGGGTTTTGTCCGTGGCGGCCACGAGTTGCGCAAACCGGTCGCGGGTATTGCCGAAACGCTGCTGACCGGGTGCAAGGGGGCGGCGGTCGCACCCGCCAAACCGGTACAGAACCGGCAGCAATGTCAGGCCCATGCCAGTTTGTTCGGCGGCGGCACAAATACCGTCGGCCATTTCCGACAATTTGTCATAGGGGCGACCGTCAGGCTGGTGGTGCAGGTAATGAAATTCCGCCAGCGCACCGAACCCCGCCTGTAGCATTTCCATCTGCACCATGGCGGCAATCGCGCGGGCGTCATCGGGTGTCAGATGGTCCAGAAAGCGGAACATCAACCGCCGCCATGTCCAGAATGTGTCGCGCGGGTCGGGGCCGCGCGCTTCGGTCATGCCTGCCATGGCGCGCTGGAATGCGTGGCTGTGCAGGTTCACGGGCGCGGGCAAAAGCGTGTCCACGACATGCCCTTGCCGGGGTGCATCGGCGGTGACGGACGCAATCCGCCCCAGTGTGTCGACATGCACCAGCACATCATTCGCCCATCCGTTTGGCAGCAAGGCCTGCCGTGCCCAAATCATCTGATCGTTTTTCATCTTCATATTGACACTGTTATTATGCTTACGCATATTAATGGCACGAACTTTACGCGAAGGGAATAGCCCAGTGCAAGACAGTGCCGCAGCCAGCCCGAAGGGCCAGCCCTTCAGCGCCCGTCAGGGCGGCAGCCCGCTGGTTCTGGCGATCCCGCATGCGGGATCGCATATTCCTGATGATGTGCGCGTGGCGCTGAACGACACGGGGCGCGCCCTGTCAGATACCGACTGGCATATGGACCGTGTCTATGACGGGTTGGTGGATGATGTAACTGTCGTGTCGGCGCGGTTTCACCGCTATGTCATTGACGCCAACCGCGATCCGTCCGGTGCCAGCCTGTATCCGGGGCAGAACACCACGGGGCTGGTGCCGCTGACGGATTTTGACGGAAATCCCCTTTGGCAGAATGAACCGGATGCGGATGCGGCTGCGATCGAGGCGCGGCGCGCGCAGTTCCACGCGCCCTATCATGCGGCGCTGGCGGCGGAACTGGCGCGCGTCAAGGCGCTGCACGGCTTTGCCATCTTATATGATTGCCATTCCATCCGGTCCGACATTCCGTTTCTGTTTGACGGCACATTGCCGGATTTCAATATCGGCACCAATCATGGTGTGACCTGTGCGCCAACCCTTCAGGCGGTGGCCTTGCGCCATTGCGCGGCGGCGGCGGGGTTTAGCCATGTGGTGAATGGTCGCTTTGTGGGTGGCTGGACAACGCGCCATTATGGCCAGCCTGATCAGGGCATTCATGCCATCCAGATGGAACTGGCCCAATCCACTTATATGCAGCAATCCCCGCCCTGGGCCTGGGATGATGACCGCGCCGCGCGTTTGCGCGCGGTTCTGGGACCAATGTTGCGCGACATCGCGGCACTGGACCTGTCTTGAATACAACTGAAAAACCCCAACAAGGAGTGACACTATGAAACATATCACCAGATCACTATGCGCGCTGACGCTGTCGGCGGTGGCACTTGGTGCGCCTGCAATGGCACAGGAACGCGTGTTTGTCGGCATCGCGACCGGCGGCACCGGCGGCACGTATTACCCGCTGGGCGGCATGCTGGCGCAGCTGATTTCCAACACCGCTGAACTGGAAGGCAAGCGTATTTCCGCAACTGCCGAAACCGGCAACGCGTCGGTGGCAAATGCCGGGCTGCTGGCACAGGGCGAGATTGAGACGGCCTTTATCGCCGCCGATATTCTGGATGCCGCCTATCGTGGTGCCAACCAGTTCGAAGGGAATGCTGCGGAAAATATCCGTGCGCTAGGCTCGCTTTATCCTGAAACCGTGCAGCTTGTGGCACGCGCGGGCGCCAATGTGACCAGCTTTGCCGATATGGCCGGAAAATCCGTATCGTCCGGGTCGCCGGGTTCGGGCCAGTGGCAGCTTCTGGGTGACCTGCTGGAAGCCCACGGTATGACCCGCGACGATGTGTCTGAAGATTATTCGTCCTTCGCGCAATCGGCGGACAAGCTGCGCGATGGCAATCTGGATGCGTCGCTGATCACGGCGGGTATTCCCACAGCGTCCATTACCGAACTGGCCAACGGCCATGACATCACTGTGGTGCCGCTGTCGGGTGCGGAAATTGCGGCGCTTCAGGAAGTGCAGCCTTATTATGCGTCGGTCACGCTGCCCGCAGGCACCTATCGCGGCATAGACGCCGATGTTGAAACGCTGGCTGTGCGTGCGATCTGGGCCACGCATGCCGATCTGGACGATGATCTGGCCTATGCCATGGTCAAGGCGCTGTATGAAAACACCGAAACGCTGGCGCAGGTTCATGTCATGGGCGGCCAGATTTCGCTGGAAACCGCGCTGGAATCCGTCTCGGTGCCGCTGCACCCCGGTGCGGAACGCTTCTACCGTGAAATGGGCCTGATCGAGTGATTGGCTTTGGCAAGTGCCGCGCCTTTGCGCTTGCCACTGTGATTTTGGTCATGGGCGGCCCTGCTGCCGCCCATGACTGCATGCCGCTCGCGCTTGATGTGATCCATGTGCAAGATGGCACGACGCTGGCAAGTTTGCCCGCGCAACCCTTCACGCTGGTCTGGCGCAATTCCGTGACCCATAGCCTGGTTCAGGCCGATTATATCCTTGGCCCACAGGGGCAGATCATCCAGACCGCCGAACGCTTTGCGGCCCACGGCCCCGGCATGGCCCATGATGGCGCAGGCTGGCGGATCGAGGGCGGGCAGATGGTGATCGACCTGCACCGCGACGTCGGGCGGCTGATCCTGCGCAGTGCGCCCGCGCATGAAAACCGCCTGATCGCAGGCGACACGGTGATCGACCTGACCCAGTGGCCCGCCACCCCGCTTGAAATACGTTCGCCCGATTGCAAGGACCCCCCGCCATGAGCACATCTGCCCCCAAAAGCGATCTGACCGCCGCCGAAATGGAAGCGCTGGTTCGCAAATATGACAGCGAAACCAATTTTCGCCGCCTGACGGGTGTGACAGGGCTGGTGGTGACGCTGGCCTGCATCGTGCTGAGTGTGTTTCACATCTACACATCGGGTTTCGGGCTGTTGAATGAAGTCATGCACAGATCTGTGCATATGAGTTTCATCATGCCGCTGGTGTTTTTGCTGTTTCCGCGCACGCGCGCGGAAAAACCGGCGCGCGCATGGGGGTTCGGGCTGGCATTCGCGGCGTTCTACGTCTTTTTGGGCGTGCAACTGGCCGATGCCCTAAGCGGGCGCATACCTGACATGGCGCGCTGGGGGCTGATTGGCGTCAGCTTCGCGCTGGCGCTGACCGCGCTGCCCATCAATGCGCTGGGCGGGCAGGGCAACCGTGTGTCGGTGATGGACTGGCCGCTGGCGATCGCGGGTGGCGGGTCATCGCTGTATCTGATCGTATTTTTCGATTCGATCTTCATTCAGAATGTCGGGTTCCCGCAGCCGCTGGATTATGTGATGGGCCTGCTGGCCATTATCATGGTGCTGGAAGCCGCACGCCGCACCATGGGCGAGGTGCTGCCCGTTATCGGCACATTGGCACTGCTTTATGCAATATTCGGCCCCTATCTGCCGGGTGATCTGGCGCATCGGGGCTATAATATCATCCGGCTGGTCAATCACCTGTATCTGGGCACCGAGGGGATTTACGGCATCGCCATCGGGGTGGTGGCGACATTCGTGTTTCATTTCGTGCTGTTCGGGGTTCTGGCGCAGAAATCGGGGCTGGGTCAGTTGTTCATTGATCTGGCCAGCATCGTCGCAGGCCGCTACGCGGGCGGCCCTGCCAAGGTGGCGGTGGTGTCATCGGGGTTTTTTGGCATGATCTCCGGCTCTCCGGTGGCGAATACGGTGACGACGGGTGCCTTCACGATTCCCATGATGAAATCCAAGGGGTTTTCAGGCCGGTTTGCCGCCGCGACCGAAGCCTCGGCCAGTTGTGGCGGGCAGGTGACCCCGCCCATCATGGGCGCGGCCGCGTTTGTGATGACCGAAATGCTGGGCGTGCCTTATAACGAGTTGATCCTGATTGCCATTATTCCGGCCGCGTTTCATTATCTGTCCACGCTGTTCATGGTGCATCTGGAAGCGAAACGCCTGAATCTGGAAGGGATCGCGCCCGACAAACTGCCGCAATTCATGGATGTTCTTGCGCGCTCGTGGCACCTGTTCATTCCGCTGATTGTCATGGTCACGCTGCTGTTGATGAAATTCACCCCGTTTCTTGCGGCCTTCTGGGGGATTATCCTGACGATCGTATGTTCCTTTATTCCGGTCACGCTGCAACTTGTGGGCTTGGGCCAACGCATGGATGCCAGCAGCGCATTGACCCCGATGAAGTTGCAGGACGCGCTGAAAAGCGGCGCGCAGCAATCCATCGCCATCACGGCGGCCTGTGCTTGTGTGGGCTTTATTCTGGGGGTCACAACGCTGACGGGTATGGGGTTCAAATTCTCTGGTGCGGTGATTGACGGTGCCGCATGGATGGGGGCCACGATTTCCGCACTGGACCCGCTGGGTTTCTTGTCGCAGAACGGCACAACGCTGTTTTTCGCGCTGATTTTTGTGGCGATTGCCTGCATCATCATGGGCGCGGGGATTCCCACAACGCCCACCTATATCATCCTTGCCGCCATCGCAGCACCCGCCTTGCAGCAACTGGGCGTGCCGCTTCTGGCCACGCATTTCTTCGTGTTCTATTACGGGGTTCTGGCCGATATTACGCCGCCGGTGGCCTTGGCCGCCTATGCGGGTGCAGGGATTGCGAAATCCGACCCCATGAAAACCGGCATGACGGCGTTCCGCCTGTCGATGGGCAAGGCGTTGGTTCCGATGATGTTCATCTATGCGCCCGCGCTGTTGTTCATTGATTTCACATGGTGGGATTTCATGCTGGCGCTGTCGTCAGGGGTGCTGTCCATTGTGGCGCTGTCGGTGGCCTATATCGGGTTTTTCAAGACAAGTGTGGAACGGTGGGAAAAATGGGTGCTTAGCCTTGCGGGGCTGGCCTTGGTCGCCCACGACCTGACGACGATTGTTCTAAGTGCAACGGTGGTGCTGGCGATCTTGTGGCGCAATAGCCGCAAGCCGCCCGATACAGGCGTGCCGCGCCCGCAAGACTGACGGTTTGCCCAAATGACAAGGCCCGCAACTGAAACCGGTGCGGGCCTTTATCCTGGGTTATGGGTGTCGCATCAGGGGCGCACGGCCACCACTTCGATTTCAACCAGCCAATGCGGGTTTGCCAGACCGGCAACCTCAAACACCGAACGGGTGGGCAGGTTGGGTTGGTCTTCGGTGCCAAAGAACTGCACATATCCATCCATGAAGCCGCCGAAATCCATCTGGCCGCTGTCATCGGCCACCAGATAGACCTGCATTTTCACGACATCCGACATCGTCAGGTCAAGATCTTCCAGCGTGCTGTTGATCCGGCCCAGAACGGAGATGGTCTGCGCTTCGGTGTCGCCGAATGCCGCTGCGGTATTGGGTTCCGCGTCCGTGTTTGTAACGCCGGGAACCGCGCCGCTAAGATAGACCAGTGTTGCATCTGCCGGAATTTCAACGGCGCGCAGGATTGGGAAATCTGATCCCGGATTTTTGTGGCGCACGACTTCGGCCTGCGCGACACCGCCCAGCAAAAGGGATGCAGCAAGTGCCGGAAGAAGGGTTTTGTTCAACATGTCTGGTTCCTTGGTGATGAAAGTGATTCTGGCGGCCAGCCACACGGGGCCGGCCGCCAATTTTGTCCGCAACGCGTGAAGGCGCGTGGTGGTCAGCGCGTCTGGGACACCATTTCAGGCGTTGCCGGATCGTCGGGGTAATCGTTGCCAAAACTGGTTCGGATGTAATTGACCACTTCGGCAATCTGTTCGTCATCCAGCACGCCGCGCAGGGGCGGCATGGCCGCCTGACCGTGCAGTGTCAGCATGACGGCATATTCCGGGTATTCCAGCGTCGGGTTGTCAGCCAGTGCGGGATAGCTGGCCGCGCCGGTTGCCCCTTGGCCATCCGGCATGTGACAGCTTGCGCAGACGGCCTTGTAGATTCCTTCGCCGGTTTGCTGTGTCAGCACATTGCGGCTTTCGAACCACGCGGCGCTGTCATCGGCGATGGCGGGGACTGCCGCGATGCTTGCTGCGAACAGGGCGGGGGTGAATAGTTGGTGCATGCGCATCGGTTATTCTCCTGCTGCGGCGATTGCGGTTTCGTTCAGGCGGCGGATGGCATCCAGCGACGACAGAACCGCCCCTTCCATCCATGCAGGCAGATAGGACAGATGCTCGCCCGCGCAGACAATCCGGCGGTCCATCGCCACCGCATCATCATATTGGGCCTCCTTGTCCTGCCATAGCCCGTAGCAGCCCAGTGTCCACGGCACACGGTGCCACGCCACAGAAACCCCTGCCTTGAATTCTTCGGGCATTTGCGGGTGAATCTGGCTGCCCCATTCCACGGTGCGGCGCACGCGGTCTTCGGGTTCGATTGACGAATACTGATACGCCAGCGCCCCCCAGGAATAGGCCCCCAGAACAACGCCGGGTTTGTCCGACAGATAGTCATTCGACGGATAGGAGATTTGCGAGATGGGCAGGTCGGTATAGGTGGTCCCGCCGTAGATATGCTCGTCCTCTTCCCAAAAGCGGCGCTTGAATTCCAGCCCGACCTTGATTGATGCCGCGTAGTGCATGGTCTGGATCACATTCGCCAGCGGGCCAGAGAAGTCATGGTCAATCTGGCTCAGGATCGAGAAGGGAATCGTGCAGACGCAATAATCCGCGCTGGTCGTTCCTTCTGCGCCATCATTTTCCAAATCCTCATAGGTGACCGACACACCATCATCATCCTGCCGGATCTGGGTGACGCGTTTGCGATAGCGCACCAGATCGCCAAGATTGTCGGCCATGGCGCGCGCAATCATGTCCATCCCGCCCTTGGGCTGGAAAATCGGCATGGAACCGTTCAATGCCTCGCTTGTGGCAAGGCGCGACCACAGGCCGGACTCCAGCAAGGTGGACAGGTCCAGAATTTCATTGGCAATGGGCGCGCCATCGACACCGCCACCGGGCGGGCGTTCATAGCCACGGCGCGAACTTGCGTCATTGCCGGACACATAGGCGTTGTCACTGTTCAGCGCGCCAAAGGTGCGCAGACCGGCCAGCAGGTTTTCCTTGTCTTCATCTGACAGCACCTGATCCAGCGCGCCCTGATCGGTGACTTTGGACAGCAGGTCGGAAATATGGCCGCGGAAATCGGCATTGATTTCGCGGTAGCGCACGGGCTTGCCGTCAAATGCGTCGACCGAATGCACATAGGCATGGTTGTTGATCTGGATCAGCGGTTCCAGTTCAACACCCAGCCTGCGGCAATAGTCCAGAATGCCATAATGGTTATAGGGCACACGCCATGGACCGGGGTTGAAGTAATTGCCTTCGGCAAAATCCACGGTCTGGGTAAAGCCACCCAATTCTTCATAGGTGTCGCCCGCGCGCATGGTCCAGCAGCGCCCGCCCGCGATTTCGCGGAATTCCAGCACTTCGACATCATAGCCCGCATCGCGCAATTCCATCGCGGCGATCATACCGGCGATTCCAGCCCCAAGAACAAGCACTTTTGTCCCTTCGGGAGCACGTTCTAGTTGTATGCGCCCATCATAAGGTGACGCATGCGCGACCCCCATCATACCCATGGCCTGATACATTGCCGCGGCGCCACCAGCGGCGCCGACCATCGTCAGGAATTCCCGTCTTGATGGATTAGGTGTTGAATTATCAGCTAAAATGGCCTCCTTTAGTTTCATGTTCGGAAACATGTTGTGACGGGTGCGACATTTTGTCAAGCAAAGCGCCCTGCTAATGCCGGCTGAAATCATTCCCTGACGGAATGAACCAACGCCAAACGGGCAATCAACCATAGATTGATTTCCCGCATATGGCGGGCGTATTGCAATCTGCGGTTCAGATGATGACAGTTCGGGTCAGGCACATCGGGGAACGCCGCTATTTATGTGCCCTGCGGGCCGCGATGGTTGTCTAATCCCCAAGCGGCAGCGGAACCGTGCGCCCGTGATATGCTGTCAGCGAAGCGCGCACGCGGCGCAGATATTCGGAACTCAGTTCAGGGCGTTCGCGGGCCACGGACAAGGCCAGCGCGTCCAGCACAATCAGCAGCGAAAACCGGATGGCAGTTGGTTGGAAAATATCGGGATGTTCGGGAATCGCGAATGTGATCGGTATTGCCGCCAGTTGCGCCAACCGGCTGTTGGGGCTGGTGATGGCGATGGTGGTCGCGCCATAGCTGTTGGCAATTTTTGTCGCCGCAATCATGGCATCCACCTCGCCACTGGCGGAAAACACCATCAGCACATCTTCGGCCCCCAGTGTCGCGGCCTGCATTTGCGCCTGATAGCTGTCATTGACATAGGATGCGGGAATCCCGATGCGGAACAGGCGGTTTGCCGTTTCCATGGCCATCATGGACGACCCGCCCCCGATCCCTGCTGCAAGCGTGCGCCGACCTGTGCTTAGCGCGTGTTTTGCGGCTTCCATCTGGGTGTGGTCCAGTTGGTGGCGCAACATGGCGGCTGCCGAATGGAATGCCGACAGCACATCATCGACGGCGGTTTCTGTGCCGGTCGGGTGGTCGCCGGGGTCGGTGTCGAAATACTGCATGCTGACGGCAAGGTTCTGTGCCAGCCGCAGCTTGAATTCACGAAAGCCGTCACTGCCCAGCGACCGGCAAAACCGGACAACTGTGGGGGTGCTGACACCAGCGCCCGCCGCCAGTTCGGCAATGGTCATATTGCTGATCCGCATCAGATTTGCCTTGACGTAATCGGCCACTTTCTGTTCGCGCGCAGCCAGCTTGCCATCCAGCCTGTCCAGGGCACTGATGACATCCACGACACCGATCTGCGCACGGTTTTGCAGTTTCACGTTGGCGGGCGGTGTCGGGTTGTCGGCTTTCATAGCGGCTCCAATATGAAACTTAGCTTCATTTCTATGGCGCTTTTGCGAAAATCTGCAATAAATTTGTCCCCAAAAGGAACTTTAGTTACAAATTACACTTGCTGGCCCGAATTTTGCTGATATATGTAACGCAATTACAAATACGCAGCGCCGCATCATACCGCAGCGCTTGTGCAAGTCCGGAAGGGAACTGACTGATGAAAGTGTTCTGTGCGTCCATAGCAACCGAGACGAACACATTCTCGCCCTTGCGCACAGACCTGTCGGATTTTCACGAAAGCTTCTATGCGCCCCCCGGCAAGCACCCTGAAACGCCGACATTATGTTCAGCCGTGTTTCCCGAATTGCGGGCGCGCGCGCAGCGTGGCGAGATTGAGCTGGTAGAGGGGACCGCCACATGGGCCGAACCTGCCGGTCTGGTCAGCGCGCAGACATGGGCGCATTTGCGCGACGAAGTGCTGGGGCAGTTGCGCGCAGCCATGCCAGTGCAGGCCGTGGTCATGGGGCTGCATGGCGCGATGATTGCACAGGATTGCGTGGATTGCGAAGGCGAATTGCTGGCTGAAATCCGCAAGATTGTGGGGCCTGATGTCAAGATTGGCGCCAGTTTCGACCCGCACAGCCACCTGAGCGCCGCGCGCGTTGACAATGCTGACATTATCACCGTGTTCAAGGAATTCCCGCATACGGATTTTGTCGAAGCAGGCGTGGCTTGTGTGGATTTGACGCTGCGCGCCGCGCGCGGGGAAATCCGGCCGGTGATTTCGGTGTTCGATGTGCGCATGATTGATGTGCTGCCCACCAGCCGTGCGCCGATGCGCGGTTTTGTGGACCGCATGCGCGCGCTGGAAGATGCAGGCGCGGCCCTGTCCATTTCTGTGATACACGGGTTCATGGCTGGCGATTCCCCTGATCTGGGGGTCAAGATGGTGGTCATTACCGATGATGCGCAAGCGGCAGGTGATGCATTGGCGCGTAAACTGGGGCAGGAATTATTCACCTTTCGCGGGCGCGCGCGCCCCGATTTTCTGGACCCGCGCGCAGCGCTGGACAAGGTGGCGAAATCCGGCAGCGGGCCGGTGGTCGTTGCCGATGTCTGGGACAATCCCGGTGGCGGGGTGCCGGGCGATTCCACCATCATTCTGCGCCATGTGCTGGATATGGGGCTGCGCGATATTGCCTTTGGCACCATCTGGGACCCGATGGCCGTGCGCATATGTCATGCCGCAGGCGAAGGGGCGCTGTTGAAACTGCGTTTCGGCGGCAAGACATCTGATGTGGCGGGTGATCCGGTCGATGCGGTGGTGCGTGTTGTGCGCGTGCAGCGCGATGCGGTCCAAAGTTTCGGGGCTTCTGTCGTGCCGCTGGGCGATAGTGCCGTGATTGAATTTCAGGGCGTTCAGGTGGTTCTGAACTCCACCCGTTCACAAGCATTCTCGCCGGATTTGTTCACCAATCTGGGGATTGATATTTCAGTCAAGCGCGCCTTGGTGGTGAAATCCACCAACCATTTCCACGGGGCTTTTGCGCCGGTTGCCGCAGAAATTCTGTATTGCGCCGTTGACGGGCCGTATCCGAATGACCCGCGCCGCACGGAATACAAACACCTGACCCGCGCGATCTGGCCCATCGTGGCAGACCCGCACGGCACAGACGGGGGCGGATGATGTTTGCACAGATTGCAACCCCCGCCGTGCTGGTCGATCTGGATATTGCGCAAGCAAATATCGACAGGTTTCAGGCGCACGCCACGCGTGCCGGTGTGGCGGTGCGCCCGCATATAAAGACGCATAAGCTGCCAATGCTGGCCCATGCCCAGATCAGGGCGGGTGCGGTCGGGATAACATGCCAAAAGCTGTCCGAAGCCCGCGCAATGATGTCGCAAGGCGGGATCGCGGATATCCTGATCACCTATAATATTGTCGGCGACGGCAAGCTGTCAGAACTGCGCGCATTGGCCCGGAAGGTGCGCGTGCGTGTCACCGCTGACAGTCATGATGTGGTCGCGGGCCTGTCGCGGGCTTTTGCGGATGCGCCGCAGCCGCTGGATGTGCTGGTCGAATGTGACACGGGTGCGGGGCGCTGCGGGGTTCTGACGCCGGATGCGGCCTGCGCGCTGGCGCAAACCATTGCACAGGCACCCGGTTTGCGCTTTGGCGGGCTGATGACCTATCCGCCTGCGAATGCGGTGCGCGATGTGTCCGACTGGCTGACGCGGGCCGCGCAGCGTTGCGAAGGGGCGGGCCTGTCTGTGCCGGTCATTTCAACCGGCGGGTCACCCGATATGTGGGCGGTGCAGGCCCTGCCATGGCCTACGGAATACCGCGCAGGAACATATGTTTATAATGACCGTTCGCTGGTGGCGCGCGGGGTGTGCGACTGGGGTGCCTGCGCGCTGACAGTGCTGGCAACGGTTGTGTCCGTGCCCGCCCCCGACCGCGCGGTGATAGATGCGGGCAGCAAGGTGTTGTCATCCGATTTGCTGGGCCTGACGGGGCATGGTCATGTTCTGGGCCGGTCCGACATTTCCATCGCCGCACTGTCTGAGGAACATGGCATTCTGCATGCCGACACCATCGCGCTGAAGGTGGGTGAGCGCGTGCGCATTGTTCCCAATCACGCCTGCGTGGTGGCAAACCTGCTGGACCGCGTGCATCTGCTGCGCGCAGGCGTTCCGCAGGGCGAAACGCAGGTGACAGCACGGGGGCAAGTCTGGTGAATGGCCCGACTGATGAAAGCCGCAACAATTCTGACAAAACCACAAACAGGAGTGACAAGATGACACTGGAACGCATCGGCGTATCGCGCACAGGCGCAGGTGGCCAATCCTTGCCGTTTTCACCGGCAGTTCGGGCGGGGGATATGATATATGTCTCCGGTCAGGTCGCCATGAAAGAGAATGGCGAGATTGAACCGGGCGGCATCGAGGCGCAGACGCGGCGCACCATGGAAAACCTGAAAGCGGTGCTGGAACTGGCAGGATGCAGTTTTGATGATGTCGTCAAGGCGAATTGCTGGCTGGACGATCCGCGCGATTTCTGGACGTTCAACCGCGTTTATGCCGAATATTTCCCGAATGGCGGCCCTGCGCGTTCAACCGTACAGGCCACGCTGATGGTCGATGCCAAGGTCGAGGTTGATGTGATCGTCTACAAACCGCAGGCGAAATAGCAGCAGGCCGGTACAGGTGGCAGGCTGATGGTGGGGGCGCATCCTATGACAGAAGATTTGGACATGCCGGTGGATGAGGGCGCGCTGTTGCGCATATCCGGTTTGAAAAAGCATTTCCCGATAACATCGGGTGTGTTGCAGCGCATAACCGGCCATGTGCGCGCGGTCGAGGATGTTACCCTTTCCATCCAGTCGGGCGAAACGCTGGCGCTGGTCGGTGAATCGGGCTGCGGCAAAAGCAAGGCGGGCCGGTTGATCCTGCGGCTGATCGAAGCCACATCAGGCAGCGTTACCTTTCAGGGGCGCGATGTGCGCAGCCTGGACAGTCGCGCCCTGCGCGCCTTGCGGCGCGACATGCAGATCATTTTCCAAGATCCGTTTTCGTCACTGAACCCGCGCATGCGGGTGCGCGATCTGATTGCCGAACCGATTGTGTTTCACAAACTGGTGCACGGGCGTGCGCAGGTTGATGCCCGTGTTGACGAACTGATGCAGATTGTCGGACTGTCGCCTGCCCATCGCAATAAATTCCCGCATGAATTCAGCGGTGGCCAGCGCCAGCGTATCGGGATCGCGCGGGCCTTGGCGGTGCAGCCCAAATTCATTGTTTGCGATGAACCGATTTCGGCGCTGGATGTGTCCATTCAGGCGCAGGTGCTGAACCTGTTATCGCAGTTGTAACGGGATTTCGGCCTGACATATCTGTTCATTTCGCATGACCTTAGTGTTGTGCGCTATGTCAGTGACCGCGTGGCGGTCATGTATCTGGGCCGGATTGTGGAACTGGCCGACACGGCGGCCCTGTTTGAGGAACCCCGCCATCCTTATACGGCGGCGCTGCTGTCTGCCATTCCCGTGCCCGACCCCACCTTGAAGCGCGACGGGCGTGTGATCCTGTCAGGCGATGTGCCAAGCCCGTCCGATCCGCCGCAGGGCTGCCCCTTTCACCCGCGCTGCACCTATGCGCAGGATATTTGTCGCACCGCAGTGCCGGAGTTGCGCGCCGTGGCGCGCGCATCCGGCAGGCAGGGTGCCGTTGCCTGCCATCTGGCTGATGATCTGGCACTTGCCGGTATTCCGACACCTGCACCGCAACCCGCAACAGGGGGGATGACATGACTTCGCTTGACCCCAATTCCGCACGCCAAGGTGACCCGATGACGTCACAACCGCCTGAAACCGGAAATAGTGGCGCGCCCGCGTGGCTGATGCGCCTGAACGGGCGCATTCTGTTTGGCGGCGCTTTGGTGTTGTTGATTGTCATAATCGCTGTGGCCGCGCCGCTGCTGGCGACCCATGATCCGCTGCGCGTGCGCATGTCGGGGCGGTTGCTGCCACCGGGGGCCGAACACTGGCTGGGCACCGACAATAACGGCCGCGATATTTACAGCCGCATATTATATGGCGCGCGCGTGTCGGTGCTGGTGGGCGGGCCGTGGTGGTTCTGTCCACGCTGATCGGGGCGTTTATCGGGCTGGTGTCCGGCTATTTCCGCCGCCTTGACGGGGTATTCATGCGCTTCATGGATGCGCTGATGACATTCCCGTCCATCCTGCTGGCGATAGCGATTGTGGCCGCATTGGGGGCCAGCACCCAGAATGTCGTGATTGCGCTGACCATCAGTTTTATCCCGCATACGGCGCGCGTGGTGCGCGGCAAGGTGTTAAGTGTGCGCGAGGAAACCTATGTCGAATCCGCGCGCGCGGTGGGATTGGGCGACTGGCTGATTATCCGGCGCTACATCCTGCCCAATGTCATGGCGCCGCTGATGGTGCAGGCCACCTTTATTCTGGCGCTGGCCATTATTGCAGAAGCGGGCCTTAGTTATGTTGGCGCGGGCACGCCGCCGCCACAGCCCAGTTGGGGCAATATTCTGGCTGACGGGCGGTCCTACCTGCACAACGCGTGGTGGATGACCACCTTTCCGGGGCTGTTCATCATGGTGTCGGTGCTGGGCCTGAATATTATGGGCGACGGCCTGCGCGATATGCTTGACCCCCGCATGGAGGCCGGAAAATGATTGCAGCTGCATCAAAGCAAGGTGAACAACCCGCCCCCAACGTATTGGAGGTTGAAGACCTGCAAACCCATTTCCGCGCAAAAGGCAGGGTGTTGAAAGCGGTGGATGGTGTCAGTTTCTCGATTGCGGCGGGGGAAACTGTGGCCTTGGTCGGTGAATCCGGTTGCGGCAAAAGCGTCACCGCGCTGTCATTGCTGCGCCTGATATCCGAACCGCCGGGCCGGATTGTGGGCGGGGCTGTCCGGCTGGATGGCGAGGATTTGCTGACAAAAACCCAGACCCAGATCGAGGATATCCGCGGCAACCGCGCCGCGATGATCTTTCAGGAACCGCTGACTGCATTAAATCCCATCCTGCGTGTGGGGCACCAACTGGCCGAGGTTATCCGCCGCCACCATCCGCACCGCAAATCGCAAGCGCGCGATGATGTGCTGGACATGTTGCGCAAGGTCGGAATTTCGGACCCGAAGGGGCGGCTGAATGCCTATCCGCATCAGTTAAGCGGCGGTATGCGGCAACGTGTGATGATCGCAATGGCACTGTTGTCGAACCCGCGCCTGCTGATTGCGGATGAACCGACCACCGCGCTGGATGTCACCATTCAGGCGCAAATTCTGGACCTGATGCGCGATTTGCGCGACCAGTTGGGCACGGCGATGTTGTTGATTACCCATGATCTGGGCGTGGTGGCGGAAATGGCCGACCGTGTGGTTGTGATGTATGCGGGGCGGGTGGTTGAACAGGCCCCCGTGCGCGAATTATTCGCCAACCCCGCACACCCCTACACGCTTGGCCTGATGCGCTCGACCCCGAACCTGACAACGCAGCGCGGCCAATTGGCAGCGATCCCGGGGCTGGTGCCTACGCTGGCCGATATGGGCGGCATAGTTGGGTGCAAATTCGCCGACCGATGCAGTTTTGCGACCCAGCAATGTCATGCGTCCGACCCGCCATTGGAGGGGGCGGGAAGCGGCCGTCAGGTCCGGTGCTGGCATTCGGCGCAAGTCCTGCAACAGACGGAAACACAGGGTTAGGAACAGATTGTCGGGGCCGCAGACGGCAATCGGGGAATGACAGGCATATTTGTAATTAAAATACAAAAAAATGTTGATCTGCCCCAAGTATCTGCGAAAATGTGAAGCTAAGGTACAAAATAAACATCAACGGGAGAGAATGACATGAGAAAGCTTTTGAGTTCGACAAGCGCCATCGTTCTGACAGGCGGTATTGCCTTTGCAGGTGCGGCCCATGCCGCATGCGACGGCACTTATGGCGGGGTGCTGAATATCGCAGGGCCGCTGCCACTGGTGACGCTGGATCACATGATGATCACACAAGAACCGACGGCCCCCAGAAATGCCGTCTATGAACAGCTTGTCGCACTGGACGCCAATCTTGCACCACAGCCCGCGCTGGCAACCGAATGGCAGGTCAGTGATGATGGCCTGACATGGACATTCACATTGCGCGAAGGGGTGCAGTTCCATAACGGCAAAACACTGGACGCCGAAGATGTTGTCGCATCTTGGGAACGCTACAGCGAAGTCGGGTCGCGCCGGTTCGAGTTGGCCGATGTGGACCGCGTTGAAGCTGTGGACGCACTGACCGTCGCGGTGCATCTGTCGCAGCCATATGGGGCCTTGCTGGAATCCATTTCGGCCATGTCCGGGGCATGGGCCATCATGCCCGCAGAAATCGCGCGCGAACTGGGCAGCAACCGCGCGGACCGTGCGGAACATGTGGTTGGCACAGGGCCGTATATGGTCAAGGAAATCGTACCGGAAATACGCACCACGCTGGAACGGTTCGACGCCTATACCCGCCATGACGGCGAGGCGAGCTATAACGCCGGCCCGCGCTGCGCCTATTTTGACGAGGTGAATTTTGTCCATATCGCGGACCCGTCCACCCGCGTTTCAGCCCTGCTGACCGGCGAAGTTGATCTGGCAATTCAGGTTCCCGGTGATGAAGCCGACCGCCTGATCGCCGCAGAAAACACGCAAGTCATCCCCACCAGCCCCGGCGCGCGCGTGTATTTCAAGTTCAATGTCGCCGGCGGCGTTTTCGCGGATTATCCGCTGTTGCGCGATGCCGTGCGCGCGGGTCTGGACACTGAAGAACTGATGTGGGGGTTTGGCCCGTCCGATTATTGGCGCGTGAACAACACCCCGCGTTTTCAGGAACCCCAATGGCCATGGATTGACCAGTCCCACCATTTCCCCAACGATATGGAACTTGCGCAGCAACTGGTCGAGGAGTCAGGCTATCAGGGCGAGGAAATCCGCTTTCTGGTGGTTCCGGGTGGCGCAACCGGCTGGGAAAAAGCCCCTGCCATGGATCAGTATTTGCGCGATCTGGGCCTGAATGTGCGCATGGAAAATCTGGACTCGGCGACGTTTGGCACCGTGCGGCGCGATCTGGACGCATGGGAGTTGAAAGGCGCAGGCGGCGGGTCGCTTGTGGGCCTGCGGTATCTGGATTCCAGTGGCGTGGACCGCAACGGTGACCCATGGCCGAACCTGCCAGATGGCTGGTATGATGTGCTGGACCGCGCCATCAACGGCGAAGATCAGGACGCCCGCGCGCAGGCCGCGCAGGAGTTCTATGAGCTTCAGGCCGAATTCAACAACGAGATGTGGACAGGTGATATCTTTGTTATCATGGGCGCAAACAGCAACCTGCGTCACATATCCGAGAATGACAGCACCGCGTCTTTCTGGAATATCTGGCGCGAGGAATAAGCGCCAGCCACGCGATTGGCCTGCCGGTAGACCACCGGCAGGCCGCCCCCTTAGGAGCGCGCCCCAATGACCGCATATATCCTGCGCCGATTGCTGGGAACAATTCCCATCATCCTGATTGTCGGTGTGATTACCTTTTTTCTGGTCCAGCTGTCGCCCGGTGATCCGGCGATGTTCTATGTCTCGCCGGATGCGCCCCCAGATGAGGTGGACCGCGTCCGCGAAAGGCTGGGTCTGGACCAGCCCATCATGACGCGCTTCACCTTCTGGCTGGGAGAGGTGTTTCAGGGCAATCTGGGCGTGTCCTTTCATCAAAACCGGCCCGTGCTGGACGCTTTCATGGATGCGCTGCCGGTAACCTTGTGGCTGGCGGGGTTGTCCATGATCATCGCGCTGGTCGTGGGCATTCCGGTCGGGCTGCTGTCGGCGCTGCACCCCAATGGCGCGGTTGACCGTTTCAGCACGATTTTCGTGTTCATCGGCGTGTCGATGCCCAATTTCTGGCTGGGCATGCTGCTGGTGCTGCTGTTTTCGGTGACGCTTGGCCTGTTGCCTGCGCAGGGGTTCAACACAACCAGTGCATGGGGCGGGTTTCGCAGCCTGCTGTTGCCCGCGATTACGCTGGGCTATTCCCAAGCGGCGCTGATCGCGCGCATGACACGTTCCAGCATGCTGGAGGTGATGCGTCAGGATTATGTCCAGACCGCCCGCGCCAAAGGGCTGCGCGGGCATGTTGTGCTGGGCAAACATGCCTTTGGCAACGCGCTGAACCCGATTGTCACCGTGATCGGGCTGGCCATCGGGTCACTTGTCGCGGGGTCCGCCGTGGTGGAAGTGGTGTTCAACCTGCCGGGGATTGGCCGTCTGGTGGTCGATTCAGTCATGCGGCGCGATTATCCGATGATTCAGGGAATATTGCTGCTGACTGCGGGGATGATCATTCTGGTCAATCTGCTGACGGATTTGCTGTATGCGCTTGTGGACCCGCGCATCAGGTATGACTGACCTGCGGGTATGACCAAGGTTTTGGGGGGCTGCCATGTGCTGCCCCCTTTTTTATGTCCGGCGGCGGTGTGGGGTGCGGTTATTCTTGGGCTTGCATTCATTCTGTTCTGCGCGCATTCAGATAAGCGTGACCCAGCATTCTGAACCAGCATCAATGTCATTTGCGGCCCTTGGATGGTCGGCGTTTTTTGATGATCAGGTGCAATCCGATGAAATGCCTTTGGCGCGCATGCGGATCGCCACAGTGCACCGTGCCAGAATGACAGCCATTTCGCAGCATGGGCCAGTCCGGCTGACCCTGCCTGCACGCGCCAACACCGCTGATTTTGCCGTGGGTGACTGGGTGCTGGTCGATGCGGACACAAGCATGGTGGTGCGCAGGCTGGACCGGATGGCGCTGCTGCGCAGGCGGGTCGAAGGCGGGCGGATGCCGCAGCTGATTGCGGCCAATGTTGACACGCTGTTCATCACCACATCATGCAATGACGACCTGAACCCCGCACGGCTGGAACGCTATCTGGCCCTTGCGAATGAAGCGGGCACCAATCCCGTGATTGTGCTGACCAAGGCCGATCAGGTTGCTGACGTTGAACCCTTCATGGCGCAGGTCGCAGGGCTGCAACGCGGGCTGGCGGTTGTGGCCCTGAATGCAACCGCGCCGGATGCGGCCACGGCGCTTGCGCCATGGTGCGGCGCGGGGCAGACGGTTGCATTGGTGGGGTCATCCGGTGTGGGCAAGTCGTCCTTGCTGAACACCCTTGCGGGCAAGTCGGGCGATGATGCGCAACTGACCGGCAGCATTCGCGAAGCCGATGCCAAGGGCCGCCACACAACCACATCACGGTCGCTGCATCCGGTTGTGGGCGGCGGCTGGGTGATCGACACGCCCGGTATGCGCACATTGCACATGGGGGACAGTCTGGCCGGACTGGACCAGTTGTTTGCGGAAATCACCGAACTTGCGCCCCAGTGCCGCTTTCGCGACTGCACCCATGACCACGAACCCGGATGCGCCGTTCAGGCGGCTGTCGCCTCGGGCGTGCTGGACGGCGCGCGCGTGGGGCGGTGGCGCAAACTTCAGGATGAAAACCGCATGAACACCCCTGTGCAAACCGGCCCGCGCGGCAACAAGACCACCAAACCCGGCGGCAAGCGGCGCTAGGGCCGCATATCGCGTTCAGACCAGCCGCACAGCTGACGCAGCGTGAGGGGCTTTTGCGCTGGAACTGCCCGTATTTGACCCCATATGCGATGAAGCGGGCGGCACCCTTGCGGTCACTCATATTAAAATTCGGAGAGATGTTGATGCAGCTTCAGGTGAACGGGACAACCCATTATCTGGATGTCGAAGGGGACATGCCACTTCTGTGGGTGCTGCGCGATGTGTTGAATATCACAGGCCCGAAATACGGCTGCGGGATCGCGCAATGCGGGGCCTGCACCGTGCATGTGGGTGGCGAAGCGGTGCGGTCGTGCCAACTGCCCGTGTCCGATGTCTGGGGGGATGTGACCACAATCGAAGGGCTGGCGGCGGGGGGCACGCTTCATCCGGTTCAGGCCGCGTGGATTGCCCATCAGGTCGCGCAATGCGGCTATTGCCAGTCCGGCCAGATCATGCAGGCCATCGACCTGCTGGCGCGCAACCCCGCCCCGTCCGATGCAGATATTGATGATGCCATGTCGGGCAATCTGTGCCGTTGCGCCACCTATCCGCGCATTCGCGCCGCCATCCATGATGCCGCCGCCACGATGCAGGAGGGCTAGATCATGGGCCGCGCAAAAACCATTGCCCGCCGCACATTTCTGATCGGGTCTGCGGCCATTGCGGGGGGTGTCGCGTTCGGGGCCTATACTGTTGCGCGCCCCATCCCGAACCCGCTGCTGGACCGCATCGGCGAAGGAGAGGCCGCGCTGACGCCTTTTGTCATAATCACCGGTGATGGGATTACATTGATTGTGCCCCGCGCCGATATTGGCCAGGGCATTGAATCGCTGCAAGCGCATCTGATCGCGGAAGAGCTGGACATAGACCCGCATTCCGCAACGCTGGACCCCGGTCAACCCCATGCCGCCTATCATAATTCCGCGCTGGCCGCTGATGGCGTGCCGTTTCCGCATTACCATGACGGGGCCATTGCGCGTATCGCGCGGGCCGGCGCGGCGGCTGGTGCGCGGGTCATGGGGTTGCAGTTCACGGGCGGGTCGACATCAACCGCCGATCTGCATGTGGCCTTGCGTCAGGCAGGGGCAAATGCACGCGAAACCCTGAAACAGGCCGCGGCCAACCGCACCGGACTGACACGCAGCGATCTGCGCACGAATGATGGCGCGGTCATCCTGCCCGATGACACGCGCATTCCCTATACCGACCTTGCCGCAGATGCCGCCGCGATAGATTTGATCGAAGATGTGCCCCTGCGCATGCCCGCGCAATGGCGCTTGCTGGGCAAACCGGTGCAGCGCACGGATAGTGTCGCGAAATCCACAGGGGCCATGACTTACGGCATTGATGTGCGTCTGCCCGATATGCTGTTTGCCACGATCCGGCGTAACCCCGGCATTGGCGGGGCCGTTCTGTCGGTGGATGATACAGCCGCGCGGGCCATGGCTGGTGTGCGCGCTGTGGTGCCGGTGTCGGGCGGCATTGGTGTGATTGCCGACAATACATGGCGTGCGTTCAATGCCGCGCAGGCCGTCACTGTCACATGGGGTGCGCCAGACTATCCCGCCACTTCGGCAGAGATGTGGCGCGTGCTGGAAGGGGCGGGAACCCGCGCCAACCGCAACAGCCGCCTGCGCAATGATGGCAAGGTTGATGACGCGCTGGCGCAATCGCAGGTGCTAAGCGCGCAATATCGCGCACCCTTTCTGGCCCATGCCGCGCTGGAGCCGTTAAGCGCAACGGTGCTGTATACCCCCCAACGGCTGGAAATCTGGACCGCAACGCAGGTGCCAGCCGTGCTGCGCGACAAGGCGGCCGAACTGGCAGGACTGCCGCGCGATGCGGTGACGCTGCACCTGTTGCATGCCGGTGGCAGTTTCGGGCGGCGGCTGGATATCGACTATGTCCTGCCCGCGATTGAACTTGCAATGATAGTGCCGGGCACCCCCGTTCAGACCACCCTGACCCGTGAAGAGGATATGACCCATGATTTCCCGCGCCCGATGCATCTGGCGCGGATGCGCGGGGCGGTGCAGGACGGGCGCGTTCGTGCCTTTGATATGGATGCCATCAGCCCGTCTGTGGTGGACAGCTGGTTCGGGCGTATCATGTTCGCGCCCCCCGGCCCTGATGCGCTGATTGTGCTGGGGGCCTATGACCAGCCCTTCGCCATTCCGAACTACCGTGTGACCGGATACAAGGCGCCGCCGCTGGTGCCGGTGGGGTCATGGCGCGCGCCAGGTGCCTGTGCCAATACGTTTTTCCATGACTGTTTTCTGGATGAGTTGATCCACGCGGCAGGGGCCGACCCGCTGGAAGAACGGCTGCGCCTGATCACGCACGCCGAGTCCCGGCGCGTGCTGGAAGCGGTGGGAGAGATGTCGGGCTGGTCGGGGCCGCAGTTGGGCCAGGGGCGCGGGCGCGGGGTGGCCTATGCCTATGCGCATGGTGTGCCCATTGCCGCTGTCGTCGATGTTGCCATGACGGATGCAGGCATCAGGATCGAGCGGGCATGGATCGCGGGGGAATGCGGCACGGTCTACGATCCCGTCAACGCCGAAGCGCAGGTTACAGGCAGCTTTCTATGGGGGTTGGGCCATGCGATGGATGCGGAACTGACCTATGAAGATCATGCGCCGGTGCAGACGAATTTTGACCGGTTTCGCGGCTTGCAAATGTATCAGACGCCGCGCCTTGAGGTTCGTTTGCTGGGGCAGGCAGATCATGTGCGGGGCTTGGGCGAACCTGCAACCTGCGCGGCCGCCCCCGCGCTTGGCAATGCGATATTTGCTGCGACCGGCACGCGCTTGCGCGAAATGCCCTTCAGCAAGGGAATGCAGTTTGCCTGATTTCCGGCTGCTGGCGTGATGCGGGTTTTGGGCTATGGATAAAGCCCGCGCTATCGGTGGGCCGGGGACTGCCCGCCGATGGCGCGGCGGCCTTTGTTCCGCGCTTTTGGATATACTATCGTCTGCTCTACGCCGAAACGATCAATGAAAATCACGGCTTGGGAACAGGCGCTTGGCCTGTTCGCGTGGGTGGTGTGCGCGCGGCGGGTAGCGCGGCGGGCGCGGGGCGTCATCGGCTTGCGGTGCGGTAAGGCCGATGTCGTGGTCCATCGGGTGGCCAAGCTCGGACAGGCGATGTGACAGATCATCGATCTGGTCGGCAATCAGATGTGCGACACGCCCTTCACGTTCCAGCCGCCCTGTCACCCGCAGCAGCCGCCCGCCCATGACAACCCGCCGGAAGCGCGCATAGGTTTTCGGCCAGACAACCACGTTGCACACGCCGGTTTCATCCTCCAGCGTCAGGAAAATAACGCCTGATGCCGTGCCGGGGCGCTGGCGGGTGATGACCAGACCGCAGACCGACATGCGCCCAAGGGGGGCGGTGACAAGCTGGTCATGCGGGGTCAGGCCGGGGGTGGCGGGGCGCAGCAGTTCCATCGGATGGGCGCGCAGGCTTAGGCGCAGGGCGATGTAATCTTCGACCATCTCCTCGCCCAGATGCATGGCGGGCAGGGAAACGGGCGGCTCGCGCAGCCCCTCGCCATCAATCGGGTCGGCAAAAAGCGGCAGGGGCGCGGGCGCGCGAATGGCACGCACCGCCCAAAGGGCCGCGCGCCGTGTCAGGCCCTGACCCATGAAAGCATCGGATTCCGCCAGACGTTCCAGCACGGCAGGTGCCACACCGGCGCGCAACCACAGGCTTTCTGGGTCGGGATAGCCATTGCCGCGCGCAGCAACGATCCAGTCCGCATCGTCCTTGCGGAACCCCTTGATCTGGCGAAACCCCAGCCGCAGCGCCAGCGCGCCATCGCCGCGCCGTTCCAGAAGATTGTCCCATCCCGAATGGTTCACGCAGACCGGGCGCACATCCACACCATGTTCGCGCGCATCGCGCACAATCTGGGCGGGGGCGTAAAACCCCATCGGCTGGCTGTTCAGCAGCGCACAGGCAAAAACCGCCGGATGGTGGCATTTCAACCAAGATGACACATAGGTCAGCATGGCAAAGGCGGCTGCATGGCTTTCGGGAAAGCCGTAATCGGCAAACCCTTCGATCTGGGCAAAACAGGCGTCGGCCACATCGCGGGCGTAGCCGTTTGCTAGCATGCCTTGAACAAAACGCTCCCGATGCGCGCCAATCGTGCCCATTCGCCGGAAGGACGCCAGCGACCGGCGCAGGTGGTCGGCTTCTTCTGCGGTGTAGCCTGCGCCCACAACGGCAATCTGCATGGCCTGTTCCTGAAACAGCGGCACGCCCAGCGTTTTGCGCGTGACCTGTTCCAGCGCGGGGCCAAAGGGTTCGGGGGATTCCAGCCCCTGACGGCGGCGGATATAGGGTTTGACCATGCCGCCCTGAATGGGTCCGGGGCGCACAATGGCCACTTCGATCACAAGATCATAGAATTCGCGCGGCCGCATGCGGGGCAGGAAATTCATCTGCGCGCGGCTTTCCACCTGAAATACGCCCACCGCATCAGCCCGGCACAGCATGTCATAGGTGGCGCTGTCTGCCTGTGGCACGGTGTCCAGCGTCAGGCTGGTGTGTTCATGGGTTTGCAGCAGATCAAACGCCTTGCGAATGCAGGTCAGCATGCCCAGCGACAGGATATCAACCTTCAGGATACCCAGCGCGTCAATATCATCCTTGTCCCATTCGATGACGGTGCGCCCCTCCATCGCGGCGTTCTCAATAGGGCATAATTCGTCCAGTCGCCCTTTGGTAATGACGAACCCGCCGACATGCTGGCTAAGATGGCGCGGAAATCCGATAATTTCCCCGATCAGGCGCAGGGTCAGGGACAGGTTTCTGTCGCGCGGGTCCAGCCCCAGTTCGCGCAGGCGCGCGGGGTCCGCGCCGCTGTTGGAATGGCCCCAGATCTGGCCCGACAGCGCGGTGGTGACATCGGCACTTAGCCCCATGACCTTGCCCACCTCGCGGATGGCGGCGCGGGTGCGGAAATGGATGACCGTGGCGCACAGCCCGGCGCGGTCGCGTGTGTAGCGGTCATATATCCACTGGATCACCTCCTCCCGGCGTTCATGTTCGAAATCCACGTCAATATCGGGCGGTTCGGCGCGGTGGCGTGAAATAAAACGTTCGACCACCATGCCAATCATGTCGGGGCTGACATCGGTGATGCCCAGCAGATAGCACAGGATGGAATTTGCCGCAGACCCGCGCCCCTGACACAGGATGCCGCGCGACCGCGCGTGCGCCACAATATCATGCACTGTCAGGAAATAGGCGGCGTAGTTCAGGTCCGCCACCAGCGCCAGTTCCTTGTCCATCAGCCCCTGCACCCGCGCAGATGCACCCTGTGGGTAGCGCCGCGCCATACCTTCGCGGGCCAGCCGTTCCAGCCGCGCTTGCGGGGCTTCGCCCTGTGCCACCTCATCAGGGTAGTCATAGCTTAGCTGCCCCAGATCGAAGGCGCAGCGCGCCGCAATGTCCAGCGTGCGCCGCAGCGCGGCAGGGTGGTTGCGATACAGGCGCGTCATATCGGCATGGCCCTTCAGGCGGCGTTCCGCATTGGGCAGGGCGCGGGTGCCGATCCGGTCGATGGTGATCCCTTCGCGCAGGCAGGTCAGCACATCGGCCAGCGGCCTGCGCGCGGCGCGGTGCATCAGCACATCGCCCACCGCCACCATGGGGGTGCTGGCGCGCAAGGCCATCCGCGCGCAGGCATCAAACCACGCCTGATCGCTGCCATCATAACGCGGGGGCGCGCCCAGAAACACCTGACCGGGATAGCGCGATTGCAGGGCCTTCAGTGGGGCTGTGGCGTTTGCCAGTTCCACGGGGGGCAGGGCAATCAGGATCATGCCCTGACAGCCGGTTTCAAGGTCGCGCAATGTCAGGTGGCACCCCCCCTTGGGCGCGCGGCGCTTGCCCTGTGTCAGCAACCGCGCCAGCCGGTGATAGGCCGCGCGGTCGGTGGGCAGGGCAATCCAGTGCACTGCGCAATCATCCAGCACCAGCCGCGCGCCCACAATCAGCTTGGGCAAAACCGGCAGGTCGGCATGGGGCAATTCATGCGCCGAAACCTGCTGGCGTGATGACGCGTCCATGCGTGTGGCGGACCGCACCGGCAGGCCCTTGCCCGCATCCGTCCGCAGGGTTTTCAGGGCCGACCATGCACGCACCACACCCGCCAGTGAATTGCGGTCCGTGATGGCAATGGCCGCCAGCCCCAGTTCGGCGGCGCGCAAAACCAGTTCTTCGGGATGCGATGCGCCCGTCAGAAAGGTGAAATTCGATGTGACGCATAATTCGGCATAGCTCATGCGAATTCGCCCTGCACATACCAGCCGGGGGTTTGGGGCGTGTGAAACAGCCACAGCCTGCGGCCTTGGCGGGTGTGAATGCACCAGTAATCGCGCATCCCTGTGCGCCAGTTCGGGTCATCAAACCACCATTCCGGCGCAATGCGTTCCGGCCCGATGGCGCGCGCGGTGTGCAGGTGCATGCGCCGCCAGCGAAACCGCGCGGGCGGTGTGGGGCCTGTGGCTGCGATGGATTCTGGCGCAAACAGGTGCAGGGGGCGGGGCTGGCCACTGCGCCAGCCGGTTGCAGGCGCGCTATGGGCTGCGGGCGCAATCAGGAAGCTACGTTCAGGAATGTGGCTGTCTGCGGGCAGAAACCGCCGCACATTTTCCAGCCCGATGCGGGTGCCGATGCGGGTGACCAGATCGGCCAGC
This sequence comes from Paracoccaceae bacterium, assembly GCA_020832445.1. Classification (GTDB taxonomy): domain Bacteria; phylum Pseudomonadota; class Alphaproteobacteria; order Rhodobacterales; family Rhodobacteraceae; genus Roseinatronobacter. Next base: position 36,565 of record JAFIEO010000047.1, read on the forward strand.
CGGTCGGGCGCCTTTGATGCGGCGCCTAGCCCGGATTGTTGCGCGGCCAACGGTTCTGTCAGTGTGGCCTCCAGCCGCAACTGGTCAATGCCGAAACCGGCCTCGATCGTTGCGACACCGCGTTCGAACAAGGGCAGGATGCGGGCTGCGTCACGCATGGCGGCGGCCAGGCGCAATTCCACTTGCTGGCTGCCCTGATCCACCCGCCGCAATGTCAGCACCAATGCGCGTGCGCCTGTCCCCTGCGCGTGCAGTTTGGCACATAGCGCGTCCAGCAGGCGGCCGGTGGCGGCCATGACATCGCTGACCAGACCAATCGGGTCAGGCAGGGTCAGGCGCACACCGTAATGTGGCGGGTCCAGCGCGGGGGTGACAGGTTCGGGCATATGGCCCAGCGCCTGATCCAGCCGCATCATCAGGGCGGGGCCAAAGCGGCGGGCCAGCGGTGCGCGTGCTGTGTCCGACAATTCGCGGATGGTGCGCAGCCCCAGCCGTTGTAGCGCGGTGCAGGTTGCATCATCCAGCCGCAGCGCGGCCACCGGCAATGTGTCCAGCGGTTGTTCTGCCTGCGTGCCATAATGCGCCCGCGCCCATGCCGCGCCGCGCGTGCAGCCCAGCCCCAGCCGCACCTCCAGCCCTGCCGTGCCCAGCCGCGCACGGATATTTGCCAAAAGCGCCCCTTCGCCCCCCCACAGATGGGCCGATCCGCTGATATCCAGCACCAGCCCGTCCGTGCCGTCATACCCCACCCAAGGACACCAGCGCATGGCCCAGCGGCGCAGTGCCACCAAGAATCGGGCATCCAGATCAGGCCGCGCGGGGTGGCACACGATGTCGGTGCAAAAGGCGCGCGCATCGGCCAGCGACATGCCGCAGTGCAACCCCGCCTGTTCGGCATGGCTGTTCAGGCAATACAGCCGTTCGCTGTTGTCCTGCCGCAGGGTTAGCGCAAAAGGCCCATCAACCGGATGCACCCGCAAAACCCGATCTGTCGCCAGTCGGGGGAACCATATGCAAATGACGCGTTTCTGAATCCCATCGAACATGCCAGGCCCCAGTTGTTCCTGATTTGTTCTTAATAATTTCCCAGCGCATCAGAGTCGAGTCGCTTCTGTTCACATCCAGCACAGGGGCGGCGTGCCAGCGTGTTTCAGCGGCATTGGACCCCATTCCTTCGGGGATGATACACAATCCGGTGGTGTTTCCTGCACGGGCGGCTAGTTGCAGCCTGCGCCCCTCGCGCAGATCCAGCGCGCGGGTGATCACGATCACGACCAAGGGCACTGCCCCGTCCTTCAGCGCTTCCTCTGCCACGGCCAGCGTGTCGGTCTGGGTGTTGGTGTTGGCCAGCAGCAGCCGCGCAGGGTCCATCATGGCGGCCAGACCGGGCGGGTGCAGCGCATCTGCCTGCCAGCTTTCGCACACCCACAGCACCGCGCCGTCCATCCTTGCTGCAAGGATGGTCGCAAAAGCCGTGGCGCCCGCGCCAAATACTTCATGGACACGGGCGGCGCGCAACAGGAATGACGGGGCCGGATCACTGGACATGTGATCAATATATGCCACGGGTGCAGGTGTTTCAAACCGCCAGATTGCCAGATTGCCACCAGTATCACTCTGGCACCCGACAAGAAACTGTTACAAACCCCTGCTATCGCGCAGTCATGATGTCACATATGCCAGATACAGGTCGCTTGGCCTTGCGTGCCACGGATATTGCCAAATCTTTTGGTGATACACAGGTGTTGCGCAATATTGCCCTTGATCTTGCCCCCGGCGAAGTGGTCGCACTGCTTGGCCCTTCGGGCTGCGGCAAGACCACATTGCTGCGCATCGCCGCAGGATTGTTAAGCGCCAGTTCCGGCCAGATGCAGATTGCCGGCACGCGCGTGGTAGATGGCAGCCGGTTCAACGCCCCGCCGGAAACACGCGGCATCGGCATGGTGTTTCAGGATTACGCAATCTGGCCGCATCTGAGTGTGCTGGACAATGTGGCCTTTCCGTTGCGTATGCGCAAACTGGGCCGCACAGCCCGCGCAGACCGCGCAAAGCGCGCGCTGGACCGTGTGGGGCTGTTGCATCTTGCAGACCGTTTCCCCGGAACATTGTCAGGGGGCCAACAGCAGCGCGTGGCACTGGCCCGCGCGATTGTGGCCGAACCGCCGCTGGTGTTATTTGATGAACCGCTGTCCAATCTGGACCGCGAATTGCGCGAAGGGCTGGCACTGGAGATGGGCGCATTGCTGCGCGATCTGGGCTTGTCTGCCATCTATGTCACGCATGACCAATCCGAGGCCTTCACCATTGCCGACCGTGTTGCCGTCATGCTGGGTGGTGAAATCGCGCAGATCGACACGCCAGAGCAGCTTTTTGCCGCCCCTTCATCGGTAGAGGTGGCGCAGTTTCTGAACATCGGCGCCCTGATCGAAGGGCGGGTGTGCAGCGCGCGCGGCTTTACCTGCAACCGCGACAGGCTAAGCGTGCCTGTGCGTGTCGGGTCCGCACCCGAAGGGCCAGCGCGCATCTTGATCCCGCGCACCGCCATTCGACCGGATGCGCAGGGCGCGCTGATGGCGCAGGTGCTGCGCTGCCAGTTTCAGGGGGACCGTTATCTTCTGCATCTGGGTCTTGAGGGCGATACGACAAACCTTGTCTGCCCGGCCGACCACGCTGTGGCTGTCCACAGTATGATCCCGCTTGCGATTGATGCCGATCGCCTGCGCCTTTTCCCGCATTAACTATCTTCACAAAGGACTGCTTTTCATGCTTCGCACAACTGCAATCGTCGCCTCAATCGGCCTTTTGGGCACCATGGCCCATGCCGATACACTGACCTTCTACACCGCTGGCCCCGGCGGGCTGGCCGATGCGCTGGCCGAAGCCTTCGAGGCTGAAACGGGAATTACCGTGAATGTGTTTCAGGGCAGCACTGGTCAGGTCATGGCACGACTGGAAGCCGAAGAGGCCAACCCGCAGGCCGATGTCGTTGTGTCGGCAAGCTGGGGGTCTGCGGAAGATATGCATGCACGCGGCCTGTTGATGGAATACACATCTGCACATGCACAAACGGTTCCTGATTTCCTGAAGCACAGCCATTACGCCGCGCAGGGCGTTTCCGCGCTGGCGATGGTCTGGAACAGCCAAAGCGACGTTCCGCGCCCAGAAGAATGGTCCGACCTGACCGATGAGGTGTATCGCGACCTGATCACCATGCCGGACCCGTCGCAATCGGGCGCGGCCTTTGATCTGGTTGCGGGCCTTGAGGCCGCGATGGGGGACGACGCATGGAACCTGCTGGCCGCGCTGGCCGATAACGACATGATCGTGCCCGGCCCCAATGCGGCAGCGCTTAATCCGGTATTGCAAGGGGCCAAGGCCGTTGTTTTCGGGGCGGTGGATTACATCAGCTACGGGCAGGCTGAATCAGGCGAGTCGATAGAAGTTATCTCGCCCGCCAGCGGCACCGTGATCGCGCCGCGCCCGATGATGATCCTTGAATCGAGCGCGAATGCGGACAGCGCCAAAGCATTTGTCGATTTCGTGCTGTCAGATGCCGGGCAGGCCCTTGTCGCGCAAACATATCTGATGCCCGCGCGCACAGATGTTGAAGGGCTGCGTCCGGGTATCAGTGACCTGACGATTATTGATGTCGATGCGGATGCCGCCACCGCACGCCGCGACGAAATTATCGCGCGCTTCAACGAAACCGTGATCAACCGCTGATCTGACAAGATTGCGGCGTATGGCCCCTGCCGTGTTCGGGGGCCATGCGTGTTCAAGCGAAAGCCCTTGCCCATGTTGCGCGCGCAATCTGTTCTGACCACGCTGGCCGCAGTTGCGCTGCTGGTCCTTGTGGGCCTGCCGGTGGTGTTTATCCTGCTGCAAGCCGTGTTTCCCGATTTTGCGCGCGGATCATTCGCGGGGGCGTTTTCCAAACTTGCCATTCTGACCGAAAATGACCGCCTGCTGATGCAGGCGCGCAATACGCTGATGCTGGCCTTTTCGGTGATGTTCGGCTGTCTGGTCTTTGGTCTGCCTGTTGGTGTGCTGCGCGGGCTGTTTCATGTGCCGGGCGCGCGCATCTGGGATGTGGTGTTTCTGATCCCGTTTCTGATTCCGCCCTTCATTGCGGCCATCGCGTGGATGATGACGCTGCAACCGCGCGGCTATTTGTTCCAGTTGCTGGGGTTTGATCTGGGGGGCTTTTTGTTCAGCTTTGCCGGTGTCGCATTCGTCATGACACTGAACCTGTTTCCACTGGTCTATTTTGCGGTGTCGCGCGCGCTGGAAATGGTGGGCGGGCGTTTTGCATCTGCCGCGCGGGTGCATGGCGCGCGGCCGGTTCAGGCGTTTTTCCTGATTACGCTGCCCCTGTCGATACCGGCGATTGCCGCCAGCCTGCTGATCGTTTTCGCCATGTCGATCGAGGAATTCGGAACCCCCGCCGCACTGGCCGCGCGCACAGGGTTTGATGTGCTGGTTACGGGCATTTATACGCGGCTGTCGGACTGGCCCATCGACATGTCAGGTGCAGCACTTGGGTCAACCATGCTGATGGCCATGGTTCTGGCGGCGTTTGCCTTGCAGAACTGGATTGCAACACGCCGGTCCTATATCAGCCAGATGGGCAAACCTGCCGATCTGGAAAAAATTGATCTGGGGGCCTGGCGCTGGCCGGTGATTGGGGTGTTTTCACTGGTGGCGCTGATTGGCGTGGTGATCCCGCTGGCGGCAATTGCTGTGACGTCACTTACCGGCACAATTTCGGGGGGGCTTGCGTGGTCCAACCTTGATACGCGCCATTATGTACCCCTTTTCCAGAAAGGCAGCCGCGCCACACAGGCCCTGATGACAAGCGGCTGGCTGGCCGTGGTGACCGCATTTGCCACTGCGGTGATTGGCGGGTTGGTTGCGTATATCGTGGTGCGCGGCACCGGGCGGGGACGGGCCGTCATGGACGGGCTGTCGGTCCTGCCCAATGCAATCCCTGCGATTGTGCTGGCGGTGGGGATCATCCTTGCATGGAATTCGCCGTTTCTGCCGCTTACGCTGTATGGCACGGCGGGCATTTTGCTGATTGCCTATATCGGCATCCTGCTGCCCTATCCGATCCGCTATGCGGTGGCGCGGTTGCGCCAGATTTCAGGCTCGCTTGATGATGCGGCGCGTGTGGCAGGCGCAACGCAGATGGGCAGTTTGCGCCACATCACCCTGCCGCTTATGGCACCATCCCTGATTGCGGCGATGATGCTTGTCTTTGCCATTGCATCGCGTGAATTGGTGGCGTCTATCATGCTGGCACCGGCGGGGCTGCGCACTGTGGGAACTTTTGTCTTCTCGCAGTTCGAGCAAGGCTCTGTTCAGACGGGCATGGCGATGAGCATGGTTGCGATCACCATCACCTCGGGTATCTTGCTGGTGGTCAACCTGTGGCTTGCGCGACAGGGAAGCAGCGCATTTTCCGGCTGAAGGTCTGCGCGCGCCCTCGCATGTGGGGCATTTGAAAAAGAGGATAGACTTGTCCGGTCCAAAATTGCAATAAATGCAAAATCATACAGCTTTTCAATATGTCAGCGCGCGGCTGAAACGCCGCAGACATGTTGTTCAGGCGACAGATGAAAGGACAACCGGCATGGGCTATATACTGGCGCTTGATCAGGGCACGACATCCAGCCGCGGCATCGTGTTTGATACGCAAATGCGGATTGCGGCCATCGCGCAGGAAGAATTCCCGCAGCATTACCCCGCATCCGGCTGGGTGGAACACGACCCGTCGGATCTGTGGGCGACCACTGCGGCAACGGCCCGTTCGGCGATTGAAAAGGCGGGATTGCATGCCATTGATATTGCCGCCATCGGCATCACCAACCAGCGCGAAACGACCCTGATCTGGGATCGCAAGACCGGCAAGCCCATTCACAACGCCATTGTCTGGCAGGACCGCCGCACCGCCGATTTCTGTGCGCAACTGCGCGCAGACGGGCATGAGCAGATGATCACGGCCCGCACGGGGCTGCTGGCCGACCCCTATTTTTCTGCAACCAAGGTCAAGTATATCCTTGATCAAGTTGACGGGTCGCGCGAACGCGCACGCAAGGGCGAGCTGGCATTTGGCACCGTGGACAGCTGGCTGATCTGGAACTTGACCGGCGGGCGCGTGCATGCGACCGACGCCACGAATGCCGCGCGCACCATGCTCTATGATATCCACAAGGGCCGCTGGAGCCGCACCATCTGCGACCTGCTGGATATTCCTATGGAATTGCTGCCCGATGTGCGCGATTGCGCGGCGGATTTCGGCACCACGCGCGCCGATCTGTTCGGGCGCGAGATTCCCATTCTGGGGGTTGCGGGTGACCAGCAGGCCGCGACAATCGGGCAGGCGTGTTTCAGCCCCGGCATGCTGAAATCGACCTATGGCACGGGCTGCTTTGCGGTGCTGAATACAGGCAAAACGCCGGTGGCGTCCAGCAACAAATTGCTGACGACCATTGCCTACCAACTGGACGGCAAACCCACCTACGCGCTGGAAGGGTCCATTTTCATTGCGGGTGCTGTGGTGCAATGGCTGCGCGACGGGATCAAGATTATCCGCGCGGCCCCGGAAACCCAAGCCCTGGCCGAGCAGGCAGACCCAAGCCAGGACCTGATCCTTGTCCCCGCCTTCGTGGGGCTTGGTGCACCCTACTGGAAGCCCGAAGTGCGCGGGGCCATATTCGGCCTGACGCGCAATTCCGGCCCTGCGGAATTTGCCCGCGCGGCGCTGGAATCGGTGGGCTACCAGACCCGCGATTTGCTGGAAGCGATGCAGGCCGATTGGGCGCGCGACGGCGCGCAGCCGGTTTTGCGCGTGGATGGTGGTATGGCTGCGAATGATTATGCCATGCAGTTCCTGTCCGATATTATCGGCGCACCCGTTGACCGGCCGCAGGTGCTGGAAACCACAGCGCTGGGGGCCGCGTGGCTGGCGGGCATGCGCGCGGGCGTCTGGCCCGATATGGATGAATTTGCCAAGGGCTGGGCGGTAGAACGCCAGTTCGCCCCGCAGATGAATGAGGGGCCGCGCAACGCACGCTATGACCGCTGGACACGGTCGGTCAATGCTGTGTTGGGGGTGTGACAGCGCCCGCGCGCATGCAAAAACGTGACAGGGGGGCGTTTCCTGCTAGGTTTGCGTCATGACAAGACAGATCACAGGAAACCCCCATGCGAAAACTGCAATCCCAAGGCGTCCATCACATCACCATCATCGGGGCCGACCGGCAGACATCAATTGATTTCTGGGAAGGCGTGTTGGGGATGCCGTTTGTGTTCGACCAGCCCAACCTTGATGCGCCGAATGAGGGGCATTTGTATTTTGACCCCGGCGACGGGCGTTTGATCACCATCTTCACCAACGAGTCCCGCAAACCCGACCCGACACGCACCCCCACAGGTATTGGCTGTGTGCATCATCTGGCCTTTGCCGTGTCCAAGGCCACGTTCAGTCAGGCCGTCGCGCGGCTGGATGAACGCGGCATAACCCATAGTGGTGTGAAGGATCGCGGGTTCATGGATTCCATCTATTTCAAGGACCCGCTGGGTCTGTTGATCGAACTGGCCAGCTACCGCTTTGAACCGCCACATGGTTTCACCCACGCCCAGGTGTTGCTGGAAGCGCATAAGATCAGGGTGGCGCGTGGCGAATATAATATTGCCGAAATCCATCTGGCGGATGCGATAGAAAATCTGGCCACATATGGGCGCGAGTCGCTGTCGCAGGATCGCAGTGCGAAAGACCCGTATCGCTCTGGAATATGACCGGATAAGGTGAACTGGTCTGGTGGGGTGATTGTTGAGCTATTACTGACATTGAGGCCATGGATGAAGCCCGCGCCAGCGGTGGGCCGGGGTCTGCCGATCCGGCGTTGGTGAAGTTCACTTTATACAGGCTGCATACTCCTGTGTTCAAAGGCTTGGCGTGTCGCTGGCCAAATCGGCAGGCCGCGGGACGGCCAGACCTATGGCGCGGCGGGCTGCGCCCTTGATTCCGCGCCTTGGGCATTCCACATGACCGCATAAGGCCAAAATCAGCCGTAGATTTTGCGCCGCGCAGGTGCAGTCACCCAGCCGGATGCCGCCAGATATCCAGCGGGCCGAAATGCGGGTGCGGGTGCGTTCCGTCCGGTGTGCAACCCAATCGTTGCGCAAGCGCGCGGGATCGCAGGTTGTCTGGCGCGATCAGGCTGACGGCGGTTGTCCAGCCCAGATCGTCATAGGCATGTGCGCGGGTGGCACACGCGGCCTCAACGGCGAACCCGTGCCCCTCAGTGGTGCCATCCCATAGCTGCCACGCGATTTCAGGTTCTGGCCAGCCTTCGGGGTAAAATGGCCCCGCCGCCCCGATCACCGCGCCGGTATCGCGCCGGACCATCACAAACACCCCGTAGCCCCGCATATGCCAGTGGCCCAGCGTTATGCAAAAGCGGTTCCATGCCAGTATGCGGTCGGGTTGCCCGCCGGTGAACCGCGCGCGGTCCGACATGAAATAGGCCGCAAACGCCGGAAAGTCCTGCGCACAGGGCGCGCGCAGGATCAGGCGTTCGGTTTCCAGTTGCGGGGTGCCCGTCAGCATTGGCCCTAGCCTGCCATATGCACGGTTTTGACTTCCAGATAATTCTCCAGCCCTTCCGGCCCGCCTTCGCGGCCCATACCGGATTCGCGGTATCCGCCAAACGGGTGTTTGGGGTCCACGATCAACCCGTTCACGGTCAGCCCACCCGTGCGCATGCGCCGCGCGAAGGCAAAGCCGCGTTCGGGGTCGCCCGAATAGACCGCGCCGTTCAAGCCGTAGGGCGTGGCATTGGCCTTGCGCGCGGCGTCATCTTCATCACTATAGCCGATGACGGACACGACAGGCCCGAAGATTTCTTCCTGCGCGATCGCCATGTCGGGCGTCACATCGGTGAACACGGTGGGTTCGACATAGAACCCTTTGTCAAACCCGCGCGGACGCCCGCCGCCACAGGCCAATGTTGCCCCGCCTGCGCGCCCCGCGGCAATATACCCCTCGACCCGTTCGCGTTGCCGGCCCATGGCCAGCGGTCCCATCTGGGTTGCAGGGTCGGCAGGGTCGCCCAGTTTCAGCGCCTGAACTGCGGGCAGGAACATGTCCAGAAATTCGCGCTTGCGCGCTTCCGGAACCAGAAGGCGTGTCAGCGAAAAGCAGACCTGCCCTGTGATGGGCATGGAATAGACCATCAGACTGGGCATTGCCTTGGCGAAATCGGCATCGGGCAACAGCACGGCAGCGGATTTGCCGCCAAGTTCCAGCGACACCCGCGCCAGCCGGTCTGAACACACCCGCATGATATGCTTGCCCACGGCCGTTGATCCGGTAAACGCCACCTTTTCGACATCACGGTGGCGGATCAGGTGGTCGCCTGCCTCTCGCCCCGCAGGCACCAGATTGAACACCCCGCGCGGCAGGCCCGCCTGTTCAATGCATTCGGCCAGAATATAGGCTTCCAGCGGGGTTTCCGGCGACGGTTTGGCCACCATGGTGCAGCCAGCGGCCAGCCCTGCGGCAATTTTGTAAGACAAAAGCACCATCGGCGCATTCCAAGGTGAAATGGCCGCGCAAACGCCCACAGGTTCACGCAATACGCGCACTTCGCCCCCGTCATCGCGGTGGCGGATATCGGTGAAGGCGTAGCTTTCGATCAGGTCCGCGTAATGGTTGAACAGTGTTGCATTCTGCGGCACCAGTTTGCGCGTCAGGCTGATGGGCGCGCCGACCTGCGTGGTCCAGGCCCATGCAATTTCATCCAGCCGCGCGGTGATCAGGCTGCCCACGCGGCGCAAATAGCTTGCGCGTTCCTGCGCGGGCATGCGCGGCCACGGCCCGTCATCGAAGGCATGGCGCGCGGCGGCAACCGCGTGGTCCATGTCTGCGGCACCGGCTTCGGGGTAGCTGAACAGCAGTTCCTCGGTGACGGGCGAGATGACATCAAGCCTGCGGTCACCTTGCGGGGCGGTCCATTCGCCATTGATGAAAAAGCTGTCCGGCGCTTTCACAATGCGCCCTTTGTCCAGTTTAACCATCGGCTATTCCCCCCCCGTGTGGTGCTGTTCTATTGGCTGGACATTTTGCGCGTTGCCTATCCTACAACGCGGCGCAACCGTCCGGCATTTTGCTGTTGCGCCCATTCCGCGCAAGCCTTGATACCCCCCAGCGGGAAGAAATGCACCTGATCGGGCGTGTTTTCTGGTTGGCTGGCCTGCGCATCGCGCAATTCCTGCAACATCTGGTCGGGCGTGTAGGGCACCAACAGCTTGCTCAGGTCGCGGGCGCGTTTTTTCAGCACATTCAGCGACGGGCCAACACCGCAGGCAATGGCAAATTTGATCAGGGTCTGCAATTTCGCGGGTCCGGCAAGGCCCACATGAACGGGCAGGGTGATGTCTTGTGCGCGCAGACGCGCGATCCAGTCAAAGACGGGCTGCCCTTCAAACGCGAACTGGGTGATGATGGCCATGTCCACGCCAGTGTCGCGGGCATAGTGCTGTTTCCAGCGCAGGGCTGCATCGGTTTCGGCATGCCCTCCATCCACATCAATGTCGCGGTTGCCTTCGGGGTGGCCTGCGACATGCAGACGGGTGTAGCCCGCATCCTGAAATGCGCCGGTTTGCAGCAGGTCCATGGACGATTCGAATGCGCCCGCAGGTTTGGGAATGCCGCCTGCCAGCACCAGCGCCTGATCAACCCCCGCATCAGAGCGGTAGCGGTCAATCCAGTCCTTCAGCGTGGCCAGATCAGGGATGGAGCGCGCGGGAAAATGCGGCATGACAGCAAAACCTTCGTCATGCAGGCGGCGGGCGGTGTCGACCATTTCCTGAATGGGGGTGCCGTCAATATGCGCGATATAAACGCGTGTGCCTGCGGGCAGAAGGGCGCGGAAATCGGGCACTTTGGCGGCGGTGCGTGGCATCACCTCTATTGACCATCCCGCCAGAAGATCATCCGGCAGGCCTGTTGTCTGGTTGGTATTCACTATCGTTCCCTCCCCGCGATATATGCTTGATGAATACATACGTGCAGAAAAATAGCAACAAAAATCAATTTTTGGCTATATAAATAAGTATCATGTATACATGGACTACTACCCGATAACCAATCCCAACGCTGCCATCTGGGCCCCTTGTGCGGGGTGGGCTGCGAAAATCTGCTGGACATTGGCGCGCGCAGCACCTGTGTGTTCGCGCGCAAGCGCTTCGGCGCGCGCCCCCTGACGCGCGGTGATTGCGTCAATCATGGCGTGATGCTGCGCATGCGCAGGCGCAAGGGTTGATACCAGTGCTTCTATCTGCGTCTTGTAGGGCAGAAATGCCGAAGGGGCGGCGAAGGGCAGGCGCACCACCCGCGCGATTTCTTCTTCAAGCACCTTGCTGCCTGCCAGTCTGGCCAGTGCCTGATGAAAGGCGTCGTTCAATTGCGAGTAGCGGTCAAGATCGGTGTCATCCGGTCTGGTGCCGAAACACGAATCCAGTTGCGCAAGAATACAACGGATTGCGGCCATCCGTTCCGGGCAAACGCCGCGTTCTGCGGCCAGCCGCGCGGCAGTTCCTTCCAGCACGCCGCGCAATTCGATCATGTCCAGCACATCGGCGACCGCGAAGCTGCGCACGACGAACCCGCCCGCGCGGGTGCGCACCAACAGCCCTTCTTCGGCCAGTCGTGACAGGGCTTCGCGCACGGGGGTGCGTGAAATGGCAAGTTCTTCGGCCAGTGACACTTCATAAAGGCGCGTTCCGCCGGGATAATCACCGTTCAGAATGCGCTGGCGCAGGGCGATTTGTGCACGCAACGCGTGGGTGCGTGCGCCTTGGCGGTTTGTGGCTGCTCCGTCCATGATTCCCCCCCTTTCAGCCATCAGGTTCCTAGTCGTCGCTGTCGCGCCGCCGCCTGCGTGTGTCATCATAGCGAATGTCATCATGCACCCGTTCCAGCAGACGGTTCAGCCCCGGTGCGTGGACGGTTTGTTCCAGAACCGATTCCAGCGCTTGCAGGATGGCCCCGCGTGACCCTTCGACGCTGCCCACTTGCGTGACGTTGATGTTGCCGATCTTTTCGGCGGGTTTGACCATTTCGGCCACGATCTTGGGCATGGCTTCCAGTCGCGCCATTTCGGCTTCATGGGCCAGTGCTTCGGGCGAGCGGCTGTTTTCAGCCTTGATATGTGCCTCCAGCGCGGTGGTTTCGGCGTGGCGTTGTTTCAGATGGGCCTGCGCGTCCAGATCAGCGGTTTCCAAACGGTCTGCCGCGGTCTTGCGGTTCGTAGCAGCGGCAATTTCGCTACGGCGCGCGGCGGCTTCGGCATCTGCCTCGGCGGCGATCAGCGACAGGGCGCGGCGGCGCTGGGCCTCGGCCTCGGCGCGGGCGGTTTCCACGGCTTCATGTGCACGCACTGCATCGGCGCGGGCCAGATCGGCCTCTGCCATGGCGCGGCTTTCTTCCTGACTTTTGTTGGCCACCATTACCGCGCGGTCCTGTTCGGCGATTTCCAATGCGCGGGCACGGGTGATCTCCGCCTCTCGGATGGCCTGTTCGCGGGCAATGTCGGCGGTGCGAATGCCCTGCTCCATGCCAATGCGTGCTTCGGCGGCGGCGCGTTCGGCGTCGGCCTTGGAACGGGCGACTTCGGCAATCTGCGCTGACATCAGCGCCTCGACCTGTTGGGCCTGCGCAATTTCGGCGCGGCGTTCTTCCAGATCGATATCCAGCTGGCGGCGCGCGGCTTCCATTGCGGCGCGGCGCACGCTGACCTGTGTTTCGCCCTCAATCTCGGCACGGTCGCGTTTGGATTGCGCGATCACCTGCGTCAGTTTGCGTAACCCTTCGGCGTTGAACGCGTTGTTTTCGTCCAGCGCGGCAAAGGGTGTCTGGTCCAGCGCGGTCAGCGCAACCGCATCCAGTTGCAGACCATAGCGGGTGACATGCGGGGCAATGGCATCGCGGATGGCGCTGGCAAATTCCGCGCGCGCTTCGTGCAGGTCATCCATGCTGGAACGCGCGGCGACTGCGCGCATGGCATCAATGAACATCCCTTCGACAAGCGCGCGCAATTCTTCGGGCTGGAAACTGCGGCGGCCAAGGGCCTGGGCCGCGCGTGCCACAGCCGCATCTTCGGGGGGCACCGACAGATAGAATTCCGCGCCCACATCAATGCGCAGCCTGTCGCGTGTAATCAGGGCATGTTCCCCTGCACGCTGCACATCCAGCCGGATGGATTGCATGTTGACGCGCGCCACTTCGTGAAACCACGGCAGCGACAGAACGCCGCCTTCGATTACAACGCGCCGCCCGCCAATGCCGGTGCGCACCAGACTGACCGCGTTGCTGGCGCGTTCATAGAAGGCAGCGGCCAGCGCAACCAGCGCGGCCAGTACCACGATCAGTACGATGATCCAGAAAATAGTTGTCATCCTCTTGGTCCTCTCTCGCCAGCGTCGCTTATGTCAAAGCCCGTCCAGGCTGGTCATTATTCGGGCACAAAGCCCCCCGTCTGCGGCCAGATTGGCCCCCGTCAGACCCTGTGACAGGTCCGACAGTAGAAACAGTGCCGCGCGGGCGGCGGTTTCGGTGCCCGATGCGGCATCCCGCCCGCTGGCGGCCACGATGTCGGGCGGCAAGCGTCCGTCATGGCTGGCAGGGGTCAGGGCGTTCAGGCGAATGGCGCGGTCTGCCCAGCGGTTGCAGTGCGCCATGACCCAAGCCTGCATGGCCCAGCCTGCGGTGCGCGGTGCGCGGTCCGGTTCGGCGGCAAGCCCCCAGCGTGTGACGAACGCGTCCAGATCATCCCAGCGCAGCGCCGCCGCCGCGCGGGTTTCGCCAAGCTGCGTTTGCCATGTGGCATGCGGGGGGCCCGCGCGGGCCAGAACTGCCGCACCATGGGCCAGCTTCGGCAAAAGCGCCTGCGCCAGATGGCGCGGGGCCAGAAGCGCACGGGCAAGTGTGTGTTCCGGCCCGCCGGTGGCAGCGTCAGGCAGCAGGGCCAAACCGTCAATGCCATCCGGTAGGGCATGCGCGGCGGCATCAAGCGCGGCAGGGTCGCATACATCCGTGTGATAAAGTGCCGCCAGCCCGTCAAATACCTTGCGGTCGTCCACGCCCAGCACTTCGGCACCGGCAGCTTGCGCATAGCGCGCCACTGCCTGCCCCAAGCCGCTGCCGGACCCCAGCACAACGACCCGCTTGCCCGCAAGCAGCAGGGGCGGGACATTCGCAAGGGGGGGCAACGCGGCGGCCATATCAGAACACCGGCGGGAACGGGCGGCCGCCACGGTCCAGCGTGATCCAGCGCGTTTCAGTGAATGTTTCCACCGACCAGCGCCCGCCATGCCGCCCCAGACCCGACGCCTTGGACCCGCCAAAGGGCACGTGCGGTTCATCATTCACGGATGAGCAATTTACATGGCACATGCCGGTTTCCAGCCGCCGCGCAATGGACAAGGCGCGGGCTTCATCGCGGGTCATGACACCGGCGGACAGGCCGTATTCGGTGTCATTATTGATGGCGATGGCTTCTTCATCGGTGCGAAACGGGATGACAGGCACAACCGGGCCGAAGGTTTCATCCTGATAGATCAGCATGTCAGGCGTTACGCCCGTCAGGATGGTGGGTTCGACAAAGCGGCCATTCACGCCGCCGCCCACAACAACCTGCGCGCCCTTGGCAATGGCATCTTCAAGCTGTTCCTTGACGCGGGCTACCTGCCGGTCATTGATCAACGGTCCGATGATGTTGGCCTTGTCGGCGGTATCGCCCACTTTCAGCTTGGCCGCGCGCGCTGCGAATTTTTCCAGAAATTCGGCGAAAATGCTTTCATGCACCAGCACCTTTTCAACGCTCATGCAGATCTGGCCCTGATGCATGAAGCTGCCGAAATTGGCGGCCTGCGTGGCGCGTTCCATATCGGCATCTTCCAGCACGATCAGGCTGTCCTTGCCGCCCAGTTCCACGCAGCATTTTTTCAGATGCGCGCCGCATTTCGCGGCAATCGCGCGACCCACAGGTGTGGAGCCGGTGAAGGACACGCCCTTGACGCGCGGGTTCTCAATCATCTCGTCGCCCATTTCTGCGACTGTGTCGCGCGAACAGGTGATGACATTGAACACGCCTGCGGGAATGCCGGCTTCTTCCAGCACTTCGGCAAAGAAGATACCGCCCAGATAAGGCGTATCTTCGGACGGTTTCAGGACAATCGTGTTGCCGGATGCAAGCGCGAAGGCAAAGCCGCGCGCGGTCAGAATGCCGGGGAAGTTCCACGGGCTGATTACGGAAATCACGCCCATTGGAAAACGCTGCGCGGTGGACAGTTTGCCATATTCGCTGGGCATAATTTCGCCCGATGCGGCATAAAGGATCGCGCCCGCCGAACGGAACACTTCGGGGATGTAATGCGCTTCAAATGCGCCTTTGCCATACCAGCCGCCGCCTTCGGCCTGAATGGCGGCAATGAAATCAGGTGCGCGGCGTTCAAACACATCGGCAATGCGGTGCATCAGTTTGGCGCGTTCGGTGTATTTGGTCGCGGCCCAGTCGGGAAATGCCTGATGTGCGGCGTCAATCGCTGCACGCGCATCGGCGCGCGTGCCGTCGGGCGCTTCGGCCCAAAGGCTGCCGTCATTGGGGTTCAGGTCGGCAAAATTGCGCGCGGCCTTGACCCATTGGCCGCCAATATACATGCCGCGCAGGGTTTTGGGGTGTTTTGCATCCAGCATTCTATCTCTCCGTGCGGTCGAATTGCGTTGATCCGGGGCGGCGGCGGTAGATTTCTACCTTGCCGCCCGACAGGGGGGCGGTTTGGTCCGGGGGTGCATCGCCCGTGCGCGGTTCTGCCGCGGTCGCGTGCGGTGCTATTGCCAGACGCGATGCAGGGCGCAGGGGCGGCAGGGACGCATTGGGGCTGGTGGTGGGGTTGCATGCCGCGCGGGCAGCATCCTCCATCTCGGCCAGTATTTTGCGCAAGGGGTCCGATGTGGCGGGTTTATCGGCCCTTTTTTGCGACGATGACGGCGCGGCCGGAATATGCGACGGGATCACGGATGCATTGCGCGGCGGGTGCGATTGTTGCGCGGCCCGCGACACCAGCGCGTTGATGTCCAGCCCCGACACTGCCGCGGCAGATTGCGTGCTTGTCGCTTTTTGCCGGACTTGCATCGCAGGCGGTGTCGCAGGCTGGGCAGGGGGCGCCGGTTTTATGGATTGCGCAGGTGCTGATTTCGCCGCCCCCGCACCCAGATAGGCGGCCTGAACCGCAGGGTCGTTGCGCAGCACATCGGCGCGTTCTTCACGCAGGATTTCGCCGTTTTCCAGCAGGTAGCCCCGGTCCGCAATCCCAAGGCTAAGGCGCGCGTTCTGTTCTACCAGCAAAATGCCAAGCCCCGCTTCGCGCACGGCCTTCAGGTTCTGGAACAATTCCTTGGACAAAAGCGGCGACAACCCAAGCGAGGGTTCGTCCAGCATCAGGATTGTCGGGTTCGACATCATCGCGCGGCCAATAGCGACCATCTGCTGCTCGCCGCCCGACATGGTGCGCACGGTCTGGTTTGCGCGTTCGGCCAGTTTGGGGAACAGGTCGATCAGGCGGTCGTAATTGGCCTGCGCATCCTCGCGGGCGCGGTCGGGGTTGGCGCCCAGCATCAGGTTTTCGCGCACGCTCAGGTCACCAAACACGCCGCGCCCTTCGGGCACCAGCGCCACGCCGCGTTCCACCACCTTATGCGGCGGCAGGCCCAGCAGGTTTTCGCCATTCATGGTCATGGCGCCCGTCACCTGACCTTCGCAAATGCCGGAAATTGATTTCAGCACCGTGGATTTGCCCGCACCATTCGCGCCCAGAATGACAACAATTTCGCCCGGTTTCGTGGTCAGGCTGACCCCGTCCAGCGCGCGGTGTTTGCCATAGCTGACACTTAGGCCATGCAGTTCAAGCATCTTCATCAGCCCCCAGATATGCACGGATGACTTCGGCATCTGACAAGACATCGGCGGGTGTGCCTTCGGCAATCTTGGTGCCCGATGACATGACCACGCAGCGGTCGCACAGGCTGCGGATGGCATCCATCACATGTTCCACCAGTATAACCGTGCGCCCTTCTTCGCGCAGCGAGCGGATCAATTCGATCCCGGTTTGCAATTCCGTGGGGTTCAGTCCTGCCAGCCATTCGTCCAGCAACAACACTTCCGGTTCGCAGGCCAGCGCGCGCGCCAGTTCCACCCGTTTGGTGTTGATATAGGTCAGCGATGACACGGGCACGGTCATGACAGCACCAAGGCCCACGCGTTCCAGCAGCGATTCTGCATAGCGTTCTGCCTCGGCCTTCCAGCGGCGGCGGTGGCCGAAGGCGGCACCCGCCACAACATTTTCAATCACACTCAGTTCCGGCAGCAGCCGCACCAGTTGGAATGTACGCGCAACCCCCATCTGCGCGATGCGATGCGCGGGCTTGCCCGCCACATCCTGTCCGTTCAGCCGTATCATGCCCGCACTTGGCGGGAACGTTCCCGAGATCATGTTGATCATCGTGGATTTGCCGGACCCGTTGGGACCGATGATGCCCAGAACTTCATGCTCAGTGACATCGAAACTCATGTCATTCACGGCAACCAGCCCGCCGAAGCGTTTGGTCACATTGCGCACTTCCAGAACAACGCGTGCCATTCAGTGCCCCCCTTGCCCGAAACGGCGTTTCAACCGCGCCTGAAGCCCGACAACCCCGCCCGGCAACACATAAACGATCAGCAAAAATGCCAGACCCAGCAGCAAAAGCGTTTGGTTGGGGGCATGGCGCGAAATAAATTCCCACAGCAGTGTGAACGGGATGACCCCTGCAAGCGGACCCCACAAACGCCCCGTTCCGCCCAACAGTGCCATGATCACCACCTGAAAGGACAGAAGCGGCGCGAATGCGGTTGACGGTTCAATATAGATGTAGCGCGGTGCCAGCATGGCCCCCACTGTGGCCGCCGCAGCCCCTGACACCATGAACAAAAGCACCTTGGCCAGTGCCGTGTTGATGCCCGAATGTTTGGCCACGGTTTCGTCATTGCCGATGATGCGCAGCGCAAACCCCAGCCGCGAGCGCCCGATCAGCCAGCCCACCAGAAACACCAGCGCCGCCATGCCCAGCAACTGCCAGTAGATGTGGCTTTCAGTGATGGAGGTCAGAACATACATGCCGCGCTGGCCTGTGCGGTTTTGCACCCATGTCACCAACTGGCGCACCAGTTCGGCAAGGCCCAGTGTGAAGATGACAAAATACACCCCTGACAGGCGCAGCGTGACCATGCCCACCAGCCCCGCCAGCCCCGCGCCCAGCACAGCCGCGATCAAAGGCAGCGACCAATACGGCATTGTCTGAAACCCGTAGCCGGTAACGAAGGTGCCAAGCCCGAAAAACGCCGCCGTCGCCAGAGAGATGTAATGCGTAGGCCCCGAAAACAACGCCCAGCTTGTGGCCAGCACCGTAAACATGGCCATGGTCGTGGCGATCGACAGAATATAGCCGGTGTCATAAAATGGCAGCAATGCCACCACCCCGAAGGCCAGCGCGGACAGGATCAGGTTTCGGATATCGCGCGTGCTCATGTTGGTTTCTTTCCGAACAGACCTTGGGGGCGGAACAGCAAGATGCCCAGAAACAGCACATAAGCCGCCGCCAGCGTCAGGCCGGGGTCGATGACCCGCGCCACGAAGGTTTCCGCGATCCCCAGAATAAGTGCGGCCACGATTGTGCCGCGAATATCGCCCACGCCGCCCATGATGACGATGATCAGCGCCTTCATGGTGAACAGCACCCCCACGGACGCATCCAGCGTGAAGAACATGGAAATAAGTGCCCCGCCCGTTGCGGTGACCGCCCCGCCCAGACCGAAAGCCAGCGCGGATACGGCTGTTACATCAATGCCAACCAGCCGCGCGGATTCGGGGCTGACGGCCACCGCGCGCATGCGCAGACCGGCGCGCGTATAGCTTAACCACAGCCACAGCCCCGCCGCGATAAGGGATGCAATGCTAAAGGCCACAACGCGGTTCTGCCCGTAGGATGACCCGAAAATATCGACACGCTGCGCAAGGTAGGAATAGTTGAAATACCCGCCGCCGAACATCCAGCTCATGATGCCGACCAGCGCGAAGGACAGCCCGAACGTGGCCAGAATGCTGTCCACTTCCAGCGCGCCGCGTGATTTCGCACGTTTGACCAGCGGGCGCAGCATGATCCGGTAAATCAGCCAGTTCACCATAAACGCCAGGGGTGCCACCACAATAAGCGCGGCAATCGGACTGACCTGACCGGCGGTATAGACCCAGAACGCGGCAAACCCGCCGGCAACCAGCATTTCGCCATTGGCCAGGTTCATGATGCGGGCAACGCCATATTGCAGGTTCAGCCCCATCGCAATCAATGCGTAGGTTCCGCCCAGCAACAGGCCGGTTATCAGGATGAAAAACATTCTTGTTCCATTCGCGCCGTGGTCGATGCCACTTGCGGCAGGGCGGTTTGACCCTGCCGCAAGCCTGTGTATCAGTCCCAGCCGTCCTTCAGGACGACATCGGAAACACCATCACGCCCCCGTGCGGCAACGCCACGGAATACGCCGTCCTGCCACTGGCCAACGGTCCAGTAGCGTTCATTGTCGTTCATATCGTTGAACTGGACTGGCCCAAGCACGGTTTCATAGCTGTTGGAACTGTCTTGCAGGTATTCCATGACCACAGCGCGATCCCTGGACCCGGTGGCTTCAATCGCCTGACCAAGAATTTCCAGCGTGGCATAGGTGGATGCAGACGCCCAGAAATCTGGCCCTTGGCCGCTAAGCTCTTCATGCGCGCTGGCAAATGCCTGAAATGCGGGGTCGTCGGGATTTACGCCGCCCATGCCCATCACGCCTTCGGCCTGTTGCCCGAAGCGCCCGTAATAAGACGGGAACGCAGTCGCCACAGCGGTAAAGAAGACTGATGGCGAAAAGTCCTGCACGATGGCCTGATCCGTCAGCGCAAATGTATCGCCCGGATAGGACCACGCGATAAAGGCATCAGGGTTCGCGGCCTTGGCCCCGTCGATGATGGGCGCGATGTCCTGTGTGCCCAGCGGATAAGATGTCTGGTAGACAATTTCGAACCCGTTTTCTTCCAGCACGGCGCGCGAAATGCCTGCCATCTCAATGCCGAAAGCATCGGCAACATTGACCAATGCGACACGGTTGCCAATGTCACCGGATTCGCGCAGGTCTACCAGAACCTGTGCGGTATCTTCGGCCATGACACTGGTGCGGCCCAGCACAAAGAACATGCCCGGAAACTGCGCCGACAGTTCGGGTTGTTGGTTGGTGACGTTAGACCCCGTGATCTGCGGATAGCCAAGCTGGCTGAAGATGGGGGCGGCCGCAAGGTTCAGGCCGGTCGAATAGGGCGCAACCATAAAATCCACACGGTCTTGCGTGGCCATGCGCTGGGCTGCCTGAATGGCCTGCTGCGGGTTTGTCTGGTCGTCATACTCGATCAGTTCAATCAGCGCAGGCCCATCGGCAAGCTGCAACCCGCCTGCTGCGTTCGTCTGTTCCACCCAAAGCCGCACAGCGGGCCAATGCGTGACATCTGCGCCGCCTGCAAGCGGGCCGGTTTTGGGCGCTGCGGCCCCGAATTTAAGAACATCCTGGGCTGATGCGGCCCCAAGGCTTCCCATCATCACCGCCAAAGCGGCAACAGTTGTCATCAGTGATCTGCGTTTCATGTTTTCTCCTCCCTAAAACACGGAAATTCAATCTTCACGTTGTCGCTGGCCTGTTTTCCCCTGCGCTGTAGCCCCCCTTTGGTCTGCACTGCGGGCCGGTAAGTTCTGAACCGCCTCAAGTTCAAATATGTATACAAGATGCACTATTGGTCAGCGCAATCAAGCCCGAAACAAAAGAATATCAAAGCACAATGTACACAAATTTACCCCTTGTCTGTTGATGGGTCAGCCGCGACCCATCATCGTGTTCGGCAGATATAGCGCGATGTCCGGGAACAGGATCAACAAGAACACACAGACCGCCATTGCAATCCAGAACGGGATGATCCCGCGATAGATCTTGCCCAATGGCACATGCTGTGCAACGCCCTTGACGACAAACACATTCATCCCCACCGGCGGGCTGATCAGCCCCATTTCCACAACCACCACCATGATGATGCCGAACCAGATCGGGTCATAGCCCAGCGTTGTTATGATCGGCAGCACGATGGGCACGGTCAGCACCAGCATGGCAAACCCTTCCATGAACGTGCCCAGCACAATGTAGACGGCAATGATGATCAGCAAGATTGCCAGCGCAGGCACCGCCAGTTCCCCGATGGATGTTGCAAGGTTCATCGGAATGCGGGTCAGCGCCAGAAAGGGTGCAAATAAATGCGCGCCAATCAGGATGAAGAACACCATTGCCGTGGTGCGGATGGTGTCCAGCAACGCCGAAAAGAAACGCTTGATTGACAGGTTACCGGACCAAAGTGCGTGCAGGAACGTCAGAAATGCGCCGACAGATGCGGCCTCGGCCACCGTGAAGACGCCTGTATAAATGCCGCCGATCACGATTGTCACGATGAACAAAAGCGCGCCGGAATTCAGCAGCACCGAAAAGCGTTCGCGCATGGGCGTTCTGGGGCCTGTGGGGCCAGCGTCGGGGTTCAGGCGGGTCACGACAAATACTGTTGCAACGAACAGCAGTGTCAGCAACAGACCCGGCAGAAACCCTGCCAGAAACAGCCTGCCCACGGATTGTTCGGTCAGCAGGGCGTAAACGATCAGCACGGTCGATGGCGGGATCAGAATGCCCAATGTGCCACCTGCCGCGATGGAGCCTGTGGCAAGGCCCGCGTCATATTTGTAACGTTCCATTTCCGGCAGGGACACTTTGCCCATTGTCGCCGCCGCCGCAATGGACGACCCCGACAGTGCGGCAAACCCCGCGCAGGACAGGATTGTGGCGGATGCCAGCCCGCCGCGCCTGTGCCCGACCCATGAATACGCGGTTTTGTATAACCCCGTGCCCATGCCCGACACTGTCGCAAATGCGCCCATCAGCACGAATAACGGCACCACACTAAGGCTGAACACCGCAGAATAGGAATAAGGAAACGCGCCAAGCACATTCATGGCCGCGGCAGGTGAATTCAGAACAGCAATGCCGCCCGCGCCCACAAGCATCATTGCAAGCCCGATGGGCATGCGCAGGGCAAGCAGCGCGAAAAGCGCGGCAAAGCCGATCAAACCGGCCATCAAGGGTGTCATTTGGTGTCCTGTCTGTCTTTTTCAGGTCCGGCCAGCGCTTTTGCCGCTTCCAGCAGCAGCACCATGGCGAACAGTCCGGCAGAAATTGCGACCGCGAACTGGAACGGGTGTTTGGGAATGCGCATCATATTTGTGATGTCGCCCCAGCGCAGGCTGCCCGCCGCATAAAGATAGGCCCGCCACGCAACGAACCCCAAAAGGGCGGCCCCCGTCAGATGCACCAGCACTGTCAGCCAGCGCATTGACGGGTGGTCCAGCCAGCGCGCGAAAATATCGACCGAGACATGCCCGCGCACAATGGCCGTGTAGGGCAGGCCAAAGGCCACGATCAGCGACATGGCAAGTTCGGTCAGTTCATAGCCGCCCCGAAAGGGGCGACCAAAGAAGTAGCGCATGGTGATTTCATAAATCACCAGAAACATAAGCCCGACCAGCACCAGACCGCCCGCATACGCGATAAGCCGCAATAGCCGTTCGAACCAGCGTTCGATCTGTGCCAGCATGACCCTGCCTTAGTCTACTTCGACGCCGGCAACTGCCAGCAATGCGCGCCCGTCAATTCCCTGCGCGTCCATTTCCGCGACCCATTCTGCATAGATCGGGGACAGGGTTTCAAGGATGCGCGCCTGTTCCTCTTCGGACAGTTCGATCACTTCTTTGTTCGGGTCGTTGCGCACGAATTCCACACTTTCATCAGCGCGGTCCAGATATGCTTGTGTTGCCTTCTGGCTAAGTTCAATGCCGGTCAGGCGGTCAAGCAGGGCCTGATGTTCTTCGCTCAGGTTGTGGTAGCTGCCTTCATTCATGACCACAGTGAACTGCGAGCGCCCGAAGATCGGGCCGGGAATAGTGTAGTAATTCGCAACTTCATGCATGCGGAAATCAAGGATCGTGGTGAAAGGCACCATCGCCCCGTCAATCACGCCGCGTTCCAGTTGCGGATAAAGTTCGGTGATCGGCATGGCGACAGGGGTGCCGCCCATCTTTTCAATCTGGCCCGCTTGTGCCGCCGAAGGCGACCGCAGGATCATGCCTGCGATATCGTCCAGATTGCGGATGGGCTTGTCGCGTGTGTAAATGCCCGCGTCATCTGCCGCCCAGAGTGCCAGCACCTTCAGCCCGTCAAATTCGGGGTCCAGATAGCCGTTATCCAGCAGATTCCACATCAATTCCGTGGTTTCGATGCCATCACTGGACAGGCCGGGCAGTTCGATCATCTGCGTGCGCGGAAACTGTGGCGATGTGTAGCCCGGCAGGCTGAACACCATATCTACAGTGCCTTCCTGCGCCTGACGGATCAGTTCCGGCGCGCCGCCGCCAAGCTGCATGGACGGATACAGGGTCAGTGTCAGTTCCCCGTTTGATTCTGCCTCGATCTCGGCGGCAAGGGGTTCCAGAATGTTGGTATAGATAATGTGGCTTGGCCCGACAAATGTATGCAAACGCAATTCTGTTTGCGCCAAGGCCGGAAGCGCTGCAAAAAGCCCGACACCAAGTGCCAGACCCGCAGTCGTAGCGCGCAAGGCGCCCTTAAGACGATAAGTGGTGTTCATGATTTCCTCCCTCTGTAGCGGCGATACCCGATAAGTTATCTGAGCCACGGCGCTGTAGTCAATGTATGCATATGTTAAAGTAGATTTCAAATATAGCGAGCGTCAAGGGTCATTGATTTCGCAATACAGTCAT
This sequence comes from Paracoccaceae bacterium, assembly GCA_020832445.1. GTDB lineage: Bacteria > Pseudomonadota > Alphaproteobacteria > Rhodobacterales > Rhodobacteraceae > Roseinatronobacter. Next base: position 60,566 of record JAFIEO010000047.1, read on the forward strand.
AACGTCACTGCAATTGCCTATCTTTGTTGTGTTTTGAGCAGTGCGGATGATTCCGCAAGAAATTCAAGAAAATTCCGTTGCAACCGGTTGGGCAGGGCTGAACTTAGTGATGTTATTCCAATGACCCGGTGCGCATCCTCCAGCGCGAAATCCAGCGGCACCAGCAAGCCCTGCGTGTATTCATATTCGATCTGGCTAAGGGAAATCAGTGTCAGCGCGTCAGAGTCCATAAGCAAGCCGCGCACAACCACAAGCGAGCCTGTCTCGACATGGCCCCGCGCGGGGTCTTCCAGCCCGTGCTGTGCTGAAAGCCGTTCAAAAACATGGCGGGCGGGTGCATCGCGTCGCGGCAGTATCCATGGAAAGCGCGCCAGATCGGCGCCCTGAACCTTGCACCCCGCCAGCGGATGCCCTGCACGGGCCACGATGCACAGCGAATCCTTGAACAGCGGGCGTTCTTCAAGCCCCTTGGCCCGATCGGCCCCGCGCAATGCGCCGATGATGAAGTCGCACGCGCCAAGTCGCATTTGCTGAACCAGCGCATCATACGCGCCATCAATAATTTCGATGCGGGCGGCAGGGTGGCGGGCCATCAGGTTCACCACCGCGCGCGGAACAAGCTGCGTGCGCGCAAGCGGCAGGGCCCCGATCACCAGATGGCTGTCAAACACGCCTGCACGTTCGCGCAGTTCCGCCTGTGCCAGCGTTATTTCATTCAGCGCAAGGCTTGATTGTTCGGCCAGCCGTTGCCCTGCCGCCGTCAGGGTGCGTTTTCGTTGCCCGCCCTCAAACAGGGGCTGGCCTACAATACGTTCAATGTCGCGGCATGCGCGCTGCACCGACGATTCAGCCTGTCCCAGCTTTCGGGCGGCCGCCGCAAAACTGCCTGATGTGGCGAATGCGGACACCGCCCTGAGTTGCGCCGTGCTGGCAAAGCGCACCAGCATGTCCCCCGCCTGCGCGCGGTCGGTCGCCTTGCGCCCCTTCAGCGCGGGTCCGGTGGCGCGCAGATGCTCCAGCGCCCGGCGGGCACGTTTGACGACAATTTCGCCTTCTGGTGTGGCGGTGACATTGTTCCCCGACCGCTCTATCAGCCGCGCACCGAACACGTCTGACAGTTTCGCGACGGCCTGCGATGCTGCGGGTTGCGATATATGCACCTTGTTGGCCGCAGCGGTCAAAGAACTGTCGCTGACAGCCACATCAAGAAGCCGCAGGTGCCGCAGGTTGGGCAGTATGATTGCAGATGCGTCCTCGACAACACCATCGCGCGCTTTCATCCTGCCCCCCTCGTCTTGCAGAAACCAGATCTTGCATGAACCAGACATTGCAAAATTCAAACCTGCACCCAGGCATAAGAAAAATGCAATGATAACTTGTTCTGCTTCCTTTTCGGAATGATTATCCTATTGTATATAATAAAAATAATCTTGCGCATATCATAGAATAAAAGCGGGTTATTCGTGCGTCATGCAGGCTTGCAATCCCTGCGCGGGCATATGATCCTGTGCCCACATCATGCCATTGGGGGGGAGTTTGTGTTAAGTATCGTGCTGGCGATCCTGGCTGTCGCCTTGGGTGGCATCATGAAGGGTGCAATCGGGGCAGGTGTTCCCATTATTGCGGCACCCGCCCTGACAATGGTGTTCGGGGTGCAAACCGCCGTGGCGATTCTGGTTGTCCCCAATTTGCTAAGCAATGTCTGGCAGGCATGGGCTTATCGCGACAAGGCCCTGTCGCGGCGCTTTCTGGTTCTGTTTGCGGGCGGTGGAATGGTTGGTGTCGTTTTGGGGACATACTTGCTGGCGTCATTGCCACAGGAAACATTGTCATTGCTGGTCGCATTTTCGGTGCTGGGATATATCGCGCTACGGCTGGCAAAACCGGGCTGGGTTCTGGGGCGTGCGACTGCGGACCGTTTCAGCGGTGTTGCGGGAACATTGGGTGGCCTGTTGCAAGGGGCCACCGGAATTTCCGCACCGGCATCGATTACCTATCTGAATGCCATGCGCCTGCCGAGAGAGGCATTTATCGGAACTGTATCGATCTTCTTTGTTGCCATGACAGCGGCCCAGATTCCCGCACTCTGGAGTGTGGGCATATTGACGGGCGAACGGCTGGCCATGGGGTTTGTGGCGCTGGGCGTCGTCTTTGTGTTCATGCCGCTGGGCACATGGCTGGGGCGCAGAACATCGCCCAAGGTGTTTGACATCACCATGTTGGTTGTTCTGGGTGTGATTGCGGCGAAAATACTGATTGAAACCCTGATCTGACCCAATCAACTGGATAGCCCGGCAATGACCCTGATTGAGATATTCCTGCCTGTTTTTGCGGTGATTGGATTGGGGTTCGTGGCCATACGCACCCGCTATCTTGATCCCGCTACGGTGCAGCCTTTGGGCACTGTGGTCATCCGTATCGCGCTGCCCGCGTTGATTTTGCTGGCACTGGCCGGAACACCCGCACAAGGCGCGCTGAACACGGGGTTCTTGCTGGCATATGCGGCGGGATCGCTGGTAACGATGCTGATCTGCATGGCGATTGCGCGGTATGTTCTGGGGTTGTCACGGATTGTGACTGCGGTTGTGGGGTTGGCCGTGTCCATGGCCAATAGCGGCTTCATGGGATTGCCCATCGGACAGGCCCTGATGGGCGCGGAGCTGGCCACATTGATTCTGGCGCATTGCATGATTGTCGAGAATGTCCTGATTCTGCCGCTGGCGCTTTTGCTGATTGCGCTGGCCGCACAGGGTGATGTGCAGCAGACGCGGCGCAAGATTATATCGGATCTGCTGCGCAACCCGCTGCTGATCGCATTGCTTGTCGGGTTGGCAATATCGTTTGCGGGCATTGAACTGCCGGAACTTGCCCGTGACACGCTGGCATTTCTGGCGCGTATTTCCGGCCCGCTGGCACTGCTGGTTATCGGGGGAATGCTGGCAAGCCTGCCCGCGCAGGGGCGGGTTGCGGTGGTGGGGCTTATGGTTGCAGGCAAGCTGGTATTGCACCCGTTGACGGTATGGGGGGCGACGGGTCTTGTTTCCGGCATTGGCGGGGTGATGGCGATGGGGGCGGTGTTGTTCGCGGCCATGCCGATGATCACAATCTTCCCGCTTTTGGGCGCAAAAGCGGGGCAGGGGCAGTTGAGTGCATATGGCTTGCTGGTAGCCACGCTGTGCAGTTTTGCGACACTGCCTGTCGTGGTGTATTTGCTGGGCATCGCCTGAGTTTGGGATGTCCGGATCAAGCGGGGCGAACGCGCGTTGCGCGCGGCCCCGCATAACAAAGGGAGAATGTCATGGACAAGCCGCAAGTTTCGGCAGGGGCTGCGCTGCTGGCGCGGCTGAAATCCGTGGGCGTCGATTATATCTTTGCAAATTCCGGCACGGATTTCCCGCCCATCATCGAGGGGCTGGCAGAAGCCACTGCCAAGGACATGCCACTGCCCCATGCGCTGACGATCCCGCATGAACATGCGGCCATGGGTATGGCGCACGGGTATTATCTGGCCACGGGGCGGGCACAGGCGGTCATCGCGCATACGGATGTGGGCCTTGCGAATTGCGCCATCGGGGCGCTGAATGCCTATGTGGAACATGTGCCGATCCTGCTGTTTTCGGGCCGCACGCCGACGGTTGAAAAGGGCCGTTTCGGGGCGCGGACGGTGCCCATTGGCTGGGGGCAGGAAATGCGCGACCAGACATCGCTGGTGCGCGAAGCCAGCAAATGGGACTATGAATTGCGCTTTCCCGAACAGGTGCCCGACCTTGTGGACAGGGCGCATGCCATCGCGTCATCCACGCCGCGCGGTCCGGTATATGTATCGCTGCCGCGCGAAGTGCTGTGCGAACCCTGCCCCGCTGAAGGGCTGGATGCCGCACCCAGGATGCGGGCACATGGCGCACATGCTGCCCCGGATGAGATTGCCGAACTGGCCCGGTTGATTGCACAGGCAAAATTTCCTGTGATCTTCGCGCAGCGTGGTGCAGGCAACGCGCAAGGCTTTGCGGCGCTGGACAGGATGGCGCGGGACTGGGCGATTCCAGTGTGCCAGTACTGGGCCAACCAGCTTGCGCTTGCGACCGACCACCCGATGGCAGCCCCCGCAGATGGCGGCCCCCTGCTGGCGCGCGCCGATCTGGTGATCTGTCTGGATACGCTGGCACCATGGATGCCCGCCGCACATGAACCGCACGCGGATGCAATGGTGGTGCAGATTGGTCCGAACCCGTTGTCACAACGCACGCCAATTCGCAATTTCCGCGCGGATATGGCCCTGTCCAGCGATGTGGCGCCAGCGCTTCTGGCGTTGGAACGGGCCTTGGCATCGCATGCACCGGATGCTGGCGTGGCCGCGCGGTTTGATGAAATTGCCGCCAGCAATCGGACAGCGCGCAACGCAGCCCTTGCGGCCGCCGCGCCTGATGACGCGCCCGGCATGACCAAGGACCAGATCGCGCGTATGGTGTCGGATGCCTTGCAAGGCGATGATGCGACTGTCTTTTCCGAACTGGGTTGCCCGATGGCCCCAATGCGCCTGACCCATGCGCAGGCGTGGTATCAAGAACCCCATGCGGGCGGGCTTGGCTGGTCGTTGCCGGCGGCCATGGGGTTGCAACTGGCCGCGCCCGACAGGCTTGTTGTCGCCACGATGGGGGACGGGACATATATGTTCGCCAATCCTGTGGTCTGTCACCAGATTGCAGAAGCGCTGAACCTGTCCATTCTGATTGTGGTGCTGAACAACAACGAATGGGGCGCGGTGCGGCAATCGGTGGTGGGCCTGTATCCTGATGGCTATGCCGCACGCGCCAATCAGGTGCCGCTCACGGGCCTTGCGCCCAGCCCAGATTTTACGATGGTCGCGCAAGCGTCCCGTGCGCTGGCCATGAAGGCTGCGGACCACGCGCAATTTGCCGAGGCGTTGCAAAAGGCGCTGGATCATATCCGCGCGCGCAAGGGCGCGGCCTTGATCGATGTGCGCACACGGCCTTGATTCAAGCTTGTGATACGGGTTTATTCAGATCTGGTTGAATGGCCTGTTTTTGGCCATTTGCGGTCACTGGGAATGCCCAAAGGCGCGGAGCAAAGGGCGCAGCCAGCGGATTCCACGATGATATAGCCATCGATTCCACGGCATGTGGCCACCCTGTTAAGATGATCTGCGAGGCGATCTGACCCTGCTTATTCTGCGGCCCATCGAGGCAGCAGGAGAGCGAGATGGAGAGATTGCCAATGCGCAAGATTAAGGATGTTTTAAGGCTGCGTGCGGCGGGCTATTCGGCGCGTAGGATCGCCGACAGTCTGGGGCTGGGCCGGACCTCAGCGCGCAATTACCTGGAACGCGCCGAGAAGGCCGGGCTGTCCTGGCCTGATGTTGCTGATCTGGATGAAGATGCACTCGAACACCGATTGTTTGGGCGCGAAGCGCGTCCCGAGGGCCATCGATTTGTCGAGCCAGACTGGGCCGAAGTCAATCAAGAGTTGAAACGACCTGGTGTTACCTTGCTTCTGCTCTGGGAGGAATATCGCGCGCGGCATCCCAGCGATGGATATGCCTATTCAGCCTATTGTCAGCACTACCGCGCCTGGGTGAAGCGTCTGTCGCCCTCCATGCGCCAGCGCCATGTCGCAGGCGAGAAGCTGTTTGTCGACTATTCTGGCGTTCGCATGGAGGTGACAGATCCCGCCACTGGCCTGCAACGTCCCGTCGAATTGTTCGTCGCTGTTCTGGGTGCCTCGAATTACACCTATGCGGAAGCCAGCTGGAGCCAGACCGTGCCGGACTGGATCGGCGCACATGTTCGCGCGTTCGAGTTCTTCGGCGGCGCACCGGCCTTGATCGTGTCGGACAATCTTAAATCTGCCGTCGTGCGCACCTGCTTTCATGAGCCGGGCGTCAACCGAAGCTACACCGATCTTGCATGCCACTATCAGACGGCCATTCTCCCGGCCCGGCCTTACAAACCGAAGGACAAAGCGAAAGCAGAAGGCGGAGTGCTGCTGGTGCAGCGCTGGATTGTCGCGCGGCTGCGCAATCGGGTGTTCTTCTCGCTGGAAGAGTTGAACGCGGCCATTCGTGACGCACTGACGCAGCTGAATGCCCGCGTCAGCCGCCATCTTGGAGCCTCGCGCCAGCAGCTCTTCGAGCAGCTGGATCAACCTGCCCTGATCCCGCTTCCCCCGACACGCCATGTTCATGCCGATTGGCAAAAGGTCACTGTCGGGGCGGACTATCACATCCGCATCGATGACCATTACTACTCCGTCCCATATAGCCTGGCGCGTTCGACACTTTGGGTGCGGATAACAGCCAGTACGATCGAGGCGTTTCAAGGTGGAAAGCGTGTCGCCAGCCACCAGCGGGCTGGCCCGGAAGATCGGCGTGAGACAACGGTGAAGGCGCATATGCCTGCCAAACATCGCCACTACGCGGACATGACCGCCGACAAAGTGCGGACCGACGCACAAACGGTTGGACCAAACGTGGCCACATTGGTCGAGATCATCCTGCGCAATAAGCCAAGGCCGGAACAGGGCATCCGCGCTTGTGTCGGTATCCTCAAACTGAAGCGCGGCTGTGGTCCGGAAAGGCTGGATGCGGCCTGCGCCCGGGCACTGGCGCTCAATGCCTGCTCGCTCAAAACCGTCACCTCCATCCTCAAGAACCACCTTGAGACCCAGCCTATCGAGGCTGCGCCCGACGCCCCCACCATCGCGCACACCAATATCCGTCGCACCAGAGGTGCGCCGCACATCAATGGCCCGCCTCTGGCGGGACGCGCGCATTATTTCCACTGAGCCCAAGGAGAAACTGAATGCTCACACACCCCACCCATGAAGCCTTGCGCACGCTCAAACTCGACGGCATGGCCGAAGTCTTCGCAGAGCTGCTTGCCCGTGAGGGCAGTCGACAGATGGATCCGGTCGAGTGGATCGGGCTGATGCTCGATCGCGAAAGCACTGCCCGAGACAGCCGACGTTTCCAGACACGCCTGCGCGCGGCCAATCTGCGCGAAGCGAGCGCTTGCATGGAAGATGTTGATTATCGCGCTGCGCGCAAACTGGACCGCGCGCTGTTCCAGAGCCTGAAAGACGGTGTCTGGATCGCCAAACATCGCAGCATCCTGATCACAGGACCATGCGGGGTCGGAAAGTCCTGGCTGGCCTGCGCCTTGGGTCATGAAGCCTGTCGGCAAGGCAAAGTCACCCTCTATTTCCGCATGCCCCGCCTCTTTAGCGAACTGGCCACGGCGCGTGGGGATGGAAGCTTCGAGCGCCTCTTCCGCAAGATCGTGCGCGCCGATGTCTTGATCCTCGATGACTGAGCTGCTGCCGGTTTCGTGGACACGAAGATAAGATCGTGACCAAGGAATCGGAGATCGGAAATGAGACGGAAGTTTACGAAAGAGTTCAAGTTCGAGGCTGTGAAACTGGTGACAGATCGGGGCGTGTCGGTGGCGC
>JAFIEO010000077.1 GCA_020832445.1 Paracoccaceae bacterium
CCCCCCCCCCCCCCCCCCCCCCCCCCCCCCCCCCCCCCCCCCCCTTCCCGCAGACAAAAGGTTCGACCCATGCCTCATTTTCTGGACATTCACACCACCGACAAAACGGCCCTGCGCGCGATGATAGATCAGGCCCATACCATGAAAACTGCCCGCAATGGGCGGCCCAAGGCCACGCCCGATGACGAACAACCACTGAAAAACCACATGGTCGCGCTGATCTTTGAAAAACCCTCGACCCGCACACGCGTCAGCTTCGATGTCGGCGTGCGCCAGATGGGGGGGCAGACGATGGTTCTGTCCGGGTCTGAAATGCAGCTTGGCCATGGCGAAACCATCGCCGACACCGCGCGCGTCCTGTCGCGCTATGTCGATATGATCATGATCCGCACATTTGAAGAATCGGTGCTGCATGAACTGGCCGAATATGCCTCTGTGCCGGTCATCAACGGGCTGACCAACCGCACGCATCCGTGCCAGATCATGGCAGATATCCAGACCTTTGAAGAACATCGCGGCCCGATTACAGGGCGTCGTGTGGTCTGGTCGGGGGATGGCAACAATGTGTGTGCATCCTTCCTGCATGCCGCCGGGCAATTCGGGTTCGATCTGGTCTTTACCGGTCCCGAATCGCTGGACCCCGACCCTGAATTTGTGGCCCTTGCACGGGCACAAGGGGTGCAGGTCGACATTATTCGTGATCCCGTGCGCGCGGTCGAGGGGGCGGATCTGGTGGTCGCCGACACTTGGGTCAGCATGCATGACAGCCAGTCGAACCGCGAACGCCGCCACAACCTGCTGCGCCCCTATCAGGTCAATGATGCGCTGATGGCCCATGCGAAACCCGATGCGTTGTTCATGCATTGCCTGCCTGCGCACCGCGAGGAGGAGGTCACAAACTCCGTCATGGACGGGCCGCAATCCGTGGTGTTTGACGAGGCCGAGAACCGCTTGCATGCACAAAAGGCCATCATGCGCTATTGCCTTGCAAGGTGAAGTGTCTGGCGGCCCTCTTGCCAGAATAACTTGCCAGAATAACTTGCCAGAATAAAAGGTAAAAGGCAGGTCAGGCTTTCACCTGTCTTGCCCGCCAAAGCGTGAACAACCCTGCGCCGACCACAACCAATGTGCCAAGGGCCACATTGTTGCGCAGCGTTTCACCAAATAGCAGCAGGCCGACTGCCGCCGCAAAGGGCAGTTGCAGATAGGCGAAGGGTTGCACTGCGCTGGCTTCGGCCACTTCATAGGCGCGGATCAGCAGGAAATGGCTGAAGGCTGATGTCATGCACAAGATGCCCATCCAGACCCAATCGCCCGGTGCCATTGGTTCCCAGAACCAGACGCCGATCAGGGTCATGGTCACGGCCCCCGCAGTGCCCGTCCAGAAGAAACTGACAGCCGCACTGTCGCGCCGCGCGGCAAAACGCGTCAACAGCCCGTAAAGCGCAAACATAAAGGCCGCCAGAAGCGGGATCAGGGCGGCGGGGTTGAACACCCCGTAACCCGGCTGAAGGATGACCAGCACCCCGATGAAGCCGATGCCGATGGCGGTCCAGCGCCGCCAGCCGACCATTTCGCCCAGAACCGGTCCTGACAGCGCGGCAACCAGCAACGGATAGACTGCAAACACCGCATGGCTTTCCACCAGCCCCAGTATCACAAATGCGGTGACCATCACGCACACTTCCAGCGCCAGCAACACCCCGCGAAAGATTTGCAGCACAGGCTGTGTTGTGGCGGCTGCCTTGCGAATTCCGCCTGCCTGTCGCGCGGCAACCACGATCACGAAGCTGGCAAAAAACCAGTACCGGATCATGATGATCATAAAGACATTATATTCCCCTGCCAGATGCTGGGACATGGCGTCCTGCATGGCAAAGATGAAGGCCGTGACGCACATCAGCCAGATGCCAAGGGAATTGTTTTGCACCGCACTCATGACAGGGTTCCTGTTGTCATATGTCGCTTATGTGCAAATCCGGGTTGGCGTGTGACATCAAAACCTGCGGCGGCAAGGGCGCGGCGCACAGCGCCCGCAGCCGTATAGGTTGCAAAAGTGCCGCCCTTGCGGGTGTGGCGGGCCACCTGCGCCATCAGGGTGTCGGTCCAAAGCTCGGGGTTTTTGGCCGGTGAAAACCCGTCCAGATACCATGCATCTGCCTGACCGTTCCACAATGGCAATGTATTGCGCGCGTCCCCGATGATGATTTCCACCTGCAAGGGGCCAAGGGCGAACTGGCGCAAGCCCTGTGACCACGCGTCCAGCAGGGGGGCGGCATCCAGTGCGGTGAAGGGGGCAAGCGCGCGGGCCATGTCTGTGGCGCGCATGGGGTAGGCCTCGAAACTGGTGAAATACACAGGGCCGGTCCGCCCTGCCAGCGCATCAGCCGTCGCAAGCAGGTTCAAGCCGGTGCCGAAGCCCAGTTCTGTAATATGAAAACCCGGCCCTGCGCGCTGGTCTATGCGATTGCCTGCAAGAAACACATGCTGTGTTTCCGCCAACCCGTCCGCAATCGAGAAATAGGGATCATCAAACCGCGCCGCCACAGGGGTTCGGTTATCTTTCCAGGTGATATCTGCAATCTGGTCGTTCATGCCGCTCTGCTTTATGACACATGTGAACAGTCATGCAGTCGCGTAGGGGAAATGACAATGGCCGATGTGACCATCATGGGGGCGGGGGTGTTCGGGCTTGCGCTGGCCTATGTCTGTGCAAAGCGGGGCGCGCAGGTTCATCTGCGGGACGCGCGCGGCGTGGGGGCCGGATCAAGCGGGGGGATCGTCGGTGCGCTGGCCCCGCATGTGCCGGAAAACTGGAATGCCAAGAAGGCGTTTCAGTTTGATGCATTGATCCACGCCGAGGAATTCTGGCGGGGCGTGGCATCGCGCGCAGGCATCGATCCCGGATATGCGCGTTTGGGTCGCGTGCAGCCGGTACCCGACGGCAAGCTGGATCTTGCGCATGCGCGCGAAGCAGGCGCGGCAAAGCTATGGCAGGGAGCGGCACAGTGGCGGGTCTTGCGCAGTGACAGCGCGCCGGGGCTGGCGGTGGCCGCGCCGTCGGGTTGGGTCGTGCATGACACGTTGACGGCAAGAGTGCACCCAAGGCAGGCGGGGCGCGCGCTTTTGGGGGCGTTTCAGGCGCTGGGCGGCCAGTTCAGCATCGGCGACAAGCCGCACGCCGATCGCGTGGTGGTCTGGGCGACGGGCCATGAGGGGCTGGCAGCGCTGTCACGCGATCTTGGCTATAAGGTTGGCAGCGGGGTCAAGGGGCAGGCGGCCCTGTTGGGATATGCGGCCAGTGATGCCCCCCAGATATTTGCTGACGGTTTGCATATTGTCCCGCATGGGGACGGGACGATCGCGGTCGGGTCCACGAGCGAGCGTGATTTTGATGCGCCCGACACGGTTGATGCGCAATGTGATGCATTGATTGCCCGCGCGCGCGAAATTTGCCCCGCGCTGGCACCTGCGCCGGTTCTGGAACGTTGGGCAGGCGTGCGCCCCCGCGCCAGCAGCCGCGCGCCGTTGATGGGGGCATGGCCCGGAAAAACGGGGCAATATGTATTCAATGGCGGCTTCAAGATCGGGTTTGCAATGGCCCCTGTGCTGGCTGAACTTATGGCTGACCTTGTGCTGAACGGTGTTGATCGCGTGCCAGATGACTTTCGACTGGGTTAGGATAGGGCAACCGCAGTTGCGTTTTGCAGGTGCCGGGGCGTGGTTCGTTTCCCCTGCCCACAGGTATCTTCGCAGCGTTTCCAACATTGTTTCCATTAGCATTCTCAATTAACTTTTTTGCAGGGTGCGGTTATTGCATATCGCAAAAATATTCGCATTCCGCCTGATTTGCGCCACAAGTCCGCTGTTAACCTTTATGAACCGGATGCAGAATGCTTCGGTTTGAAACGAAGGTTGGCAAAATGATCTATGATGCAGTTATTCTACCGAAGCGTTTTCCCGCGCGTGCCGTCCCGCAGGCACTGCTTGCCGTTTATGACGGTATCACCATCGATCCTGTCCGGACACGGCTGACAAGCATGAAGCTGGATATGTTCAATGCGCCGCCCCATATCCGCATCTTCCGCCACTAGAGCATATCACGTTCATTCGCATTCACGAGACATGCTCTAACTTATTGATTTCGCATGTTCGAGAAGCTCAAAACCGGTTCCAACTTTTGAGAAACATGCTCTAAAACGCGTTGCGTTATTGTTCAAAAGAAGGACGGGCGCAGGCCCGTCCGGTAAATTTGCAGGTATTTTTCGCACCAGATGGCAGGCGGTTTTCTTCGCCGGACGGTCAAACAGCTTTTTTCAATGCATCAATCAGGTCGGTGCGTTCCCAGCTGAACCCGCCATCCGATTCCGGTGCGCGCCCGAAATGGCCATAGGCGGCAGTGCGTTCATAGATGGGGCGGTTCAGGCCCAGATGCTCGCGGATGCCGCGCGGCGTCAGGTCCATCACCCGTGCGATTGCACGTTCGATCACTTCGTCGTCAACCTGTCCTGTGCCATGTGAATCCACATAGATCGACAGCGGTTTTGCCACCCCGATCGCATAGGACAGCTGCAACGTGCAGCGCTGCGCCATACCAGCGGCCACGATATTCTTGGCCAGATAACGCGCCGCATATGCCGCAGAGCGGTCCACCTTGGTCGGGTCTTTACCGGAAAACGCGCCGCCGCCATGCGGTGCTGCGCCGCCATATGTATCAACGATGATCTTGCGGCCGGTCAGGCCTGCATCCCCGTCAGGGCCGCCGATTACGAAAGTGCCGGTCGGGTTGACCCACCATTCAGTCTTGGGGGTGATCCAGTCGGACGGCAGCACCTCGCGGATATAAGGCTCGACAATTGCGCGGATGTCGTCGGATGTCTGGGTTTCATCGGCATGCTGGGTGGACAGCACGATGGATGTCACCTCGACCGGTTTGCCGTTTTCGTACCGGACCGAAAGCTGGCTTTTGGCATCAGGGCGCAGGGTCGGCTCCTGACCGGATTTGCGCACCTCGGACAGGCGTTTCAGAATTTTATGGGCATACTGGATAGGTGCGGGCATCAGTTCGGGCGTGTCATCCACGGCATAGCCGAACATGATCCCCTGATCGCCCGCGCCGTCACGGTCCACCCCTTGGGCAATATGTGCGGATTGTTCGTGCAGGAAGTTCAGAACATGGCAGGTGTTCCAGTGGAACTTGTCCTGTTCATAGCCGATATCGCGAATGCAATCGCGCGCAATCTGGGGGATGCGGCCCATGTAATCCTTCAGGCGCTCAGGGTCTGTCAGCCCGACTTCGCCGCCGATGACAACCAGCGACGATGTGGCAAAAGTTTCGCAGGCAACGCGGGCGGTTTCTTCTTCCGCCAGCAGGGCATCCAGAACGGCATCTGAAATGCGGTCGCAAACTTTGTCCGGGTGCCCTTCGGATACGGATTCAGATGTGAAAGTGAAATTGCTTCTTGCCATATTCGGGCCACCCGTTCCTGTTTTGGGGCAGCCCCTTCGGACTGCCCCGTTATACTTAGTTCAGATTTGTTCTAGCGCTTATCAACAAGTTTCAAGCTGCACAACTGTTCACAGCCGCCCGCACGTTATGGTGTCGCGGGCGCTACAGTCTCAAGGAAGGCTGCAATCTTCGGCCCGATGCCGTCAACAATCAGTGCGACCCCGTCTGCATTGGGGTGAATATGATCGTCCTGCATCAGGTCCGCGAAGCTTGCACCGGCATCTGCCTTGTCGGTCATGGGTTGCATGAAATTGGGCACCAGCGGCACGTCATATTCCTGCGCCAGCTCGGGATACATGCCATCAAAGGCGTCACGAAATTCGGGGCCGTAATTCCCCGGTGCGGGCATACCTGCCAGCATGGCGGGAATATCGTCTTGTTGCAGGCGGGCAAGGATGGCATCCAGATTGGCGCGGCTGGCGGCAGGGTCAATGCCGCGCAACAGATCGTTCCCCCCAAGGATAACCAGCATTGCATCCACAGGTTCGGCCAAGGTCCAGTCAAGCCGGGCCAGCCCGCCCGCTGTTGTGTCCCCCGACACGCCTGCGTTTATCACGATCACGTCATGGCCCTGCGCGTGCAGCCAGTCCTGCAATTGCGGAACGAACCCGTCATCGGCGGGCAGTCCGTATCCCTGGGTCAGGGAATCCCCCAACGCCACAAGGCGCAACGGTTCTGCACCCGCCGCGCCGACGGAAAGGCCCAAAGCCAGCGTTATGCCTGCACACGCTGCACCGCAGCGCTTGCCGAACGGGGTAAAAACACCATATGGGTTCGATACGGGCACGCAAAGGACGGATTTGATGACTGACATTGTTCTCTCGCTCAAGGATACGGGGTTGACCCTGCAAGGCAATGCCGGGCCGGTCGAGATTTTGCGCGGGATCACACTGGATGTCACGCGCGAGGAAACCCTTGGTCTGGTCGGGCCTTCTGGGTCTGGCAAATCATCCCTCCTGATGCTTATGGGCGGGCTGGAACGTGCGACTGCGGGTCAGGTTTCGGCCCTTGGCCATGATCTGACCGCGCTGAACGAAGACGCCCTTGCCCGGTTTCGCAGGTCACATATGGGGGTTGTGTTCCAGTCTTTCCACCTGATCCCGACAATGACCGCGCTGGAAAATGTTGCAACGCCTTTGGAACTGGCCGGAAAGCGCGATGCGTTTGAACGCGCAGAGGAAGAATTGCGCGCGGTTGGTCTGGGCCACCGGATGGACCACTACCCCGCGCAAATGTCGGGTGGTGAACAGCAGCGCGTCGCACTTGCGCGCGCGGCGGCCCCGCGCCCTGAAATATTGCTGGCGGATGAGCCGACCGGCAATCTGGACGGGGTGAATGGACAGGCGATTATGGATATGCTGTTTGGCCTGCGCGACAGGCACGGGGCGACGCTGATTCTTGTGACCCATGCGCCCGACCTTGCCGCGCGCTGCGACCGTGTCATCCGTCTGGCCGATGGCCGCATTGAAGGTGAAGATCGCGCCACTGCAAGGGCCGCCGAATGATGCGCGTGGCATGGGCGATTGCGCGGCGCGAATTGCGCGGCGGCTTGCGCGGGTTCTGGGTATTTCTGGCCTGTCTGGCGCTGGGTGTGGGCGCTATCGCCGCCGTAGGGTCCGTGCGCGGGGCTATTGACGACGGGCTTTCGCGCGAAGGGGCCACGCTTCTGGGGGGCGATGCGGAACTGCGCATGACCTACCGTTTCGCAACACCGCAGGAACGCGACTGGATCGACAGGTTCGCGGGCGCGGTGTCCGAAGCGGTTGATTTCCGGTCCATGGCTGTGGCGGGGCAGGGCGACAGCGCCGAACGGTCTGTCACGCAGGTCAAGGGTGTTGATGCGGCCTATCCTCTGGTGGGTGCGGTTGGGCTGGACCCTGAAATCCCGTTGGAACAGGCATTGGCCGTGCAAGATGGCCTGCCCGGTGGCGTGATGGAACGCATTCTGGCCGAACGGCTGGATTTACAACTTGGCGATGTGTTCCGCCTTGGCGTTCAGGAATTTCGCCTGACCGCGCATCTGACCCGCGAACCCGACGGGATGGGTGCGAATTTCGGCTTTGGCCCGCGCACAATTGTCAAATCCGACGCGTTGCAGGATGCGGGATTGCTTGGCCCCGGCACGCTATACGAAGTGAACTATCGCCTGCTTCTGGACGGGCGCGATCTGGATCAGGCGCGGGCCGCCGTGAACAGCCAGTTTGATGGCGCTGGTGTGCGCTGGCGTGACAGCCGCAATGCAGCCCCACAGGTTCAGCGCGTGATTGAACGCGTGTCATCCTTCCTTGTGCTGGTTGGGCTGGCCGGTCTGGCCGTGGGCGGGGTGGGCGTGTCTGCGGCGGTGCGCACCTATCTGGACGGCAAGACCAATGTGATTGCTACGCTCAAAACCCTTGGTGCCGAAAGCCGCACCATCCTTGCGGTCTATCTGATGCAGATCGGGGTTCTGACTGCGCTGGGTATTGCGCTGGGCCTTGCCTTGGGGGCGGTCGTGCCCTTCGCGGTGGCCCCTTTGGTTGCGGATCAACTGCCTGTGGACCTGCATATTGGCCTGCACCCGAAGGCACTGGTCGAGGCTGCGATTTATGGCGCTCTGACGGCGTTGATTTTCACGCTGTGGCCGCTGGCGCGCACTGAAAATGTGCGTGCGGCGGTTATCTTTCGCGGGGTTGATGAAAATGCGCAAGGCTGGCCGCGCTGGCCCTATATGCTGGTCACACTGGCGTTGGTGGGGGGGCTGGTGGCGATAGCGGCCGCATTCGCGGCGGTGCCGATGCTGGCTTTCGCAACCGCAGGCGGGGTGCTTGGCGCATTGGGCGTGCTTGCACTGGCCGCGTGGGCCGTGCGTGCGCTTGCGCGCCGCGCCGCGCGGTCGCGCAGCTTGCGCGGGCACACGGCGCTGCGCATGGCCATGGGCGCAATCGGCAACCCGCGCGAAGGGGCAGGGGCCGTCATTCTGTCGCTGGGGCTGGGCCTGACAGTGCTGGCCGCAGTGGGCCAGATTGACAATAACCTGCGCCGCGCGATCTCCACAGATTTGCCAGACCGCGCACCCAGCTATTTCTTTCTGGATATACAGAACACGCAGCTTGACGGATTTCTGGAACGGCTGGACCGCGATGACAATGTGGACCGCGTTGAAACCGCGCCCATGCTGCGCGCCGTTGTCACAGAACTGAACGGCATTCCATCGCGCGACCATCCGGCGGCTGGGCATTGGGTGCTGCGCGGCGACCGCGGCATAACCTATTCCGCCACCCCGCCCGAAGGCACACGCCTGACCGCGGGCGCGTGGTGGGACGCGGACTATTCCGGCCCGCCGCTTGTCAGTTTCGGGGCCGAACAGGCCGCTGATCTGGGGTTGGGTGTCGGTGACACTGTGACCATCAACGTTCTGGGCCGCGACATCACCGCCGAAATCGCCAATCTGCGAGAGGTGGATTTTTCCACCGGCGGTATCGGGTTCGTCATGGTCATGACCCCTGACCCCATTCGCGCGGCCCCGCATACCCATATTGCCACGGTCTATGCGCTGGAAGCGGCTGAAGGCGCGATTTTGCGCGATCTGTCCAATATGTATCCCAATATCACCGCGATCCGCGTGCGCGAAGCAGCCGAACGTGTGACCGAAGCGCTGTCCACAATGGCAACGGCCACCAGTTTTGCGGCACTTGCCACGTTGTTGACTGGGTTTGTTGTGCTGATCGGCGCGGCAGCCGCAGGGGAACGCGCGCGTGTGTTCGAAGCGGCTGTCATGAAAACCCTTGGCGCGTCGCGTCGCGGTATTCTGGCCAGTTTCGCGCTGCGCTCTGCGTTGATGGGGGCTGCGGCGGGCAGTGTGGCGCTTGGGGCTGGTGCGCTGTCCAGCTGGGCCGTCATGCGCTTTGTGATGGAGGCCAGCTATCAGTTCGAGTGGCTGCCAGCACTTGCGGTTATCGCAGGTGGTGTTCTGGCCACATTGCTGGCGGGGCTTGCCTTTGCGTTACGTCCGCTTGCCGTGCGTCCTGCACAGACTTTGCGCGCGCAGGACTGAACCGGATGTATTCCAACCCATGGGCAAGCAGGTTATAGCTTGCCCATGACAGCGTATCTGATCTTCTTTCTGGCGCTATGTGTGGGCGGTGGCCTTGGGGCCGTGGCACGCGCGGCCATATCTGCATGGATCAGCCGCAGGCTGCATCTGGCATGGGGAACGCTGGTCGTAAACATGACGGGCAGTTTCTTGCTGGGGCTGGCGCTTGGGTGGGTGATGGCACGGACAGGGCCAGCGCCCTTGTCGGTGCTGATGGCGGGTGCACCGTCCTTCCTGGCCGTATTCATCCTTGGTGTGCTGGGTGGTTATACCACCGTGTCAACCCTGGCGTTGCAGGTGGTGACCCTTTGGCAGGCAGGGCAACGGCGCGCCGCCTATGCGAATGCGCTGGGATCGGTCCTGTCAGGTCCTGTCGTGGTTGCCATGGGCGTGGTCATCGGGGCGCGTGCCTTTGCCCCTTGGGTTGCAGGGGGCTAGATCGCATGCGGGACACATTACTTGCTGCGGGAATTGGGGGTGCTGTTGGCACTGGCGCGCGCGTGGCGTTAAGTCTGGCTGCGGTGAACCTGCTGCCGGATGCCGCCTTCATCGCCACATTTGCAGCCAATGTGATTGGCGCGGCACTCATCGGGTATCTGGCAACCCGCGCGCTGCCGCCCGTTGCCAGCGCGTTGTTGATTACGGGGTTTTGCGGTGGCTTCACCACATTCTCGCTCTTCTCGCTAGAGGCGCTGATGCTGCTGGAACGCAGCATCTTCGCGGGTCTGGCTTACGGCGCAGTTTCGCTGGTGGTGTGGATTGGTTCGGTCGCGCTGGGGTATCGGCTGGGGTGCCGCCCGTCCACGCGCTGAAATGAAATCAGGGGGCGAATTGCCCCCTGTTTGCCGTGTCTGACTGCCCGCCTTTGACATCAGATATTGTCGACCTGCGGCATGCCCATGACATGATAGCCGCCATCAACATGGATGATCTCGCCCGTGGTGAAGGCCCCGTAATCGGATGCCAGATAGACGGCCGTGCCGCCCACGCTTTCGAGTGTTGCATTGCTGCGCAGGGGGGCGTTGGTTTCAGCGTGGCGATAGGTTTTGCGCGCCCCGCCGATGGCCGCACCGGCAAGGGTTTTCATCGGGCCGGGGCTGATGGCATTCACGCGAATCCCCTCTGGCCCCAGATCATTGGCCAGATAGCGCACCGAACTTTCCAGCGCGGCCTTCGCCACGCCCATGACGTTGTAAAACGGTGTCACTGTGTTGGACCCCTGAAAGGTCAGTGTCAGCAGCGTGCCGCCATTGGGCATCAACTCGGATGCGCGCCGCCCCAGATCGATGAAGCTGTAGCAGCTTATTTCCAGCGAATGCTTGAAATTGGCGCGGCTGGTGTCGCGGAACCGGCCTGTCAGTTCGGTCTTGTCGGAAAACGCGATGGCATGGACCAGAAAATCCATGCTTCCCCAGCGGGATTTCAACACATCGAAACAGGCATCAAGCGATGCTTCATTCGTGACATCGACATCCACCAGAATGTCGGACCCGAGCGAGGCCGCAAGCGGTTCGACGCGTTTGCCAAATGCCTCTCCCTGATATGAGAAGGCAAGTTCCGCGCCCTGGCTGGCCATCGCTTTGGCAATGCCCCACGCGATGGAGCGTTCATTGGCAACGCCCATCACCAGACCGCGTTTGCCCGCCATCAATCCCGCCATCGAATGCCCCTCAGTCACGCATCGCACTCATGATAAGTGTCGCGTTGGTTCCGCCAAATCCGAAGCTGTTGGACAGCACGGAATCCAGTTCCACATCCTCGACCAGCTTGGTTGCAATTTCCCCGTCCTGAATGGCAGGGTCAAGCTGGGTGACATTGGCCGATGCGGCAATGAAACGGCCCTGCATCATCAGCAGCGAATAAATCGCTTCCTGCACACCTGTCGCTCCAAGGCTGTGGCCTGTCAGCGATTTGGTCGATGATATGGGGGGCACGTTTCCTTCACCGTAAATGCGGCGGATGGCTTCGACTTCGGTCACGTCGCCTGCGGGGGTCGATGTTCCGTGCGCGTTGATATAGCTGACCTTGCGCCCCTGCGGCAGGGTGGACAGTGCCAGCCGCATGGACCGCTCGCCGCCCTCGCCCGATGGGGCGACCATGTCATAGCCGTCGGAGGTGGCGCCGTAGCCTGTCACCTCGGCATAGATTTTTGCGCCACGTGCCCTGGCATGTTCCAGTTCTTCCAGCACGACAACGCCGCCACCGCCACCAATCACGAACCCGTCGCGCGTGGCATCAAATGCGCGCGCGGCCGTTTCGGGGGCGTCATTGTATTTCGACGACATGGCGCCCATCGCGTCGAACAGACAAGACAACGTCCAGTCCAGTTCTTCGCCGCCACCTGCAAAAATCACGTCCTGCTTGCCCATCTGGATAAGCTCTGCCGCGTTGCCGATGCAATGCGCCGAAGTCGAGCACGCGGACGTGATGGAATAGTTCACACCCTTGATCTTGAACGGCGTGGCCAGACAGGCGGAATTCGTGGACGACATGCCACGCGTCACCATAAATGGCCCCATACGCTTGGGGCTGCCTTTTTCGATAACGATCTTGTGCGCCTGAAACAGATTGGACGTGGACGGACCGCCCGACCCCATGATCAGGCCGGTGCGTTCATTTGACACATCGCTGTCGTCCAGACCGGAATCGGCAATGGCCTGTTCCATCGACAGGAAGTTATAAGCCGCGCCCGGCCCCATGAAGCGCAGGTTGCGCTTGTCGATATGATCTTCCAGCGTGATTTGTGGCATGCCGTGAATTTGGCTGCGAAACCCGTGTTCGGCATATTCGGGCGCGAAGACAATACCCGACCGGCCCGCGCGCAGGCTGGCTGCAACTTCATCCGTAGAATTCCCGATGGGCGAGATGATCCCCAGCCCGGTAATGACAACGCGACGCATGGGCGTCCTCCCTGTTGTTGGCCTGTTGTTGGATTGGCGCTTCAGCTTTCCGACAGCGCGACTTTCATATCCTTGACCATATAGATGACATCGCCATCCGCTTCGACAATGCCATCGGCAACGCCCATGGTCAGGCGCCGCGTTTGCACGGCTTTGGTGAAATCTACCTTGTAGGTCAGCATCTTGCGGTCAGGGCGCACCATGCCTGTCAGCTTGACCTCGCCCACACCCAGCGCATAGCCGCGTCCCTGCCAGCCACGCCAGCCCAGATTGAAGCCCGTCAACTGCCACAAGCCGTCAAGGCCAAGGCAACCGGGCATGATGGGATTGCCGGGAAAGTGGCAGTCAAAAAACCACAGGTCCGGCGTGATGTCGAACTCGGCCACAACATGGCCTTTGCCATGCGCGCCCCCATCACCAGAGATTTCGGTGATCCGGTCCATCATCAGCATTGGTGGCGCTGGCAGCTGCGCGTTGCCCGGCCCGAACAATTCGCCGCGTGCGCAGGCCAACAGGCCCTCTTTGTCAAAGGATGTCGGAAACTGGGACATGAAATTCTCCTGCATGGCTTTCCTTCCTCTAGCACCGTGCCGCAAAGTCATGCAAGCCCGCGCATCACGACAGATTGCAGGCCGGCCAAGTGAATTTCATTTGAAATTCATGTGCAACAAGCTCTATATACACTCTATGGATACGGATTTTGCACAACTTAATGATGACGCCCTAAGCAATGGGGCAGACTGGCTTGCCCGTGCAGGGGTTCGGCCCACGCGACAACGTTTGTCACTGGCAGGTTTGCTGGTGGGTGACGGGCATGATCGGCATGTTACCGCCGAAAGCCTGTTTCTTGCTGTAAAGGAAAGCGGTGAATCTGTTTCGCTTGCCACAGTATACAACACCCTGCGCGCGTTTTGTGATGCCGGATTGATGAATGAAATCACCGTGGATGCAACGCGGTCTTACTTCGACACCTGCGTTGAAGAGCATCCGCATTATTTCTGGGAAGACAGCCAGCAACTGACCGACGCCCCGTCCGGCGAGGTGGCGTTTTCCCGACTGCCTTCCGCACCCGAAGGGGCAGAAATCTCTCGGGTGGATGTGGTTATCAGGCTGCGACGCAAATAGGCTGCATCAGCAGGTCTGCGGTCTTGCACAGCATCAGCGGTTGTGAACTTGTCGTTCCTTCAATCAGTGTTTTGGGAACAGTTCAGGCGCAGGTTCTTTGCCGTTTTGGGGGAATAGATGCGTTTCATAATTGCCGCGACCGTCGCGCTGGCGCTTACGCCTTTGGGGGCTGCGGCCACGCAATGCCCCGATTTTACGCTTCCGGCCGGAAAAGACCTAAGCTACAGCGAAGATGATCTTTGGTCTGAACGCAGGCATGGTGTGACTGCGGGCGGAAACCTTAGCTTGTGGAATTGTTCGCAGTTTGACGCCGTGGGGTTTGTGACGCGCCAGCCGGATTTCCATGTATATCTAAGCAGCAACACCAAGGATCGCAAAATCCGCTTCAAGATCACGGGCGACGATGGCTGTGATACTGTCTTGCTGATCAATACGCCCGGTGCAGCATGGTTGTTCAATGATGACGATGAGGGCCTGGACCCGGTTATTCGCGTGCGTTCTGCGCAAGCAGGCCGTTACGATATATGGGCCGGAACATTTGGCCCCGATGCCTGTATGGCAACCCTTCACCTGGAAGCCTTTCCCTGAACATGGCAGGCGGCGCGGCCTTGCGCTATGCCGCCGGCAACCACGGGGTCGGCTGAACGCTGTATCCTATATAAAGCGGGTGTTTCGGGTGGCCTGCTTTGCTTAGGCCAAGGTGCCACAAGCCCCGCCCGGTGGCGCGCAACAACGCCTCTACCTGCGCGCCGCGGCCAAGATGCGCCCCATGCGTGCCCCATGCGCATATTATCTTGTCGGCCCATAGTGCGCTTTGCGCGATGGCCGCATCATTCAGCGGCCCCGTAGGGTCGGGCGCTGCGCGCATAACGCGCGGATCAGTGGCGCGAAACCCGAAGATGTTGCACACCCGGAAGGCCCCGAAACCCAGCGTGCGGGCACGGCGTTCGCAGCGTTCTACAGTGGGGTCATTTTGCACTTCGGTTGCGGTTGACGGGTTCAGCATGACAAACAGCACCCGCCCCGCGGCGGGTTCCCATTCGCGGGTCAGAAGGTAGCGAAACGCCTCGCATGTGGAATAGACTGCCACGGACGGGGCATCGCCTTTTACATGGCTGCGGGTTATGACATCGCCCAGATCTGTCATTCCTGATTGAACACGCGACTGGGGTGCAGTTCGCCTGCCTTGTATACGCCAACTGCGACCGCGCGCCCCTGATAGCTGGCCCATGCTTCATCGCCATATTCGACCGATGCGCTAAGCACCATGCCCGGATTGCCGTTGCGCAGCCGCGCAGCCCCTTCCGGTGTGGCGGGCAGTTCGGGCAGGTCGGCCAGCCCTTCTTCCAGCGGGCGCAAATGGGTGTCCAGCTCGGGGCTGTGGGCCATGGCTTCGATCTGGTCCATACTCAGCCCGTCCTTGGCGTCAAACGGCCCCGACCATGTGCGCCGTAACCATGCGACATGGCCCAGACAGCCCAGCGCCGCGCCCAGATCGCGCGCGATTGACCGCACATAACCGCCCTTGCCGCACACCATTTCCAATTCGACATGGTCTGCGTCCGGCCGCGCCACGATATCCAGCCGTTCCACCCAAAGCGGGCGCGCGGCCAGTTCCATTTCGTCGCCCGCGCGCGCAATGTCATAGGCACGTTCCCCGTCAACCTTGACGGCGGAAAACTGCGGCGGCACTTGTTCAATCTCGCCACGAAAGGCATCAAGGGCGGCTTCTATTGCGGCATCATCGGGGCGTTGGTCGTTGGTGGCTATCACCGCCCCCTCGGCGTCATCGGTGGTTGTGGCCTGCCCCAGCCGCACCATGAAACGGTAACATTTCAGCGCATCGGTAATATAGGGCACGGTCTTTGTGGCTTCGCCCAATGCGATGGCCAGAACGCCGGTTGCTGCGGGGTCCAGCGTGCCCGCATGGCCGGCCTTCTGGGCCTGCAAGGCCCAACGCACCTTGTTGACCACCGCCGTCGACGTAATGCCTGCGGGTTTGTCGACCACCAGCCAGCCAGATATTGCCCGCCCCTTGCGCTTGCGTCCCATGAAATGCCCTTTTGCCTGTTTACGCGCCTGCTACTGGGCGGGCCTGCCCGCGTCAACAACCTTGCCGATGATCGGCCCCAGCAAAACACCCCAATCTGAACGCCGCAATCCGGGCGCATGCAGGCGTGACACGTTGCCGTCGATATACAGCGCTTGCGGCATGTCCAGATGGTCGCGGAAAAAGCGTGCGAATTCAAACAGGTTCACAGGTGTGTTGGTAATTGCGAACACAGCGCGCCTGCCGTCTGATGACACCCCGATCCCGTTGCGGATTAAACGAGAGTCGCTGTCTTCAATAAAGCGCGGGTGGTATTGTCCGTCGATCACCAGCATCGGGCCGGATTGGGTGGCTTGACGACATGGCAGCGGCGCTTGCGCGAATGCGCGGCTTTCGATCAGCGTGAAGCGGTCATCTTCGATACAGAAAACC
Source organism: Paracoccaceae bacterium (assembly GCA_020832445.1). GTDB lineage: Bacteria > Pseudomonadota > Alphaproteobacteria > Rhodobacterales > Rhodobacteraceae > Roseinatronobacter. Next base: position 16,089 of record JAFIEO010000077.1, read on the forward strand.
CCATTGGGCAGCATGCCGAAATTGCCCGGGCCCTCGGCGGTGACGATGCGCGCCAGTTCCGTGCCATCCTCGATATACAGCCCCACAGGGCGGCGGTCAGAATGATACATTCCGCCATTCATCGCGAAGGCCAGTTTCTTGCCCTCGCGCGACAGGGCTGCATCTATGGTTGTGAAATTTCCATAGACTTTGTCTTCATCCGCATACAGGAACAGGCGCAGGTCATCTTGCACATCTGCGGTGCATATCGTGAAGCTGGCCCCCAGATAATCGGTGCGCGCACACTCTGCCATCGCAGCGGATGATCCTGCCGCCCATAGCGCCAGCGCGCCAAGTCCTGCTTTAATCGCGGTCCGCATCGTCTTCATGCTCGCCGGCGGCGACATCGCGCTGGACGCGCTCCTGCCCCAGCAGGCGGCGCGTGTCATCCATACGGTCAAAGGTTTCATCCAGCTTGAAGCGCAGGTCAGGGGCGTATTTCAGTGTCAGTTCCCGTCCGACCAGATGGCGCAACTCTGCCTTGTTGCGCGCAAGCGCCTTCAGCGCGATCTGCTGGTCCTTGCCGCCCAATGGCATCACATAGGCCGTCGCAATCTTCAGATCCGTCGATGTGCGCACTTCGCTGACGGTGATCGGCATACGCGACAAATCCGGGTCATGCACATCACCACGCGCCAGAACGTCCGCCAGTGTGCGGCGGATCAACTCTGCCACGCGAAGCTGACGTTGCGAAGGGCCTGTGCCCTGTTGGTAGCGTTTTACACTCATGCTGTTCATTTAGGTCAATCCGCGCCTGCGCGCAACGAGGCTTTGCCAAATTCCGCATCAACCGTTAGGAAGGCGCGAAACTGTGATCAAGGCAGGAGTGGGGCACATGGTCCGCATTGCGATAATGGGTGTTTCCGGGCGTATGGGGCAAATGTTGCTGCGGCTGGTGGACGAAAGCGATCTTGCGGTGCTTTCGGCGGCAATCGAACGTCAGGGTCATGACTGGGTCGGTCAGGATCTGGGCGTTGTGCAGGGCGGGGCCACGCGCGGCGTGATTGTGACAGATGATCTGGCGCAGGCGCTGGAATGCTCGGACGCGATTGTGGATTTTACCGCGCCCGCGGTCTCGGTCGCGCTGGCACAACAGGCAGCCGCCGCAGGTGTCGCGCATGTCATTGGCACGACCGGCTTTGATGATGATGATCTGGCGGCCATTGCAAAGGCCAGCGCCACAGGTCGCATCATGCGCGCGGGCAATATGAGCCTTGGGGTTAACCTGTTGGTTAAGCTGACACAACAGATCGCACAGGCGCTGGACACAGAATACGACATCGAGATCGTTGAGGCCCACCACCGCCACAAGGTCGATGCCCCGTCCGGCACAGCGCTGATGCTGGGCGAGGCTGCGGCGCGCGGGCGCGGGGTACTGCTGCCAGAAGTGGCCGACCGTGCGCGCGATGGCATAACCGGCCCGCGCGATGCAGGCGCAATCGGGTTTCATGCCATTCGCGGCGGTGACTATATCGGGGAACATGACGTTATTTTTGCCGGTCCGGGCGAACGGATTGTGCTGCGTCATGTTGCATCTGACAGGGCGTTGTTTGCGCGCGGTGCCATTCGCGCGGCGATCTGGTTGCAGACCCAAAAGCCGGGTGAATATTCCATGCTTGACGTGCTGGGCCTGTAGCAGGGCCGCATCCCTCAGCGGGTTTCCGCCGCTGTGCCAGCAGGGTGCGTGTGTTTTGAAACTCGCATGATCCGGCCTGCGTATCTTTGCGTAATACAGTTGCAAAGACACCGGAGGATCGCAATGAAAACCCTGATTGTTTTGCTGGTCGCAATGCTGGCTGTCACCCCCCTTACCGCCAAGGCGGAGTTCGAACCTGTGCGCGATGAAAGCACGTTCCGCAGCCTTGTGGAAGGGCGCGAACTGGCCCGGTTCGGCGTGCGGTTGCAAGTGCTGCCACAAGGCCAGATCACAGGGCGCGGGTTCGGCATGCGCGTGGGCGGCATGTGGGAATGGCGCGACGGTTTTTTCTGCCGCACGCTTGAATTTGGCAGCTCTGGCGATCCGTATAATTGCCAGTTGGTGCTGCGCGACGGAAACACACTGCGCTTCATTTCCGATCAGGGGCAGGGGGATTACGCCGATCTGCGGTTGCGTTAGGATGGGGCCTTGGGGCCTGCCCCCTCGACAAACTCCACATTCCTGCCTAATTCAACATCATGACACCTGACATGATCCCCGTGCGTGGCACGTTGACCGCGCAAAAACCGCTGGATACCCTGACATGGCTGCGCGTGGGCGGGCCTGCGGACTGGTTGTTCCAGCCCGCCGATGAAGATGACCTGTGTGATTTTCTGCGCCAGCTTGATCCTGCCATTCCGGTTTTTCCCATGGGCGTGGGGTCAAACCTGATTGTGCGCGATGGCGGTATCCGTGCTGTCGTCATCCGGCTTGGGCGCGGGTTCAACAGCATTGATGCAGGTGACACCGTCACCGCCGGGGCCGCCGCGCTGGATGCGCATGTTGCGCGCAAATCAGCAGATGCAGGGCGCGACCTGACCTTTTTGCGCACCATTCCGGGCAGTATCGGGGGCGCTGTGCGGATGAATGCGGGGTGCTACGGCACTTATGTTGCCGATCGCCTGATTGATGTCACTGCCATCGACCGCGCAGGCCAGCGCCATGTTTTGCCCGCAGCCGCGCTGAAGCTGGACTACCGGCAGTCTGATTTGCCGGATGGCATGGTTATTACGCAGGCACGGTTTGATGCACCCGCCGCCGACCCCGACATGTTGCATGCACGCATGGCCGACCAGCTTGCCCGCCGTGACGCGACGCAGCCCACCAAGGACCGCAGCGCGGGATCGACATTCCGCAATCCCGCTGGTTTCAGCTCCACAGGGCGCGCGGATGATGTGCACGACCTGAAGGCATGGAAGGTCATCGAGGATGCAGGTTTGCGCGGGGCACGCATGGGGGGCGCGCAGATGTCACCCAAACATCCCAACTTTTTGATCAACGCCAGCAGCGCAACTGCCGCCGAATTGGAAGGATTGGGTGAAGAAGTGCGAAAAAGGGTTTTGCAAGCGCGTGGTATTTCGCTACACTGGGAAATCATGAGGGTTGGCGACAGCTTGCCCGACATGGATCTGCCGCCGGTTGAACTTATAGCTGGCGCAGTGACAACACAATAAACACCCCGAAAATGGGGCAAGAAGGGCCAAAAATGGCCCAGAGGCAGTGGGAATGGGCATGTCGAGCAGGGCAGCCCCCCGGATATGTGTTCTGAAAGGCGGACTCTCGGCTGAGCGCGAGGTGTCGCTATCTACAGGGCATGAATGCGCGCAGGCGCTGCGGGTGGCGGGATATGAAGTGATCGAACTGGATGCGCGCGGTGATGTGGCGCAGCGTCTGGTCGATATTTCACCTGATATCGTGTTCAACGCGCTTCATGGCCGCTTTGGCGAAGATGGCAGCGTGCAGGGCATTCTGGAATGGTTGCGCATTCCTTATACCCATTCCGGTGTGCTTGCGTCGGCGCTTGCAATGGACAAGGAACGCGCGAAAGCTGCGTTCATGTCTGCCGGTCTGCCGGTCCTGCCCAGCCTGATCGCGCTGAAAGAAGATGCAATGGCGCGGCACTTGATGGAGCCGCCCTATGTGGTCAAACCCAATAATGAAGGGTCCAGCGTCGGCGTCTATCTGGTCAATGATGGTGCAAACACACCCCCGCAGCTTGGGCCAGAGATGCCCGCGCATGTCATGGTCGAGGCTTTCGCGCCGGGCCGCGAGTTGACCACCACAGTGATGGGTGACCGCGCATTGACGGTCACGGATATCGTGACCGATGGCTGGTATGATTATGATGCGAAATACCGCCCCGGCGGGTCGCGTCATGTTCTGCCCGCCGATATTCCCGCCGAAATACATGCCGCCTGTCTGGATTACGCATTGCGCGCCCATCAGGTTCTTGGGTGTCGCGGGCTGACCCGCACGGATTTTCGCTGGGATGAAGGGCGCGGCCTTGACGGGTTGATCTTGCTGGAGTTGAACACACAGCCCGGCATGACGCCCACATCGCTGGTGCCTGAACAGGCCGCCCATTGCGGTATCGGTTTTCCCGACCTGTGCCGCTGGATGATCGAGGATGCGTCATGCGACCGGTAGGCCCTTTTGACCGCGACCGCGATGACGGCCTGTCCAGCCATCATGTTGACGCCCATGACGGGGATGCACCGCTTTCGGCATTATCGCCGGAAATGAGCTTCTGGGACCATTTGGGCGCAACTCGTGCGGATGAATATGCGCAAGATGACATTCTGACCGGAATCCCCCTGCCGGATGTGCCAGCCACGGCACCTGTGGCGCTTTCGGCGGTGGATATGGCGCCGCCACAGTCCATGCCCCAGCATGGGTTTACCCGCCTGGACGATACATTGCGCGCGCGCGAAGCTGTCGCCCCACCCCATGACAACACAAGAATGCGCGACCTTCCGGCGGATAAGCGCACGGGGGCAATGGGGCGTGACGCGGCGCAGATGGACCGGCCTGTGCAGGCTGGGCCGCCACAAGTTCCGCGCGCCCATGCCCGCGCCTATGGTCCGGCGCAACGATCGCGGCGCAAATCACATCTGCCCAGCCGCTTTTCCTATCGCATCCAACGGGTCTGGCTAACACCGATATACCGCCGCGCCATCAAGATCGGCCTGCCAATTGTCGCCTGTGTGGCCGCGCTGGCCGTGACGCTGGCCAGCGAGGACCGCCGCATGGCCATGACTGCGCAGGCAGAAGCACTTTATTCGGCCTTTGTGGACCGGCCTGATTTCATGGTGACCGAACTGCGCTTGCCGGAACTGGCCCCCGAACTGGACGAGGCAATCCGCGCCGCAATCAGCCCGGAATTGCCACAGTCGTCCTGGCGGCTGGATCTGGATGAATTGCGTGACCGTGTGGAGTTGCTGGATGCCATTCTGGTCGCGGATCTGCGGCTTTTGTCCGACGGTGTTTTATCCGTTTCGGTGACTGAACGGGTGCCTGTCATTTTGTTCCGGACCGCCGAAGGTCTGGAAGTGCTGGACATAGAGGGCATGCGCATAGGCTTTGCGCCCGATCGGAACGCGCTGCCCGACCTGCCCGTGATTTCGGGCGAAGGTGGTGGGGCACATGTCCGCGAAGCGCTGGATCTGTTTGATGCCGCGTCCCCCTTGGGTGCGCGCATGCGCGGCCTTGTGCGGGTTGGTGAACGGCGCTGGGATGTGGTTCTGGACCGCGAACAACGCATCAAACTGCCTGAAACCGGCGCAATTGCTGCGCTGGAACATGTCATCGCGCTGGAACAGGCGCAGGATTTGCTGGCGCGCGACCTGATCGCGGCTGACATGCGCAATCCCGCGCGACCAGTTTTACAAATAAGTGAGGGCGCGATGGAAACGATCCGCGCCATACGCTCTCAAAATACGGAGGCATTGCAGTAATGATCGATCCCTACTCTTCGCAACGGGCGATGCGGCAGATGCGCCGTGCAGCGATGCAACGCGGTGTTGTCGCCGTTCTGGATATCGGCACCTATAAGGTCGCCGCCCTTGTTCTGAAGGTCGACCCGATGGGGCCGGAACCCAAGGCCGCAAGCATTGGCAATCTGGGGGGGCAGGCGGGGTTTCGCGTGATCGGTGCGGGCACAACGCGCTCGCGCGGGGTGCGTCTGGGTGAAATCGCGGCAATGACCGAAACCGAAACCGCGCTGCGCACTGCATTGCAGGCCGCCCAGAAAATGGCGCAGACCCGCGTTGATCATGTGATCGTTTGCGTGTCCGGCGGCGCAATCCGGTCCTATGGGCTTGCGGGCGAGGTCGATGTCGAGGGCAACACCGTCGTTGAAAATGACATCTCGCGGGTGATGGCTGCGTGTGATGTGCCCGATTTCGGGGTCGGGCGGGATGTCCTGCATGCACAGCCCATCAATTTCGCGCTGGACCACCGCACTGGCCTGTCGGACCCGCGCGGCCAGATCGGCCAGCAACTGGCCTGTGACATGCATATGGTGACGATTGATACATCGCTTGTGCAAAATATCTGCAACTGCCTGAAACGCTGTGATGTGGAACTGGCAGGCATTGCCGCCAGTGGCTACGCCAGCGGGATGGCCGCGCTGGTCGAGGATGAAAAAGAACTGGGGGCGGCCTGTATCGATCTGGGTGCAGGCACATCAGGTGTGTCCATCTTTATCAAGAAGCACATGATCTTTACCGACACTGTGCGTCTGGGCGGCGCGCATGTGACACTTGACATCGCCAAGGGCCTGCAAGTGGACATGACCACTGCCGAACGTATCAAGACTGTGCATGGCGGGGTGCAGGCCACATCCATGGATGACCGCGAAATGATCGAGATTGGCGGCAATTCCGGTGATTGGGAAAAAGACCGCCGCACCGTCAGCCGCGCCGAGCTGATTGGCATCATGCGCCCGCGGATCGAAGAAATTCTGGAAGATGTCCGCGCGCGGCTGGATGCGGCAGGGTTTGGCTACCTGCCCAGCCAGCAGGTTGTCCTGACAGGGGGCGGCGCACAAATTCCGGGCATTGACGGACTGGCTGCACGGATCTTCGGCCAGCAGGTGCGTCTGGGGCGTCCGGTGCGCGTGCGCGGTCTTCCACAAGCCGCGTCCGGCCCTGCATTTTCCGGTTCGGTGGGGCTAAGCTTGTTGGCGACCAGCCCACAGGATGAATGGTGGGATTTCGATTTACCGACCCAAAGCTACCCGGCACGGTCCCTGCGACGCGCTGTGAAGTGGTTCAAGGACAACTGGTAGGCGCTATATGTGTCGTGTTTGTGGAAATGCAGCGAATCAGAATGAAAAAATTGCCATATTTGGTGCGGAAATGTGACTTTTTTAATGACCTAGAGGCCGAAGCACTGTAGATTCAAGCAAAACCAGCACCCTGACGCGGGACATTGGCGGGCAGGGTTCGGAAAAAACGAGGCGGAGTGATCATGGCATTGAATTTTGTAGAAGCTGATACCCATCAGGAACTGGCCCCCAGAATTACCGTGTTCGGTGTGGGTGGCGCAGGTGGGAATGCGGTCAATAACATGATCGACAAACAGTTGGAGGGGGTCGACTTTGTCGTCGCCAATACCGACGCGCAGGCGCTTCAGCAAAGCAAGGCGCCGGGCCGTATTCAGATGGGTGTCAAGATTACCGAAGGGCTGGGCGCTGGCGCGCGGCCTTCGGTCGGTTGCGCCGCCGCGGAAGAAACCATCGAGGAAATCATCGACCATCTTGCAGGGTCGCATATGTGCTTTATCACCGCTGGCATGGGCGGCGGCACCGGCACAGGTGCGGCGCCGATCATCGCGCAGGCCGCGCGTGAACTGGGTGTCCTGACCGTTGGCGTGGTGACCAAGCCCTTCCAGTTTGAAGGTGCCAAGCGCATGCGTCAGGCCGAAGAAGGTGTCGAGGCGCTGCAAAAGGTTGTCGATACGCTGATCATCATTCCGAACCAGAACCTGTTCCGGCTGGCGAATGAGAAAACCACCTTCACCGAAGCCTTCGCCATGGCGGATGACGTGCTGTATCAGGGCGTCAAGGGCGTGACGGACCTGATGGTGCGCCCCGGCCTGATCAACCTGGACTTTGCCGATGTTCGCGCCGTGATGGACGAAATGGGCAAAGCCATGATGGGAACGGGCGAGGCGACAGGCGAAGATCGCGCCGTTCAGGCCGCAGAAAAAGCGATTGCCAACCCGCTGCTGGACGAAATCAGCCTGCATGGGGCACGCGGTGTGTTGATCAACATCACCGGTGGCTATGACCTGACATTGTTCGAACTGGACGAAGCCGCAAACCGCATTCGCGAAAAGGTCGACCCGGAGGCGAACATCATCGTCGGCTCCACGCTGGACCCTGCAATGGAAGGCGCATTGCGTGTGTCGGTTGTGGCAACTGGTATTGATGCGGTGCAAAATACCCAAGCTGAAGACCTGCCGCGCCGCAGCCTGTCGACGCCGGTTCCTGCGCCTGAACGCGCAGCACGCCCAAGCGAACCTGCGCCACAACCAGTTGAACAGCAGCCTGCACCGATGAGCGCGCAGGCCCCTGCACATCCGCAACCGCAGCATTACCAGCCCCAGCATCAGCCGCAATACCAGCCACAGCGTATGGAAAGCCCCGCTGCCCGTTCCGAGCCCGAGCAGCAGAACCTGTTCGCGCGGGAAGCTGCGCGCCCTGCGAACCCGGAACCTGCACAAGCCCCGCGCTACGAGCAGCACAACCCATACCCGCAGGATATGGCACCCCAGCATCCACATCATGCGGCGCATGACAGACGTGACGCGCAACATTATAATGAACAGATGCATGACGACGGGTTTGACATCGACTCCGTCTTTGATAATGGTCAGAACAACCATCCTTCTGCCCAGTTCACCGCCCCGCGCCGCCCGACACCGGGCACCCCCTCGCCAGAAACGCTGGCGCGTTTGCAGCGTGCCGTTCAAAAGGGACCGGAGCATGGGGGCGCACCGCGTGCACGCCCTGTTGCGCCATCAGCCCCCGCCGCGCCTGCACCAGAGGCAGACCGTGGCGGATCGCGTTTCGGGATCGGGTCGCTGATCAGCCGTATGGCCGGGCATGGAAATGAAGGTGCGGCCACCAATGCACAGCGCCGTGTCTCTCCGCCGATGCATCAGTATGATGAAGAGCAAGCACCATCGGCATCTGACGAAAGAATTGAAATTCCGGCATTCCTGCGTCGTCAGGCGAATTAATCCGGTAACGTCTTAGTCAGTGTGTTTTTGAAAAGGCCGGCATTGCCGGCCTTTTTCTTGTTTAAAAACAGTGTGATAAACGCGCCTATTTTAAATCTACAGGAACCCGCCGAAAGTAGCGGGGATTGTTACAAAGGGTCACAATCTGTGAATTGCACCTTTGGCACCCTAGGGGTTAGTTAAGGGCAAGCATTGTTAAGGTGCAATAAATTGCGGAAAGAGTGGCGGACAGTATGCAACAAACGATAGCGAACCAAATCAGTATCGCTGGAACAGGGCTTCATAGCGGGGCGCCTGTGCGTTTGAATTTATGCCCCGCAGGTGCGGATCACGGCCTTCAGTTCGTTCGTGTGGATATCACACAAGGTGATAATGTCATCGCGGTCGGGCCGGAAAACTGGGTCGAGGCCAGCCTGTGCACGGTACTGCGCAATGATGCCGGTGCAAGTGTCAGCACAATCGAGCATTTGATGGCCGCGCTGCATGGCTGTGGTGTTCACAATTTGCGTATTGAAATTGACGGCCCTGAAGTGCCCATTCTGGATGGCAGCGCCGCGCCATTCGTTGCGCGCATTCTGGCCGCAGGTCTGGCGCAGTGCGATGCGCCGGTTCGGGTTCTGCGCGTCTTGCGCCCCGTGAGTGTGGAACGCGATGGCGCGCGTGCCAGCCTGTCGCCTGCTGACGGTCTGGAACTGGCATTCGAGATTGATTTTGCCGACAAGGCGATCGGTCATCAAAGCCGGTCACTGGAAATGTATAATGGTGCATTTTTGCGCGAACTTAGCGATTGCCGCACATTTTGCATGCGTGCAGATGTCGAAGTGATGCAGGCCAACGGTCTGGCGCTTGGCGGCACATTGGACAACGCTGTTGTTTTCGACGGCGGCACCGTTCTGACACCGGGTGGTTTGCGCCGCGCGGATGAACCGGTGCGCCACAAGATGCTGGATGCAATGGGTGATCTGTATGTGGCCGGCCATTCCATCATAGGTCGCTATGAAGGCGTGAAAGCGGGACATGCGCTTACGGGTCAGTTGCTTCAGACGCTGTTTTCTGACCCCGAAAACTACGAAATTGTCCCTTGCGAGGCGCATAATATCGCGCGTCTGCCCGGTGCAAACCTGAGTATCAAGGATATGCAGTTATCTGCATGACCTTTCAGGGTCGTGCGGGTGGCGAATGGGCAAAAAGGCGTTTTGCGCCTCAGTTTTTTATGTGCTAGGACAAAGGCACTCTTTGATGGGATGGGGTAGTGCCAAGATGATTTCGCGGGCAAGCTTTCGGGGTTTTGCAATAGGTATTGCAGTTTTGGCAGCGCTAGGGGCTTGCAACCGCAATACCGGCCCTGACGAATCATTGTCCGGCTTCACCGCCGAGGAAATCTACCAGCGTGGCGAGTATGAGTTGGAAACCTCTCGCAGGGTGTCAGGCTCGTTGCGTTATTTTCAGGAAATTGAGCGCCTGTATCCCTATACAGAATGGGCGCGGCGGGCGTTGATCATGCAGGCTTATGGCCATCACCGCGCGCGCGAATATGAAGAAAGCCGCGCTGCCGCCCAACGTTTTCTGGATATGTATCCCAATGATGAAGAAGCGCCCTATGCCGCATATCTGCTGGCATTGTCTTTCTATGATCAGGTCGATGAGGTTGGCCGTGATCAGGGTGTCACCTTTCAGGCCCTGCAACACCTGCGCCGCGTGATCGAGGATTATCCCGATACGGATTATGCCCGTTCTGCGGTGCTGAAGTTTGAACTGGCGTTTGACCATCTTGCCGCCAAGGAAATGGAAATCGGGCGGTATTACCTGAAACGCGGAAATTATAACGCGGCGATCAACCGCTTCCGTGTCGTGGTCGAGGACTTCCAGACATCGACCCACACACCAGAAGCCCTGCATCGTCTGACCGAGGCGTATTTGTCCCTTGGCCTGCGCGGCGAAGCGCAAACCGCGGCGGCGATCCTTGGGTATAACTTCGAAGCCAACCCATTCTACCAAGACAGCTTTGCACTGCTGACAGGGCAAGGGCTGCAACCTGCGGATAGTGGCGAAGGCTGGCTAAGCCGGATTTACCGTCAGGCGGTTCGCGGGGAATGGATCTGATACAGCCCATGTCAGTTCAGGACTAGGGGCGCGTATGCTGCTGTCACTTGATATTCGGGACATGTTGATCATTGACCGGCTTGAACTTGTGTTCCAGCCCGGTCTGAACGTGCTGACCGGCGAAACGGGTGCGGGTAAATCCATATTGCTGGACAGTCTGGGCTTTGTTCTTGGCTGGCGCGGGCGGGCTGATCTGGTGCGCCAAGGCGCCGATCAGGGCGAAGTGGTCGCCGAATTTGCGATAGGTCCCGACCATCCCGCACAGGCCATTCTGGCAGAAGCGGGATTCGAGCCATCCGATACGCTGTTGCTGCGGCGCGTCAATGCCCGCGACGGACGCAAGACCGCGTGGGTGAACGACCGCCGTGCATCCGGCGAGGTGCTGCGCGCCCTGTCCGAAACGCTGGTCGAACTGCATGGCCAGCAGGATGATCGCGGGCTATTAAACCCGCGCGGACACCGCGACTTGCTGGATGCCTATGCAGGTGTGTCCGACCAGATTGCCGCGACGCGCCGTGCATGGAGCATATTGCGCAAAGCCCGCAAAGCCCGCGAAACCGAAGCCGCGCGTTTGGCCGAAGTCGCGGCCGAGGAAGATTTCCTGCGCCATGCTGTTGCAGAACTGGATGCGCTTGAACCCGAACCGGGTGAAGAAGCGACACTGGATTCCCGCCGCCGCCTGATGCAGGCCGCACAGAAGCTGAAAGGCGACGTAGCCCGCGCCCTTGCCGCCCTGTCAGGGGAGGGCGCAGAGCGAATGCTGGTCGATGCGACGCGCTGGCTTGAAGGGGCAGCAGACGAAGTTGAAGGCCGCCTTGATGCCCCGCTTGAGGCACTTGGCCGCGCCATGGATGCCTTGGGAGAGGCGCAGAACGGCATCGAAAGTTGCCTTGACGCACTGGACATCAACCCGTCGGAACTGGAAGCAGTCGAAGAACGGTTGTTTGGTCTGCGCGGTCTGGCGCGCAAGCATTCGGTATTGCCTGACGATCTGGGGGATTTTGCCGCCACACTGCGCCAGCGGCTGGAAGCGCTGGACAATGGCGCGCGCCAGATGGCGGATATGGCCCGCGCCGAAGAAGATGCGCGCGCCGCCTATGATGAGGCAGCCCGCGCGTTGAGTGCGGCCCGCACAGCGGCTGCGGTAAGCCTTGATACGGACATGGCGCGCGAACTGGCACCGCTGAAGCTGGACCGCGCGGTGTTCACGACAGTGATGAGTGTCGATGAACCCGGCCCCGACGGAGTCGATTCTGTAAGCTTTGAAGTGGCGACCAACCCCGGCGCACCGGCTGGTCCTTTGTCGCGAATTGCCTCTGGCGGGGAATTGTCACGCTTTTTGTTGGCATTGAAGGTCTGTCTGGTGCGCGGCGTGTCCGGCATCACCATGATCTTCGATGAAATTGATCGCGGCGTGGGCGGGGCTACTGCCGATGCTGTCGGGCGCAGGTTGCGGGCCTTGGCGCAGGGGGCGCAAGTGCTGGTTGTTACGCATTCCCCGCAGGTTGCCGCCCTTGGTGCCCATCATTGGCGCGTTGAAAAGCAGGTTCGCAATGACATCACGTTGTCGCGCGTTGTGCCGCTTTCCGCCGATGACCGCGTGCAAGAGATTGCAAGAATGCTGTCGGGTGATACCATCACCCAAGCAGCCCGCGCAGCAGCAGAAGATTTGTTGCACGCTGGCACCTGACAGAAGTTGGAGCAGTAGTATGACACAAGCACGGTTTCAACGTATCTCCCGCACCGCTGGGGGCATTGCGTTGGTTTTCGTTTTGGCCGGATGTCTGGGCGCACCCATGGCAACTGGCCCGAACAGGGTCATTCCCGCCCCCACAACGACCCCGCAATCCGGCACCCAGCCCATGGACACCACGGCCACATCAAGCGCAGAGCGGGCCTGTATAGCCGCAGGTCAGGAACGTGGCCTTGATGTTCAAGGGGTCGCCGGATCGCGCAGCGTAACAGGTTCCGACGGGCAGGACGCCCGCGATGTGATGCTGCGGGTAAGCCGCAGCGGCTCGCAGATCGAAGTGCGCTGCAATTATCAGACCGCCACAGGAATGGCGCGGATCATGCTGATCTAGGCCAGACAAGATCAATCCCACAAGGTCAGGCCGGACTGGTCTGTCCTTGTGGGGTGTCCATCACAGATGCGCGGCTTTGGCGGTGTTATTTTTTCTTTGACTTCGCGGCCTCGGCCATTTTGCGTGCGCCCGCGGCTGCGGTGCGCAGTTCCTGTGCGATTTCCTCGGCCTCTTCAGGGTCGAAATCCAGCGGCAGGTCGATGCCATCACCCGCAACATAGATGCGGACCATTCCCATGGTGGTTGGACCGATTTGCAGATTCGCGGAAATATCGCTTTCGGAATTGATTCCCATTTTGCACACCCCTTGGTTTATGCCTGATCCTGAAGCCAGACTGTCAGCACTAAAGACACCGGCGGTGCCCTGTTCCGTAGCCTGCGAACCCTATCGGATGGTCAGACAGAACGGCGTAAGGGTTGCGATACGCGCAGTGCGTGGGTTTTTCAAGCACATGACCTATTGCATTCGCGCGCCAGCGGCGCTAAATCGCCCACAGTGCCGCCTTAGCTCAGTTGGTTAGAGCGCTGGATTGTGGATCCAGAGGTCCCCCGTTCAAGCCGGGGAGGCGGTACCATACCCCCCTATACGTATCGGCCCGCATATTGTGTTTGGGCAGTTCCGCACAGCTTGTGTTTATGCGGCGTGGCGCGTATGTCGCAAAGTTGTTGTTTCTGAACAATAAGGTTTGCGCCTTGTATGCTACTGCCCGCCATGTCCTGCCCCATGCGCCCAAAGGGGCAGCAATCGGCCTGTTCGGGGGGTCGTTCGACCCTGCACATGACGGGCATGCCCATGTCACGCGGCATGCCCTGCGCGCCTTTGGCCTGGACCGGATGTGGTGGCTTGTGTCACCCGGCAACCCGCTGAAGGCCAATGGCCCCGCGCCAATGGTCCAACGGGTGGCGCGTGCGAAGGCGTTGATCTCGCATCCGCGCGTCGTGGTCACCACCGCCGAAGCGCAATTGGGAACCCGCTATACCGCCGATACCTTGCGCCGCCTGATGCAGCTGTATCCGGACCGCAGATTTGTCTGGATTATGGGCGCGGATAATCTGGCAGGGTTTCACCATTGGGAAAACTGGCGCTGGATTATGGAAACGGTGCCAGTGGCAGTGATTGCGCGCCCCGGCCAGCAGCGCCGCGCCCTGTCATCTGTTGCGGCGCGCGCTTATGCGAAGAATCGTATCCTGCCTGCACGCGCAATGACGCTGGCATCCATACCCGCCCCTGCATGGTGCTACATTACAATTCCCATGCGCGATATTTCGTCGACGCAATTGCGGGCCGCCGGATTCTGGGCCTAGTCGATTGTTGCCAATTACAAAACACTTTGTTTTGTGGGCGATAGCGCAGGTAATTTCTTTATTTTGCGTGTAAATATTGGTTAAGCTGCATCATTGCGTGCAGAACATGGATGTCTGCGCAGGGTGGAATTGTCTGTGCTGTGTAACAGGGAAAAATATGATGACTTGGGGGCCAGAGGGGGACCGGCGCAGCGTGTTGCGCCTGCTGGTCGGTGGGGGCGCACTTTGTGCAGTTCCGGCGTGCGCACAAGCGCCTGACCGGTCACTACGACCGCAACAACGACCGGCACAACCTGCTGACAGAATCGTATCGCGTGCGGGGCTTGGCGGCGATCTGTCTTATGCTGTCATGGATATGGCCAGCGGCAATCTGCTGGAAGGGCGGGGCGGGAACACGCCGCTGCCACCGGCAAGCGTGGCAAAGGCTCTGACCAGCCTATATGCGCTGGAAATACTGGGCGGGGCCTATCAATTCCGCACGCGGCTTATGACAACCGGCACCATCGCCGACGGCGTGCTGCGCGGTGATCTGGTGTTGGCGGGCGGGGGCGATCCGCTGCTGGGTACGGATGATCTGGCGCGCATGGCGGCTGATTTGCGCGGCGCGGGTGTCCAGCGCATTGACGGGCGCTTTCTGGTCTGGGGTGGTGCGCTGCCATTTGTCGAGCAGATCGCCAATGATCAGGCGCCGCAGGCAGGGTATAATGCCACCGTTTCGGGGCTGAACCTTAATTTCAACCGGGTGCATTTCGGCTGGACGCGCGCGGGAAATGACTACACTGTTACCATGGACGGGCGGTCTGACAGGCACCGTCCCGCCGTGCAGATGGCCCGCATGCAGGTCGTCAACCGCGCCAGCCCGCTTTATACCTACAGCCGCGCAGAGTCGCAGGATTCGTGGACCGTTGCGCGCAGTGCGTTGGGCAATAGCGGGTCGCGCTGGTTGCCCGTCCGCCATCCCGAACTTTACGCAGGCGAAGTGCTGCGCGTCCTTGGCAGTGGCCAGGGGGTGACACTGCCTGCGCCACAGGTGACACAATCCCGCCCCGGCGGGCAGGTGCTGGTTGAACACCGATCAAAGGTTCTGACAGAAGTGCTGCGCGACACGTTGCGGTTTTCAACGAATATCACAGCCGAAGCGTTGGGCCTGATGGCAAGCACGGTTCAGGCGGGCGCGGTTCCGCGCAATCTGGCTGCATCTGCCGCGCAGATGTCGGATTGGGCGCGCGCACGCTACGGCATGTCCAGTGCCCGCCTTGTCGACCATTCCGGCCTTGGGGCAGCATCGCGTGTGTCCATGGTCGATCTGTGCAATATGTTCCGGCGTGCAGGGCAGGAAGGCGTGCTGCGCGGGTTGCTGCGCGAGCACCCGTTGCGCGATGGCAATGGCAACATTATGCCGAACCTCGGAATTGATGTGCGCGCCAAGACCGGAACACTTTATTTCGTGTCGGCGCTGGGGGGCTATGTCGCACAGCCGGGCGGGCGCGATCTGGCATTCGCGATGTGTTCGGCGGATCTGTCGCGACGCGCGCAGGTGGCTGGCGGGGATCTGGACCGCCCTGATGGCACTGCCGCCTGGGCGCGCACAGCGCGAAACATGCAACAGGATATGTTATTTCGCTGGGCGCAGGCACATTCCTGAACGGAATAGCCTGCGAACCAGACATTTTTGACTATTTCGGGTCCAGCGCCTGCGCCAGAAATTTTTCCAGCCAGTGGATGTTATAATTCCCTGTCTGAACATCATCTTGTTCCAGCAACGCGCGGAACAGCGGGACCGAACTGTCGACCCCGTCAATGATCAACTCGCCCAAGGCACGGTTCAGCCGCGCCAGTGCTTCTGGCCGGTCACGGCCATGCACGATCAGTTTCGCAATCAGGCTGTCGTAATAGGGCGGGATCGAATAGCCCGAATACAGTGCTGAATCCATCCGCACGCCCAAGCCACCGGGCGCGTGATAGGTGTTCACCCGGCCGGGGCAGGGTGTGAAATTCGGCAGCTTCTCGGCATTGATGCGCACTTCAATCGCATGACCCAGAACCTGAAGTTCATCTTGCGAAAACGACAAATCGGCCCCTGCCGCCACGCGAATCTGTTCGCGCACCAGATCGACACCAAAAATCGCTTCGGTCACAGGGTGTTCCACCTGTAGGCGGGTGTTCATTTCGATGAAATAGAACTCATCATTTTCATACAGAAACTCAATCGTTCCCGCGCCACGATAGCCGATGCGGGCCACAGCCTCGGCGCAGGTCTGGCCGATGCGTGCGCGGGTGGCTGCGTCAATGGCGGGGCTGGGCGCTTCTTCCAGAACCTTCTGGTGGCGGCGTTGCAGCGAGCAGTCGCGTTCGCCCAGATGCACGGCATTGCCCTTGCCATCGCCGAAAACCTGCACCTCGATATGGCGCGGCGTGCTTAGGTATTTTTCGATATACACTTCATCATTGCCGAAGGCGGCCTTGGCTTCGGACCGCGCCGTACGGAAGGCAGATTCCAGTTCGGATGCGTTCATGGCCTGCTTCATGCCGCGCCCGCCGCCACCCGCCGTCGCCTTGATGATGACAGGGTATCCAATTTCGGCGGCCACCGTCTGCGCGGTCTCAAAATCCACGACCCCGCCATCCGATCCGGGGACACAGGGCACACCAAGGGCCTTCATGGTTTCCTTGGCGGTGATCTTGTCGCCCATCATGCGGATATGTTCTGCGGACGGGCCAATAAATGTGATGTCGTGATCTTCCACAACCTGCACGAAAGCTGCATTCTCCGACAGGAAACCGTAGCCGGGGTGAATGGCATCCGCCCCCGAAATTTCGCATGCGGATATGATCGCGGGCACAGACAGGTAGCTTTGGCCGGACGGGGGCGGGCCGATACAGATTGCTTCGTCTGCCATGCGCACATGCATCGCATCAGAATCAGCGGTTGAATGCACCGCGACGGAAGCGATGCCCATTTCACGGCATGCACGAATAACGCGCAGTGCGATTTCCCCGCGATTGGCAATAAGGATCTTCTGAAACATCACATGCGCCTTATTCAATGATCATCAGCGGCGCGCCATATTCGACCGGGCTGCCATCTGCGACCAGAATGCGCTTGACCACACCGGCGCGCGGGGCGGGAATGTGGTTCATGGTTTTCATGGCTTCGATGATCAGCAGTGTGTCACCTTCGCTGACCTGATCGCCAATACTGACGAAATTCGCGCTGCCCGGTTCCGGGGCCATATACACGGTGCCGACCATCGGGCTTGTTACTGCGCCAGGGTGCTGGGCGGGGTCGGCAGTGGCACCCGCATCCGAGGCGGGCGCAGCAGCTTGTGGTGCATGCGCAGGCACAGGCGCGCTTTGGGGCGCGGGGGCTGCGGTGACGAATTGTTGCGCAACCATCTTTGACACGCGCACATTCAGGCTGTCGTTTTCGCCATATTCGCGCTTGACGCTAAGTTCGGACAATTCATTGTCGTTCAGAAGCTCCGCAAGGGCTTTGATAAAGGCTACATCGGCGTCATTGCGGGTCTGATCCATATGGTCCTCGATATACTGACATAACTGATAAGGGCGTAGTGAACACCCCGTTTCCGGCCAGCTTATACGGTAGTGTAGCCCCAGTGTGAAGCGTGGTTTTCCCGAATGCTTTCGGAAAGCCCGTATGTGGCAAGGCTACAGGGCAGAAATTGCCTTCTCATTCTTGTAAAGTTTTGTAAACTGAGCCCGTAGGGGGTGTAAATTGTCAAAATCCAGTCTGACGGGAACGCGTATTCGTGCCAGGCGCAACCTGCGCGGTTTGCGCCAGTCCGATCTGGCGCATATGGTCGGTGTGTCGCCTTCCTACATGAACCTGATTGAACACAACCGCCGCAAGGTCAGCCCGCCTTTGCTGCATGCTGTGGCCGAGGCCCTTGGCGTGTCCGAGGATGCGCTGGTTCAGGACAGTGACATCCGGTTTGTGGAAGGTGCGCGCGCAGCGGCCCTGCGCACAGATACGAATATTGTCGATCTGGAACGGGTTGACGAATTTACAGGGCGGTTTCCCGGTTGGGCCAAGGTTCTTGCCGAAACGCAGGCCCGTGTCGAGACGCTGGAACGTGTTGTCGAACAGCTTAGCGACCGGATGACGCATGATCCCTATCTGGGGGCGGCGCTGCATGAAATCATTTCGGCGGTCACATCGGTTCAGTCCACCGCAGCAATTCTGAATGATGGCGGTGACATCGCGCCGGAATGGCAAACACGGTTTCACGAAAACATCCTGAATGATTCCAAACGTCTGGCCGAAGGGGCCGTGGCGTTGGTCAATTACCTTGACGCGGCAGATGATACCGAAAGCGGGCTGGCCGCACCACAAGAAGAAGTCGAAGCATGGCTTGCGCGTTTGGGCTTTCATCTGCCCGCGCTGGAGGCCGGACATCCGGCAAAATTGCCAGACATGGTGGACGGGCAGGTCGAACTGTCATCTGATGCGTCGCGCGTGTTGGCATTGCAATGGTTGACGCGGCTGCAAGATGACGCGCGCGCCCTGCCGCTTGACCCCTTCCTTGATGCGTTGGCCGAACTTGGCATTGTGCCTGATGTGTTGGCCGCGCGCTTCAATGTCCCCTTGCAGCAGGTTCTGCGGCGTCTGGCCATGTTGCCTGCCGATGATGCACGCCTGCGCGAAGTGCCCGCAACCGGACTGGTGGTCTGCGACGGGTCCGGCACATTGGTTCTGCGCCGCGCCGTTGACGGGTTTCCCATGCCGCGGTTTGGGGGCGGGTGTCCGCTATGGCCCTTGTATCAGGCGCAGCACAGCCCCGGCATGCCCCTTCGTGTGTCGCTGGTTACAGATGGGCGTCTGGGACGGCGTTTTACAGCCTATGCGATCTGCGCATCTGACGCGGCCCCAAGTTTCGCCTATCCGCCGATCATGCAATCCACCATGCTGATTGTGCCGGAAACCGCGTCGTCTGTGCCGGATGTCCAGCCATCTGTGGTTGTCGGCGGAAGTTGCCGGACATGCGCACAGACGGATTGTCCGGCACGGCGCGAACCGTCGATACTGGTCGCTTTCGCCTAGCGCAGTGATATCGGACTTTGACAGACTGCATGGAATGCAGGATAAAACTTTCAGTCGGTGCCACCGGGGAGGGGGGGCTGAACACTATGCGACGCGCAATGTGGAATGGTCGGACCGGCCTGATGCGTGACGGGGATCAAGGCGCCACAGCCGCAACAGTGTCGCCGATGACGGAGGGGAACCGGAATGGACAAGCGCGTACTCGTGGTCGAAGATGAACCTAATATATCCGAAGCGATACGGTTTATCCTGACGCGAAACGGCTGGCATGTAGATGTCACCGCTGACGGTGTTGCGGCCATTGGTGACCTACAGGCAAACCCGCCTGATTTGCTGATTCTGGACCTTATGCTGCCCGGTGTCAGCGGGTTTGACATACTTAAAGCCTTGCGCGCGGACCCTGCCACGCAGGCGATGCCGGTTCTTATGCTGACCGCCAAGGGCCAGACCGCCGACCGCGAAGAAGCCCAGCGTCTGGGGGTGACCCGTTTCATGACCAAACCTTTTGCCAATTCCGACGTTGTGGCGGCAGTGCGTGAAATGGCAGGGTCATGAAACTGCCGTCCCGCACAACACAGTTTCTGGCCCGAGACACCTACCGGATGCGGCGGCTGATGGACGCGGCGCGCATGCTTCCGGTTGTGGGGTTGGTATTGCTGTTGCTGCCGTTGATGCGGCTGGATTCCAGTGCGGAAAACCCGCCCACCGCCGCCGAGGCAGTGTATCTGTTTCTGGTCTGGATCAGCTTGATCGTGATTGCGTTCGTCATGTCGCTATGGCTGCGGCGCACATTGGGACCACCGCGCCCCCCTGTCGCGCCTTTGGCCCCGCCGCATGAACCCGACCCTGATGCGCCTGCCACACCAGAGGGCAGGTAGCGATGTCGTTCAACCTGCTTGTTCTGACATGTATCGCGTATGTGATTTTTCTTTTCATTGTGGCGTCGGCTGCTGAACGCAGCGCACAGCAGGGGCGGGCAAAATGGTTGCGTTCGCCGCTGGTCTATACATTGTCGCTATCGGTCTATTGCACGGCCTGGACGTTTTACGGCGCGGTCGGGTATGCCGCGCGGTCGGGGCTGGAATTCATGACCATCTATCTGGGGCCAACACTGGTTTTCGTGGGCTGGTGGGTGCTGTTGCGAAAACTGGTCCGCATTGGCCGTGAAAACCGTGTCACGTCAATCGCGGATCTGATTTCTGCGCGCTATGGCAAATCCAATCTGCTGGGGGTGATTGTGACACTTCTTTGTGTCGCTGCGGGAACCCCCTATATTGCGCTTCAACTGCAATCTATTGCGCTGTCGTTCACTGTGTTCGTCTCGGATCAGGGGCGCGCGCCGCTGGCTGCGGACCGCAATCTTATCGCGTTCTGGGTGGCGGCGGGGCTTACGTTTTTCACCATCGCATTCGGCACCCGCAACCTTGATGCAAACGAACAGCATCACGGCGTGGTCACGGCCATTGCCGTGGAAGCGGTGGTCAAGCTGTTGGCGCTGATTGCGGTGGGCATATTCGTGGTGTGGTTCGTGGCCACAGGCCCAAGTGATATTCTGGCGCGGATTGATGCGCAGGCGCTGCCGGAATGGACCATACAGCCGGGCCGCTGGACGGGCCTTATATTGCTGTCGGCCATCGCGATCATCTGTTTGCCGCGCATGTTTCAGGTGACAGTTGTTGAAAATATTGACGACAAGCATCTGGCGACCGCAAGCTGGGCCTTTCCGCTGTATCTGTTCCTGATTTCGCTGTTTGTGCTGCCCATTGCCGTGGTCGGCATGGAACTGATGCCCGAAGGCGCCAACCCGGACATGTTCGTTCTGACTCTGCCGTTGCATCTGGGGCAGGACGGGCTGGCGCTGCTGTCGTTTCTTGGCGGCTTTTCGGCGGCAACATCCATGGTCATTGTGGCGTCACTGGCACTGGCGACGATGGTTTCCAACCATATTGTTGTCCCATTGTGGCTGAAGCTGCGGGCGGCACGCAATCTGGATACCGGAAATATGCGCTTGCTGGTGCTTAGCGTGCGCCGTTTGTCCATCGGGCTGGTTCTGGCGCTTGGCTATATCTACTACATTATTTCCGGCGGGTCCGAGGCGCTGGCGGCCATCGGCCTTGTGGCATTCGTAGGCGTTGCGCAGGCGCTTCCCGCACTTTTGGGCGCGCTGTTCTGGCGCGGGGCCAGCCGCAACGGGGCCGCATTGGGGCTGAGCATCGGGACATTCTTGTGGTTCTATGCCCTGTTCCTGCCCAGCTTCGGGCCGGATGTGTTGCTGCCTGCCCAGTTGATGGAGCACGGCTTGTTTGGGCAATCGTGGTTGCGCCCCTACAGCCTGTTTGGCCTGACCACGCTGGACCCGTTGTTGCATGCGCTGTTCTGGTCGTTGTCTCTGAACACACTGGCATTTTGCATTGGATCCCTGCTAAGTTTCCCCAGCCCGATAGAGCGTGTTCAGGGCGCGCTTTTCGTGAATATCTTTGACCGTCCCGGCCCGGCACGCAGCTGGACAACCCCGGTCGCGCAGGCGGAAGATTTGCTGCCCATGGCGCAACGCATTCTGGGGGCCAGCGCGGGGCAGGCATTTTTCCGGGCGCAGGCGCAGGCACAAGGCAAAAACGGCTTCTTGCCCGATATCACACCGGACTTCCTGCAAGGGTTGGAATTGAAGATGTCCGGCTCTGTCGGGGCGGCAACGGCGCATGCGATGATTTCGCAAACCGTGGGGACCACCGTTGTTTCGGTGGAAGATCTGATGGCGGTTGCATCAGAAACTGCACAGATCATCGAATATTCCAGCCAGCTGGAAGCCAAATCAGAAGAACTGTCGCGAACCGCGCGTAAATTGCGCGATGCCAACGAAAAACTGCGAACCCTGTCGGACCAGAAGGACGCATTTCTAAGCCAGATCAGCCATGAATTGCGCACGCCCATGACATCTATCCGTGCGTTTTCCGAAATCATGATGGATGCCGATGGATTAAGCCCAGAGGAACAGACGCATTTTGCGCGTATTATTCATGACGAATCCATTCGTTTGACGCGCTTGCTGGATGATTTGCTTGACCTGAGCGTGCTGGAACACGGGCAGGTGTCGCTTGATATCCGGCCTGCCAATTTGCGCGACCTGATCGACAAATCCATAACCGCGTCCAAATCGGTCCAAGCCCAGCGTGATTTCCGCATCTTGCGCAGTCGCGACCCCGAGGATGTGCAAATCGTCACGGACCCTGGCCGCCTGACGCAGGTGTTCATCAACATCTTGTCGAATGCGCGCAAATACTGTGATGCCAGCGACCCGCAAATGAAAATCATCGTGCGGCAAAAAGATACCATGCTGGAGATTGATTTCATTGACAACGGGTCCGGCATTCCACGCGATAAACAGGCGCTGATCTTTGAAAAATTCTCTCGGTTGACAGATTCGCTACAGGCGGGCGGGGCCGGGCTTGGATTGGCAATCTGCCGCGAGATCATGAACAATCTGGGCGGTGATATCGACTATGTGCCGGGGCAGGGCGGCGCGGCGTTCCGGGTCAGTTTGCCGGTGTTGCTGGAACGCCCGCCCGCAACTGCCGTTACATCATCTTCACCCATCGACGCGGCCGGAGCAGACTGATCGCGGCACGCGCGCTTATTCCCCCAGCATCCGCGCGACCATTTCCGTCATGTCACGGCTTAGCGTCCGGTGGCTGGCCATGCGCTGCAATTGGGACCGAAGCAGCGTCTGGCGGTCGGAATCATAGCGCCGCCATGTTTCAAACACGGTTGAATTGCGCGCCGCAGCCTGCGGGTTCACCCCGTCCAGCCGTAGCAGCCAGTCGGCCACCAAGCGATAGCCCGCGCCCCCCTGGCAATGGAACCCTGCCGGATTTGCGCCAAGTGCCCCAATGACCGCGCGGAACCTGTTGGGGTTCTTCCAGTCAAAGCTGGCATGGCGGGTCAATGTTTCGGTCAGCGCCACAGCCGCATCAGGTGCCGCGAACATGATCTGTGCCATGAACCACTTGTCCATCACCAGCCTGTCATGCCTCCAGCGCGCGTAAAATTCCGCGCCTTCTTGCGCGCCCGCCCCGATGCCCAGAAGCGCGCTCCATGCCCCTAATTGTTCGGTCATGTTGTTGGCGTGGGCAAAGGCGTTCTTGGCGGCACCGCCATGGTCTGCATAGGCCAGCGCCGCCACGGCCTGAATGCGCAGGGCACGGCGTCCGGCATCGCGCGCGGCCGGGCAGAACGGACCGGGCGTTTCCATGTCCTGCACAATTTTTTCCAGTTCCGGTTTCAGCGCGGCTGCGATGGCGGTCATCGCCTTTTGGCGCATCTGAAAAATCAAGGTCGGGTCGGGGGTATGCCCCGCTTCAGACAGCGATGCTGCAAGATCTTCCTGTCCGGGCAGCCGCAGGGCCAGCGCGCGAAATGCGGGATCAAGCGTGTCATCGCATATCATGATGCGCAGCGCGTCGATGAATTGCGGGTCCGGTTGCGCCGTCGTCTGCATGATCATCGCATGCAAAGTGTCGCGCGCAAGGCTGCGCCCCGCCTCGAACCGGTTGAAAGGGTCCGTGTCATGGGCCAGCAACAGCGCAAGGTCGGCGGTTGGCCGGGTGTGGTCTAGCACAACAGGCGCCGAGAACCCCCGCAGCAGCGAAGCGACCGGCCGTGCAGACAGGTTATCATATGTGACACTTAGGGTCGGGCCGTCCAGTTCCAGCACCTGCGTGGGCAGAAGCTCGGTTCCGTCAGGGCCGATCAACCCCATTGCCACCGGAATAAGCAGCGGTTCCTTCAGCGGTTGCCCGGGGGTAGGGGCGGTGTGCTGGCGCAGTGTCAGTGTATATTGCCCGTCCTGCCAGTCTTCGGTCACGTCGATGCGCGGCGTGCCCGCTTGCCCATACCAGCGCTTGAACTGCGACAAGTCCCGCCCGCCCGCTTCTTCGAACACGGCAATCCAGTCTTCGATTGTGCAGGCTTGTCCGTCATGGCGGTTGAAGTACAGATCCAGCGCTGCGGCATACCGGTCTTCGCCAACCAACAGGCGCAGCATGCGGATAAGTTCAGCGCCTTTTTCATAGACAGTGGCCGTGTAGAAATTGTTAATTTCGACATAGCTTTCGGGGCGCACGGGATGGGCAAGCGGCCCCGCATCTTCGCGGAACTGGCGCGCGCGCAATGTCAGCACATCTTCGATGCGTTTGACCGCGTGGCTGCGCATATCGCCCATGAATTGCTGATCGCGGAAAACGGTCAGCCCTTCTTTCAGCGACAGCTGGAACCAGTCGCGGCAGGTGATGCGGTTGCCGGTCCAGTTATGAAAATATTCATGTGCGATGATGCGTTCGATGCTGGCGAAATCGGCGTCGGTCGCGGTTTCCGGGGTGGCCAGAACATATCTGGAATTGAAAATGTTCAGCCCCTTGTTTTCCATCGCCCCCATGTTGAAGTCGTCAACCGCGACAATGTTGAAAATGTCCAGATCGTAGGCGCGCCCATAGACCTGTTCATCCCACAGCATGGAGCGTTTGAGTGCATCCATCGCATAAGCCGTGCTGTGCTCATCACCCTTTCGCACCCAAATGTTCAGTGTGACGTGTCGTCCGTCCATTGTTGTAAAACTGTCTGGCGTAGACACCAGATCCCCGCCCACCAGCGCAAACAGGTAGGATGGTTTCGGGTGGGGGTCGTCCCATTCGGCCCATCCCGCGCCCGATGCCACAGGATTGCCATTCGACAGCAGCACCGGCAGGTCACTTTCAATGCGTACGCGGAAGGGGGCCATCACATCGGGGCGGTCGGGGTAGTAGGTGATCTTGCGAAAGCCTTCAGCCTCGCATTGGGTGCAATACATGCCCCCTGACATATATAGCCCTTCCAGCGCGGTGTTGCCTTCGGGCGCAATCTCGACTTCTGCCTGCCACAGGAACGCGCCATCCGGCAGCAGGGCCGCAGGAATGGTCAGGCCGGTTGCGTCCGGCTGTGCATCCAACGTGTTTGCGTCAATGCTGGCATGCAGCAGGTTCAGCCCTTCGCCATCCAGCCGCAGGTCATGGCCCGGTGTTGCATCCGGGTTCGGACGAAAGCGGATTTCGGACAAAACCCGCGTTGCCGTAGGGTGCAGCCGGAACGTCAGCGCGACCGATTCTACCAAAAACGGGGGCGGCTGGTAATCGGCGAGGAAGACGGGCTGGGGTGTCGTATCAGGCATGGAGTTCCTCCGGCAAGGTGACGGTCAGGGTGTAGCCCAGACCGTAGCTGACAGCAAACACCCGTTTGGCCCGCGCAGCTTCGTGGCCCGCATATGTTCAGCATTTTGCCGCAAATAATTGCACCCAATATGCGCCCGGTGCGCGCCCGAACCCTACCAATGTCAGGCGCGGGTCAAGAATGTTGCGCCGGTGCCCGCTTGATCGCAGCCAGATATGCATGACATGGGGCACATCGCGCTGACCCTTGGCAATGTTTTCGGCGGCGCGACAGATCCCCTTGACCTGCGCGTTTGCCAGCCGGTCCATCATGCCCGCGCCGTCCGGGCTGTCATGGCTGAAATATCCGCGTCTGGACATGTCGCAGGCGTGATCTTGTGCAATGCGTGTCAGTTCCGGCGACAGGACAAATCTGGCCATGCCTGCGCGGTCGCGTTCGCGGTTCAGGGCATCCAGATGAATACCGAGTTCTTCATTGACAGGCACCGGGCATGCGGTCGCAGATATGCTCAGGCATCCCAGCCAGAAAATGACGAGCAGCTTCAGTTTTACCAAGTGATTACCCTGCCTTCCCATTGCGACATTCCCGACGGACAAGATAAATCAATGACGTGAACATTGTGTGAACAAATCAGCTTGACGCGCCATTATTCTGGGATATGTCCTACCTTCCATGTGTAGCCCTGTCCTTGTCTGGTTCAAACGCGATCTGCGTCTTCATGATCATCCCGCGCTGGTGGCGGCGGGTTCATATGTGCTGCCTGTTTACATCATCGAACCCGACTATTGGGCATTATCTGACACATCCGGGCGGCAATGGGCGTTCACCGCCCAATGCCTGCACAGTTTACGAGAGGAACTGGCGCGCCTTGGTCAGCCGCTTGTCATTCGCATGGGGGACGCGGCGCAGGAACTGGCGCGGCTGTGCCAACGCCATAGTGTAACGCGGATGATCAGCCATGAAGAAACCGGCAATGGCTGGACATATGCGCGCGACCGGCGTGTGGGGGCGTGGGCGCGCGATGCGGGCGTCGAGTGGCTGGAATTGCCGCAATCGGGTGTGGTGCGCCGGCTGAAATCGCGTGATGGCTGGCAAAGGCAGCGCGCGCAATTCATGTCCCTGCCCGTCGCGGACCCGCCGCAAGCCCTGGCCCCGGTCCAGCCAGAGATTGCAACGCTACAGCATTTGCCGGATGCAAAGGCCTTGCGCCTGAAACCCGACGCCTGCCCAAGCCGCCAGCGTGGCGGGCATCAGGCCGCAACGCATACCTTGCAGACATTTCTGGAAACGCGCGGGCAGGGGTATCGGGCGCAAATGTCGTCACCGCTGACGGCGGAACGTGCCTGTTCGCGATTGTCGCCGTATCTGGCGCTGGGGGTTTTGTCTGTCCGCGAGGTCGAGCATGCCCGCCAGCAGGCGCGCGCGGATCACGCAGGGCAGGGCGGCTGGGCGGCTGCGTTCACCAGCTTCGGCAAGCGTTTGGCATGGCGGGACCATTTCATCCAGAAACTGGAAGATGAACCGCAGATGGAAAACATGTGCCTGCATCCGGCGCATGAGAAATTACGCCCGCGCGGGCAAAATCAAGACCTTTTGCGGGCATGGGCGCAAGGGGAAACCGGCATTCCCTTTGTCGATGCCTGCATGCGCTATCTGAATGCCACCGGCTGGCTGAATTTCCGCATGCGCGCAATGCTGATGTCATTTGCCAGCTATCATCTTTGGCTGGACTGGCGCGATACCGGCCCGCATCTGGCGCGGATGTTCACGGATTATGAACCGGGGATTCACTGGTCGCAATGCCAAATGCAATCGGGCACCACAGGGATAAACACGATACGGATTTACAATCCGCTTAAACAGGGGCTGGACCACGACCCTGACGGGCGTTTCATAAAGGCTTGGGTGCCTGAATTGGCCAATGTGCCCCAGTCGCATATTCACACGCCCTGGACATGGCCGGACGGGCGGCGCGTATTGGGGCAGCGATATCCCGCGCCGGTTGTCGATCTGGCGCAGGCCGGAAAATTTGCGCGCGACACACTTTGGGGGCTGCGCAGACAGGCGGGCTTTCACGACGTGGCGCAGGCGGTTGCGCATAAACACGCATCGCGTGCGCGCGGAAGTGACCGCAGCAGCGCGGCGTTCCTGCGTCAGGCGGCGTCCGCGCGCCGCCGCAAGGAAGACCCGGCACAGTTGCGGCTGGATTTGTGACATGGCCCGCATGCGCCGCAAACCGGACTTGCCGCAAAAGATATGCGCCACATGCGGGCGACCATTTGCGTGGCGCAGGAAATGGGCGCGCGTCTGGCAGGATGTGCGGTATTGTTCGGACAGATGCCGCGCAAACAAGCCGCAGCCGCGCCCCCCGGATCAGTGACGCGTTATGCCGGCATGCGCCTTGCGCCATGCCGTGGGCGGTTGGCCGGTTTGCTGCGCGAAAGCGCGGGCAAAATATCCGGCCGTGGAAAACCCAAGCCCGCGGGCAATGTCCTGGACGGGAACTGTCGTTTCGGACAGCATGCGGCGCGCTTCATACAGGCGGCGGTCCTGTAGAAGCGCAAGTGCGGTGCGCCCGCAACTGGCGCGGCAGGCGCGGGTAAGATGTGTGGGTGTGACGCCCAGTGCCGTCGCAT
This sequence comes from Paracoccaceae bacterium, assembly GCA_020832445.1. Taxonomy (GTDB): domain Bacteria; phylum Pseudomonadota; class Alphaproteobacteria; order Rhodobacterales; family Rhodobacteraceae; genus Roseinatronobacter. The sequence continues at coordinate 44,238 of JAFIEO010000077.1, forward strand.
AATCCGAAATATTCAATGAAGATCCGAATTCGCGTTCCAGAAGTGCCGTGTAGCGCGCGGTTAGCCGTTCATTGGCATTGCGCGGTCCGGCCTGGGCGGTATCTTTCACTTGCTCTGCACGGTGGCGGTCCAGCCAGACGGACAGCAAACCCACCTGACACAGTGCCGCGCGTTCGGCCAGCGGGCGCCCGCCATCCAGTTCGCGGTGAATGGCATCGATGATCCGGCCCACCTCGGACTGGTGGCCCCCTTCGCGCAAGCGCAGATGCAAGGGAATATCCGGCAGGCTAAGGCCATGGCCATGACCGAAGTAAATTGCCATGCCCTGCACGCGCGTCATCACCTGAAAGTTGAACATGACGCCCGCAGGTATGAAAATCGCATTATGCGGGTGAAACCCGCGCGCACTGCCGGCGATGGTGATGCGCCCTTGCCCATGGGTGAACCAAAGAAACAGCGGCTCGTTCAGGGCGCGTAATGTTTCCAGTTGCCATTTCGGGCTGTTGGCCAGCTTCGCCAGCGATTGCATGCGCAGGCGTGACGGTTGTTCAGGTATTTGCATCATGCGTCATCTGTCCCCCAAGACCTTGGCGACAGTAAGACCGAAGCGGCGCAGGAAAAGGAAAATCAGTCACGCATATGTGTCAGATCGGCCAGTTTTCTGACCGGCGTGGCAATTCTGTGACTCTGACTTTCGGGTGAAATTGCGTTTATGGCAGGGAAATCCAGCCTTGCATGCGGTTTCTGAGCCATGTGCGCTGCCGCTTGGCGTATTGGCGCGTGGCAAGTTTAGCGGCATCCATGGCATCCGACAACGACATGTGGCCTTGCAGATGGGCAATCAACTCTGGCGCGCCGATGGCCTTGGTCCAGGGCGCGCCGGGCGTCCAGTGCGGCAGCGCCGCGCGCGCTTCATCCAGCGCGCCTGCTGCAATCATCTGCTCGAACCGCGAATCGATTCGGGCGTTCAGCCAGTCCTTGGGGGGGCGCATGACATAGGGTGTCGTGTGGTCATAGGGTAGCAGGGGGGGCGGGGTGTCGTCTTGCCAGTCGGCCAACCCGCGTCCGGTGGTGCGCAACACTTCCCATGCGCGCTGAATGCGGGCGGGGTTGGCCGTGTCGATCCGCGCAGCGGTTGCCGGGTCGAGTTCGGCCAGCAAGGCGGCAGCACCATTTTCTGCCATATGCTGGTCAGCTTGTGCGCGAATTTCGGCAGGCGTTGGCGGAATTTCGACCAGCCCTTCGGTCAGCGCCCGAAAATAAAGCCCCGTTCCCCCCACGATGACCGGGTTGGGGTGGCGCGCCAGCAGCGGTTGCACAGCGCGCAGCCAATGTCCCACCGACCAGTCCTGCCCGCGCGAAACGCATCCATACAGGAAATGTGGCGCCTGTGCGGTTTCATGCGCGTCAGGGCGCGCACTAAGGGTGTGCCACATATCATAGACCTGCAACGCATCGGCATTAATGACAACACGCCCCTGCGCGCATGCCAGCCAAAGTGCCAGCGCCGATTTTCCGCTTGCTGTCGGACCTGCCAGTAACACGGGCCGCGTCACATCCGGCGGTTGCGCCTGCAACTTTAACAGCGCATCGCGCGAAGGGTCGGTCATTTCCTGCATCTCTGCCCGCTTTCACATTGAACCTGCGCCCGTTTTCCGACATTTTGCAGCGTGATGAAAGCGCCCTGCCGTAAGTTGCTGCTGCACCCGCCAAAAAAAGGATTGCCCCATGAGTGATGTCCCAGAACCCCGCACCACCTATAAACGTGTGATGCTGAAAATTTCGGGCGAGGCGCTGATGGGGGATCAGGGCTATGGCCTGCACCCGCCAACCGTCGCGCGCATCGCGCATGAAGTCAAATCGGTGCATGAAATGGGCGTCGAAATCTGCATGGTTATTGGCGGCGGCAATATCTTTCGCGGGTTGCAGGGGTCCGCACAAGGGATGGAACGCACCACCGCCGATTATATGGGCATGCTGGCCACAGTGATGAATGCGCTGGCCATGCAGGCCGCGCTGGAAGATCTGGGCGTCTTCACACGTGTTATCAGCGCCATTCCGATGGATCAGGTCTGCGAGCCGTATATCCGCCGCCGCGCGGTGCGACACCTTGAAAAAAAGCGCGTGTGCATTTTTGCGGCGGGCACCGGCAACCCTTATTTCACCACCGACACTGCCGCCACATTGCGCGCCAATGAAATGGCCTGCGAGGCTATTTTCAAGGGCACCAAGGTTGACGGGGTCTATGACAAAGACCCTAAGAAGCATGCCGATGCACGCCGTTTTGACACCATCAGTTTTGATGATGTGCTGGTCAAACATTTGCAGGTGATGGATGCGTCTGCCATTGCGCTGGCGCGCGACAATCACCTGCCGATCATTGTGTTTTCGCTGGATGAACCCGGCGGATTTAGCGGCATTCTGCGTGGCGAAGGGACATATACCCGCGTTTCGGACTAACAGGATGGTCAACACGGGCTTACAAAGTTGCGGTGTTGGCGATAGAAGACGGGAAGCTTGCTGCATCATGCGATGCTGGCCCAGTGACAGGGAAAACGAAGATGTCAGAAGAGATTGAGATTGATCTGGATGATCTGAAGCGCCGCATGGATGGTGCCATGGGCGCGTTGAAAACCGAATTTGCGTCATTGCGGACAGGGCGGGGGTCGGCATCGATGCTGGAACCCATCATGGTTGAAGCCTATGGCCAGATGACGCCCATCAATCAGGTCGGCAGTGTCAACGTGCCCGAACCGCGTATGGTGACGATCAATGTCTGGGACAAGGGCCTTGTCGGCAAGGTTGAACGCGCAATCCGCGAATCCGGTCTTGGTATAAACCCGCAGTTGAACGGCACTATCATCATGCTGCCGATCCCCGAACTGAATGAAGAACGCCGCCGCGAGCTGACACGCGTTGCCGCGCAGTATGCCGAGCACGCGCGCGTGGCCATCCGCAATGTGCGCCGCGACGGTATGGACCAGATCAAGAAGGCAAAAGCCGCCGGCATGTCCGAGGATGAGCAGAAACTCTGGTCTGAAGAAATACAGGACCTGACCGACAGCTATATCGTTCATGTTGATAAGGCCCTGGATGGCAAGCAGGAAGAAATTATGCAGGTGTGATCCGGTCATACGCACTGGAGGGGTCCAGCTGTGAAGGGTTTTGGTGAATGATGTTCGACAAGTCAGCCCAGTCAGGCCATGAATTTCCCGCGCCGTCGCGGGATCTGCATGTTGCAGTGATCATGGACGGGAACGGGCGCTGGGCGCAAAACCGTGGCTGGCCGCGTCTTGTCGGGCACCGCAAAGGGGCCGAACAGGTGCGTAAACTGGTCGAGGTATGCCCCGAACTGGGCATCCGCTATCTGACGCTTTACGCCTTTTCGACAGAAAACTGGAAGCGGTCCACCGAAGAAGTGCTTGGGCTGATGTCCCTTTTCGCCCGCTACATCCGTCGCGAAGCGGGCCGCATGAAGCGCGAAGGCGTGCGCTTGCGCTTTATCGGCGACCGGACGCGGCTAGATGATGATTTGCAGGTGCTAATCCAGTGGATCGAAACCGAAACCGCAGGCAATGACAGGGTGCATTTGTCGGTTGCGCTGAATTACGGTGGCCGTGATGAAATCGCGCGCGCGTCACGCGCGATGGCGCGCGATGTGGCGGCAGGCAAGCTGGACGCGGATGAAATAGACGACAATGTCCTGTCGCGCTATCTGGATACGCGCGATCTGCCGGACCCTGATCTTGTTGTGCGCACATCCGGGGAATTCCGTGTGTCGAACTTTCTTCTGTGGCAGGCGGCCTATGCCGAGTATGTTTTCACGCCAACACTTTGGCCTGATTTCAGCCCCAAGACGATGGAAAATATTCTGAAAGATTTTTCCTTGCGCGAGCGGCGCTTTGGCGGGGTTAACGTATGAGTGCTGCAAGTTTCAGCGACCTGCGCGCGCGTGCCCTGTCGGGGCTGGCTATGGCTGTGGTTGGTATTGCTGCCGTCTGGGCGGGCGGGTTTGCGTTTGAACTTCTGGTCTATGTCCTGACCGGGTTGATGATCTGGGAACTGACCCGGATGCTGGAGCCTGCCGCCCCCTTCGGCAAGGCCGAAGGGGCTGGGTTTACGGCTGCGGTCGCGCTGTGGGTGTTTTCCGCGAAACTGACAGGGGAACTGGTTCTGGGGGCACTGGTGCTGGCTGTGGTGTTGCTGGCATGGCGTTTCCCGAAGGACAGGGGTATTGCGGCGGCCTATCTGGCACTTATCCTGTTTGCGGGGCTGGGGCTTATCGTGCTGCGCAATGTTTATGGCTGGGAATGGGTGCTGTGGCTGGTGCTGCTGGTCATCGGGTCTGATGTGGCGGGATATTTTGCAGGCCGCATTTTTGGCGGGCCGAAGCTGTGGCCGCGTGTCAGCCCGAAAAAAACATGGTCGGGCACGGTTGCGGGCTGGGTTGTTGCGGTCGTGATAGGTTGGGCGTTCATTGGGGTGCTGGGGGGCGGTGCCGGTTTGGTGGTTGTGTCGGTGCTGGTGGCGATGGCGGGGCAGGCAGGCGATATTGCCGAAAGCGCGATCAAACGCCATGCGGACGTCAAGGACAGCTCGAACCTTATTCCCGGTCACGGGGGCGTGATGGACCGCTTTGATGCCATGATTGCGGCGGCGTTGATGGTGCTTTTCCTGACCGAAACCGGCCTGATGGCGCTGGCGTTTTCGCAAACGGCAGGGGCCTGATGTGAGGCGGGTTTCTGTGTTCGGGGCCACAGGGTCCATCGGAGAGAGCACGTTTGATCTGTTGTCGCGCCGTTCCGATATTCACGTTGTTGCGCTGACGGGGGGCCGCAATGTCACACGGCTTGCGCAGCAGGCGCGGGCCTTGCAGGCCGATATTGCAGTGACCGCGTATGACGATTGCTATCAGGGGTTGCAGGACGCGCTGGCAGGAAGCGGAATTGCCGTTGCGGCAGGAACCCAAGCCTTGATCGATGCCGCCGACCGGCCCACGGACTGGGTCATGTCCGCAATCGTGGGTGCTGCGGGATTGGTGCCCGGATTTCGCGCCTTGTCCCAGGGGGCCACGCTGGCGCTGGCCAACAAGGAATCGCTGGTGACAGCCGGGCCGTTGATGCTGGCCTGTGCCGCGCAGCATGGCGGACGTATCCTGCCTGTAGACAGCGAACATTCCGCTGTTTTTCAGGCGCTGGCCGGCGAAGATATCAGTGCTGTCGAACGTGTTATCATCACCGCATCGGGTGGCCCGTTCCGAAGCTGGACAAAGGGGCAGCTGGAAGCGGCCACATTGGCGCAGGCGCAGGTTCATCCAAGCTGGTCCATGGGCCAGCGTATCACCATCGACTCGGCCAGCATGTTCAACAAGGCGCTGGAGTTGATTGAGACGCGCGAATTCTTTGGCCTTGATCCGGCGCAGATCGAAACCGTCCTTCATCCGCAATCCATTGTGCATGCCATGGTGGGCTTTCGGGACGGGGCGATGATGGCGCATATGGGCATGCCCGACATGCGCCATGCCATCGGATATGCGCTGAACTGGCCTGAACGTGCCGCATTGCCGGTGCCAAGGCTGGATTTCGCCACCCTGCGCCAGCTGGAATTTGAAGCGCCGGACCCCGACCGTTTTCCTGCCCTGCGCATTGCGGGCCATGTGATGGAATTGCGCGGCCACGCAGGCGCGGTATTCAACGCCGCCAAAGAGGTGGCACTGGATGAATTTATCGCAGGGCGTATCGGTTTCATGGATATGGCGCGGCTGGTGGATCGCACGCTGGACAGGCTTATATCTGACAGCGGGCTGACAGCGCCGGTGCGCGCGCTTGAAACCGTGCAGGCAATGGACCAAATGGCAAGAGTGACAGCGCGCGAACTGGTGTCGCGCATGTCCAAAGGAAACTAAGCGCCGCCCTGTTCGGCGCGACAAAGGGGAAAGCACTTGGATCTGATCGGGTTTCTGCCCAGTTTTGGCAATTTTTTCTATACAATCGCTGCGTTTGTAGTGGTGCTTTCGATCATTGTGGCTGTGCATGAATATGGCCATTACATCGTCGGGCGCTGGTCCGGTATTCATGCGGATGTGTTTTCAATCGGGTTCGGGCCGGTTCTGGCCAGCCGCAAGGACCGGCGCGGCACTGTCTGGCAGGTTGCTGCAATTCCGCTGGGGGGCTATGTAAAATTCGCAGGCGATGCGGATGCTGCATCCGGCAAGGATGCGGATGCACTATCGGCCATGAACGAACGCGCGCGCCGCCGCACCATGCATGGTGCCCCCCTTTGGGCGCGGTCGGCAACTGTGGCAGCGGGGCCGGTTTTCAATTTTATCTTTTCGTTCTTTGTATTTGCGGCATTGATTATGGTGCAGGGCGTTGCTGTTGATGAACCTATTGTGGGTGAAATCACCGCCCTGCCAGCGCAACCCTTCGAGTTGGAACAGGGTGATCGCATTCTGGCTGTCGAAGGGGTCGAAACCGCGACATTGGGCGACTTTCTGACCGCCGCCGAAACCTTGCCTGCGCAGGCTGTGCTGGATTACCGCGTGGACCGGGACGGACGTGTGCTGCAAGTGACCGGGCCGCACCCGCAACCGCCGCTGGCCGGATCGGTGGCACTGCAATCCGCAGCACGCGAGGCGCGCATGCAAACCGGCGATGTGATCACCGCCATCAACGGCACGCCCATCGCAACCTTTCGCGAATTGCGCGAACTGGTTGCAGAATCCGGCGGCGCCGCGCTGGACCTGACGGTCTGGCGCGATGGTGATCTGCTGGACCTGACGTTGGTACCGCGCAGCACGGACCTGCCCTTGCCAGATGGCGGGTTTGAAACCCGGTATCTGATTGGTCTGACATCAGGGGGCGTGTTCGAATATGCGACACAGACCCCAAGCGTGACCGATGCCGCAACCATGGCAGCCACGCAAATCTGGCGTGTGCTGCGCACCTCGGTCGAGGGGTTATATTACATGGTTCTGGGGCAGATCAGCACATGCAACCTGTCCAGCCCGATCGGGATTGCCGAAGCCTCGGCTGCGATGGCCAGTGACGGGGTGTTCGAGTTGGTCTGGTTCATCGCGGTTTTGTCCGTAGCGATCGGGTTTTTGAACCTGTTTCCAATTCCGCCGCTGGATGGCGGGCATCTGGTGTTCTATGCCTATGAAGCCATCATGCGGCGCCCCGCAGATGACAGGGCAGTGCGCGTGCTTATGGCGATAGGCCTGACGCTGGTGCTGACGCTGTTTGCCTTTGCATTGTTTACGGATCTGACATGCTAAGCTGATGCGCGGTGCAAACGGGGTGGGGTCGCGCGGTGCTGTCATTGTGCTGACACGGCACTGCCCCATTCGCGCCCAATTTTCCTGAAATACGATACGTAATCAGGAGGCTCGGATGGCATATATCGACAGTGAACTGGAAAACGTGCGTATCGTTTGGCAAACCATTGCTGACCGGGTGCTTGTCATCGGGTTGATTGCTGCGGGTATGGCGCTGGCGGGCGGGGTGTCCATCTATCTGGGGTATACGCCCCATGAGATTGTGCCGCCGCTCTAAGCGCTGCAAGGTTTCCCCGATTTCCGAAAGCGTGCGCCCGTCGCACGCTTTTTCGCGTTTCGCGCTGCTCTACAAGCAACACCATTGCACCAAGATGAATTGGGGCTGCGATTGCTTTGACTCTTTTGTCTTTAGTCGCTAGGCAGTGAACTAACAATAATGCGGAAATACGGGGCCGGATATGCGCGGAATTCATGGGATGCTGCCGTCGCAAACAAGGGATGGGGGCGCGAATGCGCACTTCTTTGCTGCGGCGTTTTTTTGTCTTTTTTCATTGGTAAATTTTGCGTTTGTTGCACCCGCACAGGCGCAGAATTTCCAATTTTCTAATGTTGCGATTGACGGTAATGTGCGGGTGGATGATTCCACCATCATCGGACTTGCGGGAATCAGGCCCGGCCAAAGTGTGAGTGCGGCGCAGATAAACGCGGCAATATCGCAATTGTCGGGGTCCGGCCTGTTTGAAGACGTATCAGTCGAACCGCGTGGAAACACGCTGGCCATTACTGTGCAGGAATATCCGATCATTGGTGTCGTGAACTTCGAAGGCAACCGTCGTCTGGATGACGATGTGATCGCCGAAGTTGTGCAAACAACCGCTGGCCGCGTATTGTCCCCGTCGACGGTCGAAGCGGACGCGCGTGCCATCGCCGAATTGTATAACCGCCGTGGCCGCACCGCTGCTGAAGTGACGCCCGAAGTGCTGCCGCGTGGCAACAACCGTGTCGATCTGGCTTTTGTCATCCGCGAAGGCGACGTGGTCGAGATTGAGCGTATTTCCTTTGTCGGCAACAGCGCGTTTTCAAACTATCGCCTGCGTCAGGTACTTAGCACCAAACAGGCAGGCATCCTGCGCCTGATCATCCAAAGTGATACGTTCATTGCCGAACGTATTGCGCTGGATCGCCAGCTTCTGACAGATTTCTACCTGTCGCGCGGCTATGTTGATTTTGAAATCCTGTCGGTGACACCGGAAATTGCACGCGAGCGCGACAGGTTCTTTCTGACGTTCAATCTGCGCGAAGGCCAGCAATACCGCTTTGGCAATGTCACCGTCGTCAGCGAGGTTGAGGGGATCAATGCCGCCGATTACGAAGGTGATGTGCAAATCCCGGCAGGGGCGCTTTTTACCCCCAACACGCTGGATCTGAATATTGCGCGGCTTGAACAGCGCGCCGAACGGCAGGGGCTGCGATTCATCCGCGCGGAACCGCGATTTACCCGCAACAACCGCACGCAGACGATTGACGTTGAATTCGCCCTTGTGCGCGGTGATCGTATTCTGGTCGAACGGATCGACATTCAGGGCAACACGACTACGCAAGACCGCGTCATTCGTCGCCAGTTCCGCTCCGCCGAAGGGGATCCGCTGAACCCGCGCGAGATTCGCGAAGCGGCAGAACGTATTCGTGCGCTTGACTACTTCTCGGATGTGTCGGTTGAACCGCGCGCGGGCAGCGCCCCCGATCAGGCCATTCTGGATGTCGAGGTTGAAGAAACCACGACAGGCTCGCTTGGCTTTTCGGTCAGCTATGCTGCCAGCGAAGGTATCGGGTTCGGGATCAGCTTTTCCGAGTTGAACTTCCTTGGCCGTGGTCAGGAAGTGGCCGTTGCGTTCAACGTGATCAAGGGATCTCGCGACATTTCGCTGTTCTTTACCGAACCGGCACTGTTTGATCGCGACCTGTCCTACACGCTGGGCATCGGGTATCAGGAAACGTCGTCGTTGAATTCCAATTTCGACACGCGCGAAGCGTTTCTGCGAAACTCGCTTAGCTTTCCGGTCAGTGAATTCGGGCGTCTGCAGGTGCGTCAGGGTCTGGTGATGGACCGTCTGCGCGGGCTTTCTGAAAATTCATCCGAACGCATTCGGCTGGACGAAGATGCGGGCACAGCCGTGACCGGATCGCTTGGCTATACCTATAGCTTTGATACGCGCAAGGTTGGCATCGACCCGACACGCGGGATGGTTTTCAGCTTTTCGCAGGATTTCGGTGTCGGCAATCAAAGCCGTAGGTTTGTGAAATCCGAAGCGCGCGCCGGCTATGAGATGGCAGTGTTTAACGAAGATGTGACCCTGACAGGCGATGTGCGCGCAGGGATGCTGCATATGGTCAACGGCAATTCGCGCTTCCGCGAACGGTTCCAACTGGCCAACGTGATGCGCGGTTTCCGCCCCGGTGAATCCGGTCCGCGCGATTTTGGCGCGAAAAACGAAGACGTTCTGGGTGGCAACCGGTATTTCGTGGCATCTGCGGAAGCTCGCTTTCCGTTGGGCACACCCGAAGAATACGGCCTAAGCGGCGGTGTTTTTGCAGATGTCGGTTCTGTCTGGGGTGTGGATGGCACGACGGGGCTTGCCGGTGTCGACATGTTCGATTCAACCGGCGAGAATTCCAACAAGATGCACCTGCGCGCCACTTTGGGTGTGTCGCTGTTCTGGGACAGCCCCTTGGGCCTGTTGCGGTTCGACTTCTCGCGGCCCATCCGCAAGCGTTCCTATGATCGCGCGCAGAATTTCGACTTCACGATCGTTTCGAGCTTCTGATGCTGCGGCCCGATTGGGTCTTGGCATGGATCGGGGCGGCAGGCATTCAGCTTGCCGCCCCCGCCTTTGCGCAGGGCATGCAGGGGTTTTCCCTTGGGCAAACCTTTGACGAGGCTGCGCCGACGCTTCAACTGCGCACATTGAATGAAGAACGCCTGTTTCGCGATTCCGATTTCGGGCAGCGGGTCGAGGCTGAAATCGATGCGGCATCGCGTGCACTGGAAGCTGAAAACGAAGAGTTGATGGAGCAGTTGACCACGCGCGAGCTGGAACTGACAGAAGCGCGCCCCGATATGGCCCCGGCAGACTTTCGGGCCGAAGCCGAAGCCTTTGACCGCGAAGCCGAAGCAATCCGCCGGTCACAGGCTGAAAAACGCCAGCGTCTGAGCATGTATGAAGACGCCGAACAGCGCCGCTTCTTTCAACTGGCCGCCCCGGTTTTGCAACAGGTATTGGTCACCGAAGGCGCGCAGGTGTTGATTGATTCGCGCGCCGTCATCATTGGTGTGTCGGGCATGGACATGACCGAACAGGCCATCACAGCGCTGAATGAAGAGATAGGTGACGGCACCCCCTCGCCCAATCCGCTGCGTGTGCCCTGAAAATGGGCGTGTCGGGCCGCTTGTCACGCTGGCTCCAGCTTGGTAGATCAGCGCAGATTTGGCTGCATCCCGCAGTGGTGGGGCGTTCAGGCCGTGAGCAAAAGTGAAGGAAGCCTTATATGACCGACCACGCGCACCCGCACGACCACACTATCCCGACAGAGGCCGACCTTGCCACGATCATGAAGATCATTCCGCACCGGTATCCTTTTTTGCTGGTCGACAAGGTGCGCGACGTGGTGGCGCGGCAATCTGCGGTCGGCATCAAGAATGTCACCTTTAACGAACCACATTTTCAAGGCCACTTCCCCGGCGCGCCCATCATGCCCGGCGTCACAATCGTCGAGGCAATGGCGCAAACTGCGGCCGTTCTTGTGGGCCTGTCGGTAGGCTTTGGCGACAAGGCACCGTTGGTATATTTCATGTCCATCGACAAGGCCAAGTTCCGGCGCAAGGTCGTGCCCGGTGATGTGCTGGAATTGCATGTGCAGGTCAAACGTGGGTCTACCAAAATCTGGAAGTTCGAAGGCGTGGCCAAGGTGGACGGGCAGATCGCTGCCGAGGCAGAATTTGCCGCGATGATAGACGCCAGCACCAAGACAGCGGAATGAGTGCGGGCATGATAGACCCCAGCGCAGATATTCATCCCAAGGCGGTCGTGGACGATGGTGCCACCATAGGGCCTGATTGCAAAATCGGCCCCTTCGCCATTATCGGACCCGAGGTCACGCTGGGGCGTGGCGTGACTGTCAAACCGCATGCGCTTGTCACCGGATGGACCGATATTGGCGATGGCTGCACCATTTTTTCCTTCGCGTCTGTGGGTGAAATTCCGCAGGATCTGAAATACGCGGGCGAACGCACGCGGCTGATTGTGGGCAAGAAATGCCGTATCCGTGAAAATGCCACACTGCATATCGGCACGGATGGTGGCGGGGGCGTGACGCGTATCGGGGATAACTGCCTGATCATGGCGGGCGCGCATGTCGGCCATGATGCGCAGATCGCCGATAATGTCATTTTGGCAAATTATGTCGGCGTTGCGGGCCATGCGATTATTGAAACCAATGTCATCATTGGTGCGCTGGCCGGCGTGCACCAGTTCGTGCGCGTTGGCGAAGGTGCGATGATCGGCGGGCTGACGCGCGTGACCCATGATGTCATGCCGTTCGGTCTGGTTGCTGGTCCTGACGGCACGCTGGAAGGGTTGAACCTGATCGGCCTGAAGCGGCGCGGTATGGCACGGGATGATATTTCGGCATTGCGTGCGGCCTATAAGCGGCTGGCGACGGGTGACGGTTCATTGGCGGACATGGCACAAGCCCTGCTACAAGACAGCGATTCAGAAGCCGTGCAACAGATGGCCAGTTTCTTCACTGAAAACAGCCACCGCAGCTTTTTGCGCCCGAAATGACCCGCACTGCGCTGATAACCGGCAAGGGCCGTTTGCCGCATTTGCTGGCCGAACGCCTGCAATCCGCAGGCGAAACCCCGCTATTGGCCGAGATGGAGGGCTTTGAAAGCCTTACACCCGCGCATGGAACGGTAGAACGCTTCCGGCTGGAAAAACTGGTGCCATTTCTGGATCGCCTGCAAGATCAGGGCGTGACGCGTGCGGTATTCGCGGGCGCTGTCCACCGCCCGCGGCTGGACCCGTCGCTGATTGATCCTGCCACCGTGCAGCTTTTGCCGCGGATCATGGCGGCAATGCAACAGGGCGATGATGGCACGCTGCGCGAAGTGATTACCCTGATGGGCGAATGGGGCATTGATGTTGTTGGTGCGCAGGATATCTGTCCCGAATTGCTGGCAGATGCGGGGGTTCTGACTGACGCGCAGCCATCATCGCAGGATAAAAAGGATGCGATGCGCGGTTTTCGTGTGTTGCAGGTGATGGGGGCTGCTGATGTGGGGCAGGGCTGCGTGACCGCGCGCGGCCAGTGCCTGGCGGTCGAGGCCTTGCCGGGCACCGATGTCATGCTGGCCCATCTGGCTGAATTGCGCGCGCGCGGTGTGGAATTGCCAGCGGGCGGGGTGTTCTGCAAGGCCCCGAAGCCCGATCAGGACCGCCGGATCGATCTGCCCGCATTGGGACCGGACACGGTGGCCGCCATACATCAAGCCGGGCTGCGCGGTATTGCCTTTGACGCAGGGGGCGTGTTGCTGATTGATCGTGAACAAATGCTGACGCAGGCCAATATGCTTGGGGTTTTCCTTTGGGCCATGGACGCGCCTTGAAGGTCTTTATCATCGCGGGCGAGCCGTCTGGCGATAAGCTGGGGGGCGCGCTGATGGCAGGGTTGCGCGAACTGGCCCCGCATGCGGAATTCACGGGTGTCGGTGGCGATGCTATGGCCGAACAGGGATTGGTGTCCTTGTTCCCGATGTCGGATCTATCCGTGATGGGGCTGGCAGAGGTGCTGCCGCGTATCCGCATGTTGCGCGCGCGTATCCGTGAAACTGCCGCTGCAATTGCCCGTGCTGCGCCTGATGTCGTGATCACCATCGACAGCCCCGATTTTTGCCTGCGCGTGCTGAAGCTGGTGCGTGCAGCGCGGCCCGCGCTTCGTGTTGTGCATTATGTGGCACCGTCTGTCTGGGCGTGGCGGCCAAAGCGTGCGGCGCGAATGGCCCCGTTGGTGGATCATGTGCTTGCGCTGTTGCCGTTTGAACCGCCCTACATGCAGGCGGCGGGCATGAGTTGCGATTTTGTGGGCCACCCCGTCGTGTCTGAACCGCGCGCGCCAGCGTCTGACATCGAACAGTTGCGCGCAGGGGGGCATGATGGCCCGTTGGTGCTGGCCTTGCCGGGATCACGCAGGGGGGAAATCGCGCGCCTTGCGCCGCGTTTCGGTCTGGCGCTGGCACAGGCCCTGCCGCAAAACGCGCGCATTCTGGTGCCCACGGTGCGCGCGCAGGCAGATTTCATGCGCGCGCAAGTGGCGCAATGGCCGGTGCGCGCCGAGGTGCTGGACGACAGCGCCGCCAAGCGCGCAGCGTTTGGCGCGGCGGATCTGGCGTTGGCGGCATCAGGCACTGTGTCGCTGGAACTGGCCGCGAATGGCACGCCCATGGTCATTGCCTATGATGTCGCCCCGCTGACGCGTTTTCTGGCGCAACGCCTGATCAAGCTGGATACGGTCACCTTGGTCAATCTGGTGTCGGAAACACGCGCAATCCCGGAATTTCTGGGGCATGACTGCCAGCCCGACCGGATTGCGGCCGCGTTGAAAACGTTGCTGAATGATGCAGGTGCCCGAAGCGCGCAGTTTGACGCCATGGGCCTGACAATGGCGCGGCTGGGGCAGGGGGGCACCCCGCCGGGGTTGCGCGCTGCGCAATCCGTGCTGGATTTCATGGCTTTGCAAGCGGATGATGGTCCAGCACCAGCGTCTTAAGCCGTTCTTCCAGAACATGGGTGTAGATTTCTGTCGTGGACACGTCGGCATGACCCAGAAGTGTCTGGATCGCGCGCAAATCCGCCCCGCCGGCCAGCAGATGCGTGGCAAAGGCATGGCGCAGCACATGCGGGCTGATGCGTGCAGGGTCAAGACCGGCCCTTAGCGCGATTTCCTTAAGCACAAGGAAAAAACCAACGCGGCTGAAATGCCCGTCACGCCCGCTGGACGGGAACAGAAAGCGCGGCTCCGGCAGGCGTTTTGCACGCAATTCCGCGGCCTGTCGGTCCCAATGTGCCAGCCAGTCTGTCAGGGCAGTGCGCGCGGGCTTTGACAGTGGCACCATGCGTTCACGCCCGCCCTTGCCGCGCACAAGGATCATGCGCGGATCACCGCGCACCGCCGCAACCGGCAGGCCGACAAGTTCCGTGACGCGCAGGCCGGTGGCATACAGCAATTCCATCAGGCAGGTGTTGCGCAGCCGGTCGGCATCGGTCCGGCCGGTTGCGCGTGCCGCGTCCAGCAAGGCTGATATGTCGTCATGCGACAGGGTATCTGGCAGTTTTCTTGACTTGCCGGGACCGCTGATGCGGCTGGCAGGGTCATCGCTGCGCCAGCCTTCGGCATAGGCAAAGCGATACATCGCGCGGATGGAGGACAAGCGCCGCGCGCGTGTGGTGCGCGCCAGCCCTTGCGCGTCGCAATACACCAGATAGGCTTCGATATCCGCACGCGTCAGGCTTTCAAAGCCCAGCGATTTTGATTGTGCCCAATCGGCAAAATCACGCAAATCACGGCCATAAGCCAGTTGGGTATTGCGCGCCGCGCCTGCCTCGGCGGCGGTGGCATCAAGGAACGTGGAAATCCATCGGTAATCCTGATGCAGCGTCATGTCCTATCCACGTCGTTCAAGCAGCAGCAATTCGACCGCAATCTGGCGCGCTGCGCTGTCCAGCCCCAACGACAACAAGGCCTGTAGGCCCAGCCGTGCCGCACGCGGATCGCCTATGGCGGCATGGGCAATATTGTTCAACCCGTCCAGCAGCACAATTCCGCCCGATGTGGCGGGGCGCTGGGGTGCATTGTCCGGTGTGTCGTCATCGGGGGAAAATGCCTGCGCAATGGCTGCGGCCATGGACGAATTATCGACAGCAGGCAGGTCTGTTTCGTGCAATGCTAAAGCAGTTGCAAGCCGTGCCGTGCTTGTGTTGGGGGCAAGTTGCGCAGCCAGATCCAACCGGGTTTGCGCCAGAAGCAGTATATGCCAGACGATGCCGCGCGCGGTGGTGTCCAGCGAAGCGGGATCTACCCTGCCTTCGGTCAGGGCTTCGGCAAACATCTGTGCAAAGGCCACTTCCAGTTCCACACTGACGAACTGGGGCCACGCGGTTGTCAGCGCCTGTGACAGGGCCGTGCTGTCACCGGTTGCAAGGGCCTGATCCAGCGATTGCACGGCGCGCACGCGTTCCCACACCCCGCCTGATGCGGCGGGACGGCGCTGTGCATAAAGGCCCAGCAGGCGGTTGGGCTGCATGACACCCGCGCGCGTCAGGCGTTCTGCGGCATCAAGCTGTGCGCGCCAGCCGCTTGTGCCACGCAGATCGGCATAGGCATAGGCCACAGTCAGGCTGGCGGTGGGCACCGGATCGCCCAGTGCTTCTAGGATGCGCCAGCCCAATGGCGACAATTCGGCAGGCGGGGGCGGGGTGAATGTGGCGTCTTCTTCTTCCAGAAACCGCAGCAGAAGTGCCGCTTCACTTTGCTCCAGCAGCCCCAAAGACTTGGTGACATTCAATGTCATATAGGCTGCCTGCCAGTCGCCCCGGCGCGCCAGACAGAAAATCTGTGCGCCATGGCCGAAATCGGTGGTGATCTGGCCGCTCATATCGGCGCAGGCGCGGTCTTCTTCGCCCAATAGCAGCGCAATGTCGAAGGCGCGGGCATTCAGCGCTGCGGTGCGCACGGGGGCTGCATCAATCAGTTGAGTTGCTTGTTCCAGTGCACCCATAGCCATCAGCTTGTCCACGCGCGCGTTCAGCACCGTGCCTTGCGTTTCCGGCTGCAATTGTGCGGGTGGTGCGAATTCTGCAAGCAACACCCTGTATTCCAGTTGCAATGCACTTGGGACCGTATCTACTGGCAGGGCCGAAATACCGGCCAGCACCTCGGATACGGGGGCTTGTCCCCACAGATCGCGCGGCAGGCCCGCGCGTTCGGGGACAAACAGCCCAACCTGATCCAGTGCTGGCGGCGACAGCGGGGTCACCGCAATGTCATCCGTCTCACCCCGCGGCGCAATCGGGGGCAATGTCCCGTCGGTGTGGTCATGTTCGGTCATGTCGGGTGGAATGGGGTGTGACATGGCGTCTTCCAGCCAGTCTATCGCATTCAACGGACGCCCCGCCTGTAGCGATTGCGCGCCAAGCGGCAGCGACTGGGTCATTGCAAAGGCAAGAACCAGTCCGGCCAGACCTGTGTGACGGGCCAAGGATATATGCGTAACGCTATGATTCAATTCACGTCCAGTGTCACCGGTGTTTCGAAACTGCGCTGTTCGGCGGACATGTCCCCGAAATATGCATAGGCCACGACGGCCAGACCGGCCAACACCGCCAGAACCAGAATAAGCCGCACCAGATGTCGCATTCTGCCTGCCTTTCATTAAGCTGCCCCTCTTTTCACGAAGAACGCTGCGGGGGGTTTCCCTTTTGACAGTGCCGCAATATCACGACAAGGACAATGCAGGCCACGAAAACTTGTTGAGGGGCGGGCGAAGGGGCGGAGCTTGGGCATGAAATTGCATAAAACCGTGGTGCTTGTGGGAATGATGGGGGCAGGCAAGACAGCAGTTGGCCGGGAATTGGCGCAGTGCTTGAATGTATCCTTCCGCGATTCGGATGAGGAAATCGTTGAAGCCGCGCAAATGAGTATTGCCGAGATATTCGAGCGCGACGGTGAATCGTTTTTTCGCGCCCGAGAGGCAGAGGTTATTGCACGTCTGATGCGTGGTCACCCCGGTATCCTGTCCGTGGGTGGCGGCGCGTTTCTGAATGCCGGAACGCGGGCCTTGATTTCCGACCTTGGCGTGTCTGTCTGGATCAAGGCGGATCTTGAATTGTTGTGGGCGCGTGTGCGTCAGAAATCGACACGCCCGCTTTTGCGCACCGCCAACCCGCGCGAAACCCTGGCAGGGCTTCTGACCACCCGCGCGCCATACTATTCCAAGGCGGATCTGGCAGTGCACACAAAGCCGGGTTATGCCATAGCCGACACGGCGCGCGCTGTGTTGAAAGAATTGTCGACGCGCCCTGATGTGCTGGAAGGATATGCCGGATGACTATCGACCGTGTACATGTGCCGCTGGGCGCGCGCGCCTATGATGTGGTGATTGGTCAGGGCCTGCTTGCGCAGGCTGGCCATCTGCTTGCGCCGCTGCTGCACCGCAAGCGCGTTCCTGTTCTGACGGAAACCCGCGTTGCCGCGTCCCATCTGGACGGGTTGCAAGCGGGGCTGGCGCGTGCAGGCATCGACAGCACAGCCCTTGCCCTGACGCCGGGTGAAGGAACCAAGGGCTGGGATGGTTTGCAACAGGCCGTGGAATGGCTGCTGGATGAAAAGGTGGAACGCCGCGATGTGGTTGTGGCGCTTGGGGGCGGTGTTATCGGCGATCTGGGGGGCTTTGCCTCGGCTGTGCTGCGCCGGGGGGTGCGTTTTGTGCAGATACCCACATCGCTGCTGGCGCAGGTGGACAGTTCCGTGGGCGGCAAGACCGGCATTAACACGCGCCACGGCAAGAATCTGGTCGGGGCGTTTCATCAGCCAACGCTTGTTCTGGCGGATATTGATCTGCTGGACACCCTGCCGCGGCGCGACTTTCTGGCCGGATATGGCGAAGTGGTGAAATACGGGCTGTTGGGGGATGGCGCGTTTTTCGACTGGCTGGAACGCAATGCCCCCGCCATGGCGGACGGTGACAAGGCGCTGCGCCAGTATGCGGTGCATCGGTCTGTGCAGATGAAAGCCGATATCGTGGCGCGCGATGAAACCGAACAGGGCGACCGTGCGCTTTTGAACCTTGGGCATACATTTTGCCATGCGCTGGAAGCGGCCACAGGCTATGGCGAGCGGCTGTTGCACGGCGAGGGCGTTGCAATCGGCTGCGCGCTGGCGTTCGATCTGTCGGCACGCATGGGACTTTGCGCGCAAGAAACCCCCGGCCGCGTGCGCGCGCATTTGCGCCAGATGGGTATGGCCACTGATCTGGCCGATATTGCAGGGGATTTGCCATCTGCGGATGCGCTGATCGGGTTGATGGGGCAGGACAAGAAAGTACAGGACGGGCGTTTGCGTTTCATTCTGGCACGCGGCATTGGTGCGGCCTTCGTTTGTGATGATGTGCCGCCGGATATGCTGCATGCCGTGCTGGCGGATGGGCTGGCAGCGCGCGGTTAGCTGGCGCGGCGGGCTGCGCCGTTGATTCAGCGCCTTGGGGTATCCCCTTCAGGCTATGAGCTACCTTTAAACGGGGTGATCCGGCCTGATCTTGCCGCAGTGCGACGGGGTGATTGGCCTTGGCGTATTCAGTCCTGCCACGGCGCGATGGTTGCTATGTCCCCGTCGGACCAGCCAAAATGATGGGCCAGCTCATGGATGAACACATGTGCAATCAGCGCACCCAGCTCAATATCCCCGCGCGCAACCCATTCGTCCAGGATCGGGCGCCGGAACAGCCAGATGGTGTCTGGCTCCATAGGTTGGTCCATCACGGATTTTTCAGTCAGGGGTGTGCCGGTATAAAGGCCGGTCAGTTCAAACGGGTCATCAAGGTTCATTTCGGCCAGAAATGTGTCCGGTGCAAAATCTGTGATTTGCAGCGCCACTGCGCCAGCGGCCTGCCGGAAATCTTCGGGCAGGGTTTCAAGTGTCTGTGCCACAATTTCGTCGAACACGGTCTGGTCCGGGGGCAGGGCTGATACCCATAGCGGTGCTGTGTCGGTCATGTTGGTTGCTTTCGTCCAATCCTGTCTCAAAGCACGGGGCTTGCACTGGCGCAAGGCTTGTGAAAAAGCATGGACCCAATCAGGAGGTCGTCCCCATGTCCAAGATTGTCACCCGCTTCGCGCCCTCGCCGACAGGTTACCTGCATATCGGCAATTTGCGCACCGCATTGTTCAACTATCTGATCGCCCGCAAATCGGGCGGTGAATTCATCCTGCGGCTGGATGACACCGATCAGGAGCGATCAAAGCAGGACTATATCGACGCCATCCAGCACGATCTGGAGTGGCTGGGCATTGGCTGGGACAGGATTGAACAGCAATCAAAGCGGCTGGACCGCTACAAGGACGCAGCCGACCGGTTGCGTGCTGATGGCCGGTTTTATGAATGTTTCGAGACGCCGGGCGAATTGGACCTGAAGCGCAAGAAGCAACTGAATATGGGGCGCCCGCCGGTTTATGACCGTGCCGCGCTGGATATGGATGATGCCACGCGCCTGCGCATGCAGGCCGAACGCGACGGGTATTGGCGTTTTCTGCTGGATCAGACGCGGATCGAATGGGATGATGGCATTCTGGGGCCGCTATCAATTGATGCAGCGTCGGTGTCCGACCCTGTGCTGATCCGCGCGGACGGGCAGGTTCTGTATACGCTGGCATCGGTTGTGGATGATATGGATATGGGGGTTACGCATATTGTGCGCGGGTCCGACCATGTGACCAACACCGCAACGCAAATCCAGATCATTCAGGCGCTGGGCGGTGCTGCCCCGTCCTTTGCCCATCATTCCCTGTTGACCGGCCCGCAGGGTGAAGCGCTGTCCAAACGCCTTGGAACGCTGTCCTTGCGCGATTTGCGTGCGCAAGGCGTAACGCCGATGGCGCTGCTGTCACTGATGGCGCGGCTTGGGTCCAGCCAGCCTGTGGATTTGCGCGCCACTATGGACGAGATTGCCGACGGGTTCGATTTGCAGCAATTCGGGTCGGCCCCCACCAAATTTGACCCCGAGGATTTGTGGCCACTGACCCGCGCTGATATTCAGTTACGCCCGTATGAGGCAGTTGCCGACCATCTGGCGGCCCTTGGTGTGCCCGCAGATATTGCCCCGCAATTCTGGCAGGTCGCGCGTGAAAACATTACCCGTCTGGATGATGTAGGCCCATGGTGGTCGCTGTGCCAGCATGGCGCCGACCCCGTGATTGACGCTGAGGATGCGGAGTTCGTGACCGAAGCGCTGGGTTTGCTGCCGCCCCCGCCTTATGGGCCGACGGCATGGAAAGACTGGACCGATGCGGTCAAGGCGCAAACCGGCCGCAAGGGGCGCGGGTTGTTCATGCCCTTGCGCAAGGCCCTGACAGGGCAGGCGCATGGTCCCGACATGGCAGCACTGATGCCACTTTTGCAACATGTGCGCGCAAAAAACTGAGTAGGGCTGCTGTCTGACAGGCAGCTTTCCCACAAATCGCTTTTTTGAAAAGACATCGTGGCAGCTTGGCGTTAGTGTTTCGACAATGTGTCGAACCATTTGTGCCAACCGGGGGTGTCATGCGTGTGTTGAAGGCTGTTGTCGCGGTTATTTCAGGGTTGGTCGTGTTGGTTGCGGCAGCCCTGTTTCTGTTGCCTTCTGAACGCATCGCACAGATTGCCGCTCAGCAGTTCCAGACAGCGACAGGGCGCAGCCTGACGATCGACGGTGCGGTGCGGCCCAGTTTCTACCCCGTTATTGGGGCCACGGCCAATGGCATCTCCATTGGAAATGCTGACTGGGCGGATGATGTGCCGCTTTTGCGTGCTGAACAAATGGAAATCGGTCTTGATTTGACGGCCCTGATGCGCAGGGATATCCAGATTGACAGGATTGTCCTGCAATCCCCTGTCATTGACCTGCGGCGCAACAGCGAGGGGCGCGGAAACTGGGAAGTTGCCATGCGGGCCAGTGCGCCCCCCCCGCAGGACGACAGAACTGGCAGCACTGACACCAGCGACAGCGTTGCAAGCCCCGATATCCGCCCGCGCGCCTTTTCCCTTGGCCTGGCCAGAATACAGGACGGGCAGGTGCGCTACAGGGATGCCGCATCGGGCACAGATATTCGGCTGGACGCGCTGGATGCCAGTTTCGGATTGCCCGCGCTGGATGGTCCGGCGGAAATAACCCTTGCCGCGCAGGTGAACAGCCAGCCTTTGGAGATAACACTTGCGACTGACAATGTCGCGCGCCTGATGAGTGGGGCTGTTGTCGGACTAAGCCTTGATCTGGGCCTTGCGGGGGCGCGCGCGCAATTTTCTGGCCGCGCAGGGCTGGCCGACATGATTGCAGAGGGGCGATTGGATGCCGACATTCCCGCGTTGCGTCCGGTCGTGCAGGCGCTTGGACAAAGCGGCGGGGATATCCCGTCTGAATATTTGCCGCTTGGGTTTTCGGGTCAGATTACGCGCACCGCTGATGGCACGCTTTATGCCCGCAATGCGCGTCTGGGTGCAGGCAGGTTGCGGCTTGAAGGGGGCGCAGATCTGGCCCTTTCGGGCGCACGCCCCAAGCTGATGGGTGAATTGTCGGGCGATGTGCTGGATTTGCGCAGCGCCAGTGGCGCGGCAGCCCGTTCAGGGACCGGTAGCAGCAGTGCCGGTGGTGGTGGCGGCGCGCAAGGGTGGTCGCGCGACGCAATTGATGCAGCCGCACTCGGTCTGATGGATGCAGAACTGTCGTTGGCATTCAACAGCGTCCGGACGGATATGGCAACCTTGGGGCGTTCGCGGTTCGATGTCAGCATCGACAATTCGCGCGCTGTTCTGGACCTGCGCGAAACATCAATCTTTGGCGGCAGGATTTCGGGCCAGTTGGTTGCCAACAACCGCTCTGGCCTGTCCGTGCGTGCGGATATGAATGCGCGGGACATATCATTGCTGCCCATGTTGACCGAAGTTGCGGATTACCGGCGGCTTCAGGGCCGTGCAGATCTGGATGTCAATGTGCTTGGGGTTGGCAATTCGATCCATGCCATCATGAACAGTCTGCGCGGGGATGGGGCGATCCGGTTCGATCAGGGGGAAATCATCGGCTTCGATCTGGGGGGCATGCTGCGCAATCTGGACATGAGCTATATGGGCGAGGACAACCGCACCGTCTATGACAGCATTACGGGCACATTCACAGTTTCAGACGGGGTTTTGCGCAATGATGACCTTAGGCTTGCAGCACAACGGTTTTCTGTGACCGGACGCGGAAGTGTTTCATTGGGCGCGCGCACGCTGGATTACCGTGTCACCCCTGCGGCCCTGCGCAGCGAAGGCGACGAGCGGTTGCGCGTGCCGCTGATGATCACCGGCCCATGGGACGCGCCGCGTTTCCGGCTGGATCTGGAAGCGCTGGCGCGTGAACAGCTTCGCGTGGAACAGGAACGCGTTGAAGAACTGGCCCGCGAAGAAGCCCGCCGTCTGGAAGATCGCGCCCGCGAACAGGCCGCGCAACGTCTGGAACGTGAACTGGGTGTGCAACGCGAAGACGGCGAGCGGATGGAAGACACCCTGCGCCGCGGGCTTGAACAGGAGTTGGGCAACCGGCTGCGCGGGCTGCTTGGCGGAAACTGACAGGGTGCATGCGGGCGCGCTCACCCCCCGCCCAGTTCCTTCAGGCCATAAGCGACCCACGCCCCTGCAACAGCCATCAGCGCAAACAGCGTCAAGGAGGCATGCGGACCGGCGAATGCGGCAATGGCCCCGAAAATGCCACTGGCAAGCAGCACAATGCCGATAACGGTGTTGGATATTGCCGTATACACTGCGCGCCTGTCCTGCCCCACCATATCCACCAGATAGGTGGACCGCCCCAGCCGCACCCCCTGATGTGCCAGCGCCAGTGTGAACAATGCTAATGGCAGTGCCCAGATGGTCTGTGCCAGCCCCGCCGCATTGAAACCCAGCGCCATGACCAATGCGCAGCCGCCTGTTACACCGGTCAGGATAAGAACCTTGCGTGCGGATATATCGGCCAGTCTGCCCCAGAAATAGCTGGAGAGCAGCCCCGCCAGCGCAGATGCCGCGACCAGCGCACCAAGCCCTTCCAGTGCAGCCCCCGCAGTCCCTGATGCCATCACAACCAGATAGGGGGGCGCAAGTGCCGTCGATGTCAGCAATCCGCGCGCCAGAATAAAACGGGCCAGTTGTGAATCCTCGCGCAGGTAGCGCAAATTTTCAATCGCGGCGCGCCAACCGTTGCCGCCGCCATCAGTGGCCCCGCGTTCTTCTGCCAGCCCTGCAAAAATGCCAGCCGCCACTGTCCATGACAGCGCCGCCAGCGCCAGCGCCACCAGAACAATGGCGGCACGCACGTCGGAAAAGACCATAAGAACGGCGGCAAAGCACAATGTCACGGCCGCAGCCCCGCTGCCTGCAAGCCCCGTGACGGTTCCGCGACGTGTCTTGGCAATGGTTTTGCCCAGCACATCCTTATAGGCGACCGACGCCACCGACCGCGACAGCGCCACCAGTGCCAACCCTGCCAGCAAGACCAGCCCGCCCAAAGTGCCGGACAAGGTTAATGCGGCCAGCAAGATGATCGCGGCCCCGACACCTTGCCCTATGCCCGCGCCCACCCAGGCCCATTTACGCTGGCTCATGGCGCGAATGCGTGCCGCGGTGAACAGTTGCGGCAGTAGCGCGCCTGCTTCGCGCACCGGCACCAGTAGCCCCACCAGCCCCGCAGGTGCGCCAAGATGTGTCATCAACCATGCCAGAACCAGCTTAGGGTCGGCCAGCCCGTCTGCCGCCTTACTTAGCCCAAGTGCGGCTGCATGGCGCAAGAAATTGGCCGGTTGCTCCTTGCACGCCGCATCAGAGATGTCCTTGCACACCCGCCCGTCATCATCCGATGTCAGGGCGTCAAAAGCGTTCTGCACGGCTGGACGCATCAAACCTCTCCGTTTTTTTGTCACATCGCGATCCGAATAAACGATGCCAGCTTGACTTTCGTTCCCTTGAAAGCGAAATCAACCCCCGACATAACCCGCAACCGGGCGTTCCGTGGGCGCCAAAACGACGAGGAGCATGGCCAATGACCCAGATTTCCCTGACATTCCCTGATGGCAACGCGCGTGAATTCGCCGCAGGCGTCACCCCTGCCGAAGTCGCTGCATCCATTTCCACATCGCTGGCGAAAAAGGCCATTTCGGCCACGGTCGATGGTGCGCATTTCGATCTGCAATGGCCGATCATGCAAGATGCCAGCATTGCCATTCACACCATGCAAGATGATGCGCAGGCGCTGGAACTGATCCGCCACGATCTGGCGCATATTATGGCGCGTGCCGTGCAGGAAATCTGGCCTGATGTGAAGGTCACAATCGGCCCTGTGCGTGACAAGGGCTGGTTTTACGATTTCGACCGCGCTGAACCGTTTGTCCCCGAAGACCTTGCGCAGATCGAGGCGAAGATGCGCGACATCATCAACGCCCGCGAACCTGTGCGCACAGAAGTGTGGGACCGCGCGCGCGCAATCCAGCACTACAAGGACGCAGGCGAGCCGTTCAAGATTGAACTGATCGATCGCATCCCCGAGGGCGAGCCGCTGCGCATGTATTGGCACGGGGCCTGGCAGGACTTGTGCCGTGGCCCGCATTTGCAAAACACGGGGCAGGTGCCCGCAGATGCCTTCAAGCTGATGAATATTGCAGGCGCCTACTGGCTGGGCGACAGCACGCGCCCCATGCTGCAACGTATCTACGGCGTGGCCTTCAAGAACCGCAATGACCTGAAGGCCCATCTGACCATGCTGGAGGAAGCCGCCAAGCGCGACCACCGCAAGTTGGGCCGCGAAATGGACCTGTTCCATATGCAGGAAGAAGCGCCCGGTCAGGTGTTCTGGCACCCCAATGGCTGGTCGATCTATACCAGCTTGCAAGATTACATGCGCCGCCAGCAGCGCAAGGACGGCTATGTCGAGGTGAACACCCCGCAGGTCGTCAACCGCAAGCTGTGGGAGGATTCGGGCCATTGGGACAATTATCAGGAGAATATGTTCATCGTCGAGGTTGACGAGGATCACGCCCGCGGCAAGACCATCAACGCGCTGAAACCGATGAACTGTCCCTGCCATGTGCAGATCTATAACCACGGGCTGAAATCATATCGGGATCTGCCCTTGCGCATGGCCGAATTCGGGTCATGTGCGCGCTATGAACCCTCGGGCGCGCTGCATGGCATCATGCGGGTGCGCGGCTTCACGCAAGATGACGGGCATATCTTCTGCACCGAAGACCAGATCGAGGCGGAATCGAAGAAGTTCATTGAATTCCTGTCAGGGGTCTATGCCGATCTGGGCTTCGACCAGTGGCGCATCAAGCTGTCCACTCGCCCCGAAAAGCGCATCGGCAGCGATGAAAGCTGGGACCGGGTCGAGGCCGCTTTGGGCAATGCCTGCCGCGCGGCGGGGCATGACTATGAACTGTTCCCGGGCGAGGGGGCGTTCTACGGCCCGAAACTTGAATTCGTGCTGACCGATGCCATCGGGCGCGACTGGCAATGCGGCACGCTTCAGGTGGACCCCAACCTGCCGGAACGGCTGGGCGCGGCCTATATCGGTGCAGATGGGGGCAAACACCGCCCCGTTATGCTGCACCGCGCGGTGCTTGGCAGTTTTGAACGCTTCATCGGCATGCTGATCGAAAACTTTTCGGGCAAACTGCCCTTCTGGCTGGCCCCGCGTCAGGTGGTTGTGGCTTCCATTATTTCGGACGCGGACAGCTACTGCACCGAAGTGCTAGGCGCCTTGCAGGCGGCCGGTATCCGCGCCGAACTGGATTTGCGCAACGAAAAGATCAACTACAAGGTGCGCGAACATTCCGTGGGCAAGGTGCCCGTCATTCTGGCGATTGGTGCGCGCGAAGTGGCAGAAGGCACGGTTTCTGTGCGCAGGCTTGGTGAAAACCGCACATCGACCGAAACGCTGGGCACACTGATTGACACGTTGCGCGTGGAAGCCACCCCGCCGGATCTGCGCTAGGCGCGCATTTTCATCTTGCCAAAAATACTCAAAACAAGGGGCCGTCATGGCCCCTTGTCTGTTTTTGTCGCATAAAATTCATTTGACGCACGCGCCCCGCCTGCGTATGAATTGAACAAGCGTTCAGTTGCGGGAGGGTTGGCGCATGTTCACAGCATCAATGAATTTTGACCTTGGCGACGAGGTTAACGCCCTGCGCGACATGGTCCACCGCTGGGCACAAGATCGCGTCAAGCCGATGGCGGCAGAAATTGACCGCACCAACACCTTCCCCGCCGAATTATGGCGCGAAATGGGCGAATTGGGCTTGCTGGGCATCACCGTGCCCGAACACTTCGGGGGCGCGGATATGGGCTATCTGGCGCATGTCATCGCGGTGGAAGAAATCGCGCGGGCCTCGGCATCGGTGTCGCTGTCTTATGGCGCGCATTCCAACCTGTGTGTTAATCAGATCAAGCTGAACGGAACGGACGCGCAGCGCGACCGTTACCTGCCCAAACTGGTCAGTGGCGCGCATGTCGGCGCTCTTGCCATGTCCGAAGCGGGTGCAGGCTCTGATGTGGTGGGCATGAAACTACGCGCCGAAAAGAAGAATGACCGCTATATTCTGAACGGCACCAAATACTGGATCACCAATGGCCCGGACGCCGATGTTCTGGTCGTCTATGCCAAAACCGACGCGTCGGCGGGCAGCAAGGGAATAACCGCGTTCCTGATCGAAAAATCCATGACCGGGTTTTCCACCAGCGCACATTTCGACAAGCTGGGTATGCGCGGCTCGAACACGGCTGAACTGGTGTTTGAAGATGTGGAAGTGCCGTTTGACAATGTGCTTGGCGATGAGGGGCGCGGCGTGCGCGTGCTTATGTCGGGGCTTGATTATGAACGCGTGGTTCTGTCGGGCATTGGCACGGGTATAATGGCGGCGTGTCTGGATGAAATCATGCCATACCTGCGCGACCGGCACCAGTTTGGCCAGCCCATTGGCAGCTTTCAACTGATGCAGGGCAAGATTGCCGATATGTATACGGCTATGAATTCTGCCCGCGCCTATGTCTATGAAGTGGCCAAGGCCTGTGACCGTGGGGCGGTTACGCGCGCGGATGCGGCGGCTTGCGTGCTTTATGCGTCAGAACAGGCGATGGTGCAGGCCCATCAGGCGGTACAGGCTATGGGCGGTGCAGGGTTCATGAATGACAGCCCCGTCAGCCGTTTGTTCCGCGACGCGAAACTGATGGAAATCGGTGCTGGCACGTCGGAAATTCGCCGCATGCTTGTGGGGCGTGAATTGATGGGGGCAATGGGCTAGGAGTCGGCTGTGCTTGTCAAAAAGGAAAACCCCATGCGCCGGACCGTTCTTTTCGCTGCCCTTGTTGCTGCGCCCGCGGCCGCCACAGACCTGCGCTTTGATGCAGCCCCGACAGAGTTGTGCCTTGCCGCAGTGTCAGATGACGCGCAGGCCTATGACTGCATTGGCCGCGCCGCGACTGCATGTATGGAACAGCCCGGCGGGGAAACGACGGTTGGAATGGGCTTTTGTCTGGATGCGGAGCTGGACCTTTGGGATGGCAAGCTGAATGGTGCCTATCAAGCCCTGCGTGCAGATCTGACCGCGCAAGACGCGGGCCGCACGAATGCGGCAATTTCCCTGTCTGACAGTGCGCGCGACATGCAGCGCGCATGGATCGGGTTTCGCGATGCGCGTTGCAGTTTCGAAGCGGCGCAATGGCAGGGCGGCACAGGGTCCAGCCCGGCCTTTCTGGGGTGTGCCATGCAGATGACTGCTGAACAGACGCTGTATCTGTGGTCCGTCCTGCAAGGCGCGCGCTAGCCATGGCAGGGGCCGCGACCCGTCCCATAGGAAAAGGGCGCCCCGATCTGGCGCGCCCGCTTCAGCGGTTGGTGTCCTGCTCAGAACCGGTGCACGTAGGATATAGACGCAACCCAAGGGTCGATCTTGGCCTTCCCGATATTCACACCGTCAAGCAATACATCCGACTGGATGTTGATATACCGAAGGTTCGCACGGATTGCGCTGCGTTCGCTTACGGCGAAATCAACACCTGCATTCAGCGCCAGACCCCAGGAATCCTTGATCTTCAGACTGCCAAGCGGCGATCTGGTGCTGAAGAAACTGGTGTAATTGACACCGGCCCCCAGGAACGGCGTAATCGCGCTGTCGTTGGAAAAGTGATAGTTCAGCGAAACGGTTGGCGGCAGTTGCTTGGTGGTGCCGACCTGCACGCCGCTCAGGCTGATAGAATGGCGGAACGGCACCGCCGCCAGCAGTTCAACCCCCAGATTGTCCTGAATGAAATATTCCGCAGTCAGGATCGGGCGTGTGCTGCTGCCAATGCTGGCGGGAAGGGTCGCGAGCGTCCCGTTGTTGGATTTCGGGTTCACATGGCCAATGCCAACGCCCAGCGTCCAGTCGCCCGCCTGTTGCGCCATCGCAGCCCCGCCCGACAGTGCCAGTGCAGAAATTGCACATGCAAGAATATTCTTTATTTTCATGATCTTTCCCCATTTATGCAAAGTGCGCGGATGTTGCGTGCCACTGGGGCGGGCCGCTTTGACCTGCATCAAACTTCGGCAAGCCCTGGCTGTGGCGCAGTGTCGCAGCACTGCACGCCGTGTCGTCGCAGGCAGATCGGAGATAACATTCACATCGGGGGTAGGGCATGAAGCTTCAGTCATCTGTGCTTGCAGGGTCGGACATGTTTCGCGCAAATCATGATGGGCACACAGCCGCCTTGGCGGAAATACGTGCGGCGACAGATTTGGCACAACTGGGCGGCGGCGAAAAGGCCCGCGCGCGCCATCTGGCACGCGGCAAAATGCTGCCACGCGACCGCGTTGCCAATCTGCTGGATGCAGGCAGCCCGTTTCTGGAAGTGGGCGCGACGGCAGCGCATGGCCTGTATGGCGGGGCCGCGCCCTGTGCGGGGGTGATCGCGGGGATCGGTCAGGTGTCGGGGCAGGACTGCATGATCATCTGCAATGATGCCACCGTAAAGGGTGGCACCTACTACCCGATGACGGTCAAGAAGCATCTGCGCGCGCAGGAAATCGCTGAACAGAACCATCTGCCTTGTGTCTATCTGGTCGATAGTGGCGGTGCGAACCTGCCCAATCAGGACGAGGTGTTTCCCGACCGCGACCATTTCGGGCGTATTTTCTACAATCAGGCGCAGATGTCAGCCAAGGGGATCGCGCAGATTGCCGTTGTGATGGGGTCATGCACAGCGGGCGGGGCCTATGTGCCTGCCATGTCGGATGTTACCATCATTGTGCGCGACCAAGGCACCATCTTTCTGGCAGGTCCGCCGCTGGTCAGGGCCGCCACCGGCGAAGTGGTCAGCGCCGAAGATCTGGGTGGCGGCGATGTGCACACGCGCCTGTCGGGCGTGGCCGATTACCTGGCTGAAGATGATGCCCATGCGCTGGCGCTGGCGCGCCGTGCTGTCAGTCACCTGAACCGCGCAAAGCCCGCGACGGTTCAGTGGCAGACGCCCGAAGATCCCGCCTATGACCCGGATGAAATATTCGGCGTTGTGCCCGCTGATCTGCGCACACCTTATGACATTCGCGAAGTGATTGCCCGCGTGGTCGATGGCTCGCGCTTTGATGAATTCAAACCCCGCTTCGGGGAAACGCTGGTCACTGGCTTTGCGCATGTCATGGGCTGCCCCGTTGGGATTGTCGCCAATAACGGGGTGCTGTTTTCCGAGGCTGCGGTGAAGGGGGCGCATTTCATAGAACTGTGCAGCCAGCGCCGCATTCCGCTGGTGTTCTTGCAAAACATCACGGGCTTCATGGTCGTGCGCAAATATGAAAACGAAGGCATCGCGCGCCACGGGGCCAAAATAGTCACGGCGGTCGCCACCACATCCGTGCCAAAGATCACAATGCTGGTGGGCGGCAGTTTCGGCGCGGGAAATTACGGCATGGCTGGCCGCGCCTACAGCCCCCGTTTTCTGTGGACATGGCCCAACAGCCGAATTTCCGTGATGGGCGGTGCGCAGGCGGCAGGCGTTCTGGCCACTGTGAAGCGCGACGCGCTGGAACGCGCGGGCGAAAGCTGGAGTGCGCAAGACGAAGCTGAATTCAAGCGCCCCACAGTCGAGATGTTCGAGCGCCAGTCCCACCCGCTTTATGCCAGTGCACGGCTTTGGGACGACGGCATCATCGACCCCCGCCAGTCCCGGCAGGTGCTGTCGCTGTCGCTGTCGGCCGCATTGAATGCCCCTATCGAGGACACGCGCTTCGGTGTGTTCAGGATGTAAAAAAGATTGCCTCCGGCGGGAGTATTTTGCGCAAGATGAAACTGCGGGGGCTTCATCTTGCATTCAAATACTCCGGGGGGATCGCCGTCAGGCGATGGGGGCAGCGCCCCCTTGCCACCGTAAAGGGATGCTGAGAGATGTTCGATAAAATCCTGATTGCCAATCGCGGTGAAATCGCCTGCCGCATCATCCGTACAGCCCGCTCCATGGGGGTGCGCACGGTTTCGGTGTATTCCGATGCGGATGCGCAGGCGCTGCATGTGGACCTGGCGGATCAGGCCATCCATATCGGCGGGCCTGCACCGCGCGACAGCTATCTGCGCGGTGATGTCATCATTCGCGCGGCACTCGATACTGGGGCGCAGGCCATTCATCCGGGCTATGGGTTTCTGTCGGAAAACCCCGATTTCGTCGATGCGGTCACCGCAGCAGGGCTGGTGTTCATCGGCCCCTCGGCCAGTGCGATCCGTGCGATGGGGCTGAAAGACGCGGCCAAGGCGCTGATGCATAAGGCGGGTGTGCCGGTCGTGCCGGGCTATCACGGCGCAGATCAAGGCCCCGCGCATCTGGCGGGCGCGGCGGAGGCCATAGGCTATCCGGTGCTGATCAAGGCTGTGGCGGGTGGCGGTGGCAAGGGCATGCGGCTGGTGAATGCGCCCGCTGATTTCATGGATGCCCTTGAAAGCGCAAAAGGAGAGGCCGCGACCGCCTTTGGTAATGATGCGGTCCTAGTGGAGAAATACATCACGAAGCCGCGTCATATCGAAGTGCAGGTTTTTGGTGACGGTGTGGATGCGGTGCATCTGTTCGAACGCGACTGCTCGCTTCAGCGGCGCCATCAGAAAGTCATTGAAGAAGCCCCGGCCCCCGGCATGACCGCCGAAATGCGCGCGGCCATGGGGCAGGCGGCAGTGCGCGCGGCCCGTGCCATTGGCTATGCGGGCGCGGGCACGGTGGAATTCATTGTTGACGGCAGCGATGGTCTGCGCCCTGACGGGTTCTGGTTCATGGAAATGAACACGCGCTTGCAGGTTGAACACCCTGTCACCGAAGCGATCACAGGTGTTGATCTGATGGAATGGCAATTGCGCGTGGCCGCGGGCGAGGGGTTGCCGCTGCGCCAGCAGGATCTGTCGATCACCGGTCATGCGTTCGAGGCGCGGCTTTATGCAGAAGATGTGCCTGCGGGGTTCTTGCCCGCAACAGGGCGGCTGTCGCATTTGCATTTTCCCGAAACTGCGCGCAGTGATTCCGGTGTGCGTGCGGGCGATGAGATCAGCCCGTGGTATGATCCGATGATTGCCAAGCTTGTCACCCATGGTGCAAGCCGTGCGATTGCGCTGAAGCGTCTGGAATGCGCATTGGCCGCCACCGAAGTGGCAGGCGCGGTTACCAATCTGGCCTTTCTGGGGGCATTGACGCGCGATGCAGCCTTTCGCAGCGGCGACATGGATACAGGCCTGATTGAACGAAACATCACCAGCCTGACCCGTGAGCCGGACCTGACAGGTCAGGAACTGGCTGTTGCTGCGGCTTGTGCGATCGGGCTGGACGGGTTGTCGGACCCGCTCGCGGGGTTCAGTCTGACAGGGCCGATCTGGCAGGATGTATTCTTGGTGGATGGCCATGATGCCCATGACCTGCGTATTGCGGTGACCGGGCCGCTGCGGGCTATTGTGGCTGTCGGTGGGGATGAATTCGCCGTCAATGCGGGTGCGCAGGGCTTTCATGTAGCGGGTGCTTGGGTTCGTGCACGCGCCATTGCGGGGCATGTCCATTTATTTGGTGCAACGCCGCGTGTCCTTGGGGTGGTTGATCCGCTGTCGCGGCAAGAAGCGCTTGGCGCAGGGGCCGATGTGGTGCTTGCGCCCATGCCGGGGCTGGTCAAGGCGGTATTTGTTGCGGCAGGTAACACTGTGGACAAAGCTGCGCGGCTGGTGGTGCTGGAGGCCATGAAGATGGAACACACACTGGTTGCCGCGCGCGCTGGCGTTATTGCGGAAGTTCTGGTGCAGCCGGGCGCGCAGGTTGCTGCGGGCACCCCGTTGGTCCAGCTAAAAGAGCAGCAGGAGGAGGGCTGATGTCAATGCAGGGGGGCGATGCCATCATCCGGCTGTGGCATGTCGCGCAGTCGCGGTCTTTTCGTGTGCTTTGGGTGCTGGAAGAAATTGGCGCGGCATATGATCTGATTCCGTGCAGTTTCTTTGACCGGTCCTTGCGGGATGTTGATCATTTGCAACGCTCGCCCGCCGGACGGGTGCCCGCGATTGAAGTGGACGGGCAATCCTTGTGCGAAAGCGGTGCGATTTTGCTGTATCTGGCGGAAAGCCGCGCGCCGCATCTGCGTGTGCCCGAAGGGGCGGCGGGTCGCGCTGTATTCTTGCAAGGCCTGCATTATGCCGAAACCCTTGGCGCACATCTGGCCAATCTGACCCAACATCATATCGTCTTGCGCGAAGACTGGATGCGCTCGCCCACCGTCATGCGGCTGGAGGCGGCACGGCTGGAAAACGCCCTGCGCGCCATCGGGCCGGATTGGGTCAGCGGGGACTTTACAGTGGCTGACATTGCCATCGGATACGCGGTGTCGATGGCGCGCCGGTTTGTAACGCTGCCGGATGATGCTGCGCAATATGCGAAGCGCTGTGCCGCGCGCCCGGCCTTTCAACGCGCCCTTGCCAAGGATGGGGCGGCGCAAATCTATACGCAAGACTTCTATGCGCCGCCAGAGGGGTAGAAAATGGCGTATGTCGAGATATTCGAAGTTGGTCCGCGCGATGGCTTGCAAAATGAGACGCGTCTGATCCCGACGCGGGACAAGGTCGCACTGGTGAATTGCCTAAGCCGCGCAGGGTTCCGGCGCATAGAGGTTGCCAGTTTTGTCAGCCCGAAATGGGTGCCACAAATGGCTGATTCAACAGATGTTCTTGCGCAGATTGCCCGTGCGGATGGTGTGCGCTATGCGGCGCTTGTCCCCAATATGCGCGGGTTTGAAGCCGCAAGAAATGCCCGCGCGGATGAGGTGGCAATTTTTGGGTCAGCGTCAGAAGGGTTCAGCCGTGCAAACCTGAATTGTTCGGTTTCTGAAAGTCTCGAACGCTTCGCGCCAGTCGCAAAAGCCGCGCTGGGGGCGGGAATTCCCGTTCGGGGCTATGTGTCCTGCGTGACCGATTGTCCCTTCGATGGGCCTGTTTTGGCTGACGATGTGGTGCGCGTGGTGGCGGCACTGCGCGACATGGGGTGCTATGAAATCAGTCTTGGCGACACCCTTGGCCGCGCCACGCCGGAACGGATTGCCGCCATGCTGGACGCGGTGTTGCGCGAGATGCCTGCCGACCGGCTGGCGGGGCATTTTCATGACACGGCCGGGCGGGCGCTGGAAAATATCGATGTGTCGCTTGAAGCTGGCCTGCGCGTGTTTGATGCGGCGGTGGGCGGTCTTGGCGGGTGCCCCTATGCGCCCGGGGCGTCGGGTAATGTTGCGACAGAATCGGTGCATGGCTGGCTGGTGGCGCGGGGCTGGGACACCGGACTGGACCGCGATATGTTGCAAGATGCGGCGCGGATGGCACACAGCATGCGAAAAGGAACGGTCTGATGTTTGAAACCATCACCATTGAAACAGATGCGCGCGGGGTTGCAACGCTGACACTGGCCCGCCCTGACAAGCACAATGCCTTGTCTGCGCAGATGATTGCTGACCTGACCAAGGCCGCCGCGCAACTATCTGCGGATGACCGCGTGCGCGTTGTGGTCCTGACCGGCGCTGGCAAAAGCTTTTGCGCAGGCGGCGATCTGGGCTGGATGCAGGACCAGATGCGCGCCGATAACGCAACCCGCGCCGCCGAGGCCCGCAAACTGGCCGATATGCTGGGGGCGCTGAACAGTCTGCCCAAACCCCTGATCGGTCGGGTGCAGGGGCAGGCGTTTGGCGGTGGTGTCGGGCTGATGGCCGTGTGCGATGTGGCCATCGGGGTTCAGGGTGCCAAATTCGGGCTGACAGAAACCCGTCTGGGGCTGATTCCGGCGACCATTGGCCCTTATGTTCTGGCGCGTATGGGGCAGGCGATGGCGCGGCGTGTGTTCATGTCGGCGCGCATATTCGGGGCCGGGGAAGCCGTGGCGCTGGGTCTGCTGGCACACGCGGTGACGCCGCAGGATCTGGATGCCGCGACGGATGCAGAAGTGACCCCCTATCTGGCCTGTGCGCCGGGTGCGGTGGCGCGCGCCAAGGCGCTTGCGCAGCGACTCGGGGGCAATGTGGACGCTGATGCTGTGGATCATTCCATCAAGGAACTGGTAGCTGCGTGGCAATCGCCCGAAACGCATGAAGGGATTGATGCATTTTTTGCCCGCCGCAAACCCGTGTGGCAGGAGTAATCCACGTCTTTGGCATGACTTGGTATCGTGGGGGCAGGGTCAGGTCCGAAAGACTTGTTCATGCATTGAACCGCGTGGTCTGCCGGAATCCTGTGACCGCCTGCATAGGCGGTATGCAATAGTATTCAATGCAAGGTTTTTTCCTGTAATGGCAGTGCGCCTTTGGTTGACCCCATCGCTCTACAGGAGTAGAGGAAGGGCAGCCAAGTTGCGGTTCAGGAGGCCAGCGGCCCTGAGGGTGCCTCTCTCCGCGCGAAAAAGGAGCCAAAGGTGGAAGATCTACTTGCATCCTACCTGCCCATTCTGATTTTTCTTGGAATCGCTGTTGTGCTTGGATTGGTGCTGCTTTTGTCAGCTATAATCATCGCAGTGCGCAACCCCGACCCCGAAAAAGTGTCTATCTATGAATGCGGGTTCAACGCATTCGATGATGCCCGCATGAAGTTCGATGTCCGATTCTATCTGGTGGCAATTCTGTTCATCATCTTCGATCTGGAAATTGCGTTTCTGTTCCCGTGGGGCGTGGCGTTTTCCGAAATGTCCATGACGGCGTTCTGGTCAATGATGATGTTTTTGGGCGTGCTGACCGTCGGCTTTGCCTATGAGTGGAAGAAGGGGGCGCTGGAATGGGAGTGATGACAGGGGCGAACACCGCAGGCGCGGATCGCGAAGTTGCCACACAGTCGCTGAACCGCGAATTGCAGGATAAGGGGTTTTTGCTGACCTCGACCGAAGATGTCATAAACTGGGCGCGCAACGGCTCGCTGCACTGGATGACATTTGGTCTGGCCTGCTGCGCTGTGGAAATGATTCACGTGGCCATGCCGCGCTATGACGTGGAACGCTTCGGCACGGCCCCGCGTGCAACCCCGCGGCAGTCCGACCTGATGATTGTGGCCGGCACGCTGACCAACAAGATGGCGCCCGCGCTGCGCAAGGTCTATGACCAGATGCCAGAGCCGCGTTATGTTATCTCGATGGGGTCTTGCGCCAATGGGGGCGGGTACTACCATTACAGCTATTCGGTTGTGCGTGGGTGTGACCGCATTGTTCCGGTGGATATTTATGTGCCCGGCTGCCCACCTACGGCAGAAGCGCTGTTGTATGGAATCATGCAGTTGCAGCGCAAGATCCGCCGAACGGGCACATTGGTCAGGTAAGGGGTCGGCATATGTCGGATGCATTGAAAGAACTGGCCGGTCAACTTGAACTGCGCATGGCCGATGCGGTTGTCAGCCATGAGACCGCTTTTGGCGAATTGACGGTTATCACCACGCTGCCGCAGCTGCCCCAGTTGGTGCGTTTCCTGCAAAGCGATGAGAATATGCGTTTTTCAACGCTGGTGGACATCACGGCAATAGACTGGCCCGGCCGGCGCAAGCGCTTCGATGTGGTGTATCATTTCTTGTCGATGTATCGCAATCACCGCATTCGCCTGAAGGTCGAGGTAGGCGAGCAGGAGATTGTCCCCTCCATCATCGACATTCACCCAAGCGCCAACTGGTTCGAGCGTGAAGTGTTCGATATGTTCGGCATCCTGTTTTCCGGCCACCCGGATTTGCGCCGTATCCTGACAGATTACGGGTTTCGCGGGCATCCGCTGCGCAAGGATTTTCCGACCACCGGCTACACTGAAGTGCGCTATGACGAGGCGCTGAAGCGCGTGGTGTATGAACCCGTGCAACTGGTGCAGGAATATCGGCAGTTTGATTTTATGTCCCCTTGGGAGGGGGCTGATTACATTCTTCCCGGTGACGAGAAGAAGGAGGCTGCGACATGATGGACGGCTCCAAAGGTTTTGACGACGTCCAGACGGGCGAGCAGAAGATCCGCAATTTCAACATCAACTTCGGCCCGCAGCACCCTGCTGCGCATGGTGTGCTGCGTCTGGTTCTGGAACTGGACGGCGAAATTGTGGAACGCTGCGACCCCCATATCGGGCTTTTGCACCGTGGCACCGAAAAGCTGATGGAAAGCCGCACATATTTGCAGAATCTGCCGTATTTCGACCGGCTGGATTATGTGGCCCCGATGAATCAGGAACACGCATGGTGTCTGGCGATTGAGCGGCTGACGGGCGTGCAGGTGCCACGCCGCGCATCCCTGATCCGCGTGCTTTACAGTGAAATCGGGCGCATCCTTAGCCACTTGCTGAACGTCACCACCGGTGCCTTGGATGTCGGCGCGCTGACGCCGCCCCTGTGGGGGTTTGAAGAGCGCGAGAAACTGATGATTTTCTATGAACGCGCCTGCGGGGCACGGCTGCACGCGGCCTATTTCCGCCCCGGTGGTGTGCATCAGGATTTGCCGCCCGCGCTTCTGGACGATATCGAATCCTGGGCGCATGTGTTTCCCAAGGTGCTGGACGATATCGACGGGTTGCTGACCGAAAGCCGTATTTTCAAGCAGCGCACCTGCGATATTGGTGTCGTGTCCGAACAAGAAGCGCTGGATTGGGGCTTTTCGGGCGTTATGGTGCGTGGCTCTGGCCTTGCATGGGATTTGCGCCGCGCGCAGCCCTATGAATGCTATGATGAATTCGATTTCAAGGTTGCCGTGGGCAAGAATGGCGACTGCTATGACCGCTATCTGGTGCGTATGGCCGAAATGCGCGAAAGCACGAAGATCATCTTGCAGGCCATCGAAAAACTGCGCGCCCCTGAAGGGCAGGGTGACATTCTGGCACGCGGCAAGATTACCCCGCCACCGCGCGCGGAAATGAAGACATCGATGGAATCATTGATTCATCATTTCAAGCTGTACACCGAAGGGTTCCACGTTCCCGCAGGCGAAGTTTATGCTGCGGTCGAAGCGCCCAAGGGCGAATTCGGGGTCTATCTGGTCGCGGATGGCACCAATAAACCTTATCGTGCGAAACTGCGCGCGCCGGGCTATCTGCACCTGCAAGCCATGGACCATATCGCCAAAGGGCACCAACTGGCCGATGTGGCCGCCATTATCGCCACCATGGATGTGGTGTTCGGAGAGATTGACCGCTAATGCTGCGCCGCCTGCACCCAGACCAACCCGCCTCGTTCGCGTTCACGCCTGCCAATCAGGCATGGGCGGAAGCACAGATCACCAAATACCCCGAAGGCCGTCAGGCCAGCGCGATCATCCCGCTGTTATGGCGCGCACAGGAACAGGAAGGCTGGCTGACGCGCCCCGCCATTGAACATATCGCAGATATGCTGGGCATGGCCTATATCCGCGCGCTGGAAGTGGCGACATTCTATTTCATGTTCCAGTTGCAGCCTGTCGGGTCTGTTGCGCATTTTCAGGTCTGCGGAACGCTGTCTTGCATGATTTGCGGCGCTGAAAAGCTGATTGAAGTGTGCAAGGCAAAAATTGCGCCGCGTGCGCATATGCTGTCGGCCGATGGTAAATTCAGCTGGGAAGAAGTGGAATGCCTTGGCGCATGTTCCAACGCGCCCATGGTTCAGATCGGCAAGGACTATTACGAGGATCTGACGGCGGAAAACTTCGCGCAACTGATTGATGATCTGGCCGCTGGCAAAGTGCCGACCGCCGGGCCGCAAAACGGGCGCTTTGCATCCGAACCGCTGGGTGGGGCAACCACGTTGACCGATTTCACCGGCGAGGCGCAGAACGGGTCGGTCGCACTGGCCACGCGCCATGGCGACACGATCAAGCGCATCGACGGGACCGAAGTGCCGTTGCTGACGCCGTGGCAGGATAAACCCGCCAAGGCAAGCAAACGCAAGGTCACGGCCAAGACCATCAAGGACCATGAACCTAAACCCGCATTGTCCACGCCTGTGGATGAAACCGGCGTGTCCAAACAAGAAGCGCAGGCCACCAAAAAGGGCAACCCGAAGCCAGCAGCAAAAGGGGCCAAAGCCGCAGATGCGCAGCCGCAAATGCTGAAGGCGCCCAAGGGCAAGGCCGATGACCTGAAGAAGCTGAAAGGCGTTGGTCCCAAACTTGAAGGCGTGCTGAATGACCTGGGCGTATTCCATTTCTGGCAGGTCGCCGCATGGACCGATGATGATGTGGTATGGGTGGATGAACGGCTGAAATTCAAGGGCCGCATTGAACGCGACGGCTGGATTGAACAGGCCAAGATTCTTGCCGAAGGCGGCGAGACTGAATTTTCCAAGCGCGCGAAGTAGTGCAACAGGATGAATGTGAATGGCAAAACCTTCCCCTCGCGACATGGCTTTGGCCCGGCAAGCACGGCTTGCGGGCGCAGTCATGGCTGCGGCGATCGTGGCTTGGGTCGTTTTGGGATGGATGGGGCGCGAATTCGGCTGGGATCCACGCTACGCATTCTTGATAGATTTCGCAGCGCTGGCAGGGTTTGCCTGGGCGTTGATCGTAACATTCCGCATCTGGCGGCAAGGCAAGCGCGACAAGTGACGCGCAGACAAGGGTAAAGATCATGCTTGACGATCAGGATCGCATCTTCACCAATCTTTACGGCATGCATGACCGCTCGCTCAAGGGGGCGATTGCGCGCGGCCATTGGGATGGGACCAAGACCATTCTGCAAAAGGGCCGCGACTGGATTGTTGACGAGATGAAACAATCGGGCCTGCGCGGGCGGGGTGGTGCGGGCTTTCCCACAGGTCTGAAATGGTCTTTCATGCCCAAGGAAAGTGACGGGCGACCTGCCTATCTGGTGGTCAATGCCGACGAATCCGAACCCGGCACCTGCAAGGACCGCGAGATCATGCGCCATGATCCGCACACGCTGGTCGAGGGCTGCCTGATCGCCAGTTTCGCCATGGGCGCGCATGCCTGCTATATCTATATCCGCGGTGAATACATCCGCGAGCGCGAGGCCATGCAGGCCGCGATTGACGAGGCTTATGACGCCGGGCTGATCGGCAAGAATGCCTGCGGGTCGGGCTGGGATTTCGACCTCTATCTGCACCACGGCGCCGGCGCCTATATCTGCGGCGAGGAAACCGCGCTGCTGGAAAGCCTTGAGGGTCGCAAGGGCATGCCGCGCATGAAGCCGCCGTTTCCGGCGGGGGCGGGGCTGTATGGCTGCCCCACCACGGTGAACAACGTGGAATCCATCGCCGTGGTGCCGACGATCTTGCGGCGCGGTGCAGCGTGGTTTGCGGGCTTTGGCCGGGCCAACAATGCCGGCACCAAGCTGTTTGCCGTCTCTGGCCATGTGAACCGGCCCTGTGTGGTGGAAGAGGCCATGTCGATCAGCTTTGAAGAGCTGATCGACACGCATTGCGGGGGCATTCGCGGCGGCTGGGACAACCTGCTGGCCGTGATCCCGGGCGGCAGTTCGGTGCCCTGCGTGCGCGGCGAGAAGATGCGCGATGCCACGATGGATTTCGACTATCTGCGCAATGAGCTGGGCTCTGGCCTGGGCACGGCGGCGGTGATCGTAATGGACAAGTCCACCGATATCGTCAAGGCGATCTGGCGATTGTCGAAATTCTACAAGCACGAAAGCTGCGGCCAGTGTACCCCCTGCCGCGAGGGCACGGGCTGGATGATGCGGGTCATGGACCGGCTTGTCAGGGGCGAGGCCGAGATCGAGGAGATCGACATGCTGTGGGAAGTGTCCAAGCAGGTCGAGGGCCACACGATCTGCGCATTGGGCGATGCGGCGGCCTGGCCGATCCAGGGCCTGATCCGCAATTTCCGCGACGAGATCGAAGAACGCATCCGCGCGCGCCAAGCCGGCCGCGTCAGCGCGGTGGCGGCAGAGTGAGACAGGAATGATACAAGGCAATCATCGCGATGATCGACGGCATGCCGCGCGGCGCGCCCTGTTGGCGGCGACTGTGGCCTTGATCCCCGTTCTGGGTCTTGGTCTGGCCGGTGCCGCGCAGGCCGAACCCCGCCGCAGTGTCATAGTGGAGGGCGCGCGTTTCGGCTATACCGCGCTGGAGGGGCAGGTTGCGCACGATCCTGCTGCATCGGGCGGTGGGCCTTTGCCGGGCGCGGGGTTTCGCAGCGGGTTGAGCATCGTCATCGTCACACGCGATGGCCGTCCCGTGACAGAAGCCGATCGCCCCGCCGCAACCGAAGCCGCCCGCGCGGTCTGCGAGGCCACGCGCCGCCCCTTTGACGACACGCGTGCGCCCCGGATGCTGCAACGTGGCGGGTTCAGCTTTGCGGGGGCCTGCGGATGAGGGGACAGGTGATTGCCATGCTGACTGCCCTGTCGCTGGCCGCCGGTTGTGCCGGTGCGCAGGGTATCGGTACACAGGGGCAGGGGTCGCGCCAGTTCCAGCATGAAGGCAGTGTTTTCGGCTATCATGTCTATATGCAGATGCGCCCGGGCGGCGGCGGCGTCGATTCCGATTTCCTGTGGGCGCAGGGCAATCCGGTGATCACGATCTATACCCGCAACGGCGCGCCCATCGCCGAGCAGGACCGCGATGCCGCCATTGCCGCCGCCGCCGCGCTGTGCCGGCAAGAGGGCGGGCAGGAATTCAACCATCGCAGCCGGGGCGTGTTCCTGTCGCGCGGCGGGCTGTCCTTTGCGGGGGACTGCCGCTCATGGTAATGCGCCGCCTTTCCCTTGCCGCCGCGGTATTGCTGACGCTGGCCACCACACCCCTGCATGCCAGCCAGCAGGCCGAGATCAACGCCATGCTGCGCGGCGACGAACGGCTATGGAGCGGTCTGCTGACCGCTTCGATCATCGCGCATATCGTGCGGCGCTGCGATGCGCTTGAAGGGCCGTCGCGTTTCATGCGCCGGGCGTATTTCCTGCCGCTTTACAACCGGGCGCGTTCGATGGGGGCGACGCGCGCGCAGATCGAGGCCTTTGTCGAGGATGAGGCCGAGAAAGCGCGGATGGAAGAAGCCACGCGCCGCTATATCACCCAGCGCGGCGCCCGCCCGGATGATCCGGAAAGCCTGTGTGCGCTGGGCCGTGCCGAGATGGCGGCGGGCACGCCCATCGGCCGGCGGCTGAACGAGAGGTAGGCGCGATGCACCATCCGGCATGGCAAGGCGGCAGCAACACCGATGGTCGCCGGTTGCATCTGACACGAAGGCAGCGCCCGGATGCGGCGTGCTGCCCCCCAATGGCTGCGGAGTAAGCCAATGAGCAATCTGAGAAAAATCATCATTGACGGGCACGAGATCGAGGTTGATCCGGCCATGACGCTGATTCAGGCCTGCGAGCAGGCGGGTATCGAGATACCGCGTTTCTGCTACCACGAGCGTCTGTCCATCGCCGGCAACTGCCGCATGTGTCTGGTCGAAATCGTTGGCGGGCCGCCAAAGCCCGCGGCCAGTTGTGCCATGCAGGTCAAGGATCTGCGGCCGGGGCCAGAGGGGGCGCCGCCCGTGGTGCGCACCAACAGCCCGATGGTGCGCAAGGCGCGCGAGGGGGTGATGGAGTTCCTGTTGATCAACCACCCGCTGGATTGCCCGATCTGCGATCAGGGCGGTGAATGCGACTTGCAGGATCAGGCCGTGGCGTATGGCGTCGATTTCTCGCGCTACCGCGAGCCCAAGCGCGCGGTCGAGGATCTGGATCTGGGCCCGCTGGTGGAAACCCACATGACGCGGTGCATTTCCTGCACCCGCTGCGTGCGTTTCACCACCGAGGTGGCGGGCGTGTCGGTCATGGGCCAGACCGGCCGCGGCGAGGATGCCGAGATCACCACCTATCTGGGCGATCTGATCGATTCGAACCTGCAGGGCAATATCATCGACCTGTGCCCGGTCGGCGCGCTGGTGTCGAAACCCTATGCCTTTACCGCGCGGCCGTGGGAACTGACCAAGACCGAGACCATCGACGTGATGGATGCGCTGGGGTCCAGCATCCGCGTGGATACCAAGGGGCGCGAGGTCATGCGCATCCTGCCGCGCAACCATGACGGGGTGAACGAGGAATGGCTGTCTG
>JAFIEO010000073.1 GCA_020832445.1 Paracoccaceae bacterium
TGTTTGTTTTTTTTTTCTATAAATATTTCCGTGGGTGTTTGTTGGGGGGGGGTGGGCCCCCACGTTGGTGGTGGGGGGGGGGGCCCCCGCCGCCCCCCAAGCCACCCTCAGGATAAATCACGCCCCCCGCGCAGCCATCCCAATGCGCCCCCCAGCACCAACCCCAGGGTTGCGGGCAGCACAAAAACCGTCAGGAATATGGCCATCATCACCCCGCCTGACGCGCCGGACCCGCTGCGCAGCGACAAATACATCCCGCCCGCCGCCAAGGCATGGCCCAGAACCACTGCGCCAAAAGCCCTGCGCCAGCCATTGCGCAGCAACAAAAACCCCAGCGCCAAACCGGCACAGCCTGCCGCCACCATGAACACATAAATCAGCGTCTGTGGTCCCATCAGGCGGCTTTCGTCTGCAACCGCGGCAACAGCGCATGCGCCCAGCCCGAAATTGTGCCCGCCCCAAGGCAGACAACCATATCGCCGGGGCCTGCATGTTCGCGCACCAGCGCTTCCAGATCATCCTCGGTGCTGACCGCAAACGCCGCGCGGTGGCCATGCGCGGCCAGCCCGTCCAGCAGGTCATCACGGCTGGCCCCCGCAATCGGGTCTTCGCCCGCAGCATAGACCGGCGCAATCCCCACGACATCGGCTTCATTGAAACAGGTGCAGAAATCCTCGAACAGACTCGACAGGCGCGAATACCGGTGCGGCTGGTGCACAGCAATGACGCGCCCCTGCCCGCCCAGCGCCTGACGGGCGGCGCGCAGCACGGCTGCAATCTCGACGGGGTGGTGGCCATAATCGTCGATGATGGTCACACCGCCCACCTCGCCCACACGGGTAAAGCGGCGGTTCACCCCCCCGAAGCTGGCCAGCGCCGCGCGGATTTCCGCACCATTCATGCCCAGATGCCGCGCCGCCGCCACAGCGGCCAGCGCGTTGGACACATTATGATCACCGGGCATGGGCAGGCTGCATCCTTCAATCACGCGCCCTTCATCCTGATAGGCGATATCAAACAGCGCGACCCCCTTTTCATAGCGCAGGTTGATCGCGCGAATATCGGCCTGCGCATTGAACCCGAAGGTCACAACGCGCCGGTCGGTGATTCTGGCCACCAGCGCCTGCACTTCGGCATGGTCGGTGCAACAGATCGCCAGCCCGTAGAAGGGAATGCCGCTGACGAAATCGTAGAACCCTTTGCGCAGGGCGTCGAAACTGCCCCAATGCTCCATATGTTCGGGATCGATATTTGTCACAATCGCTATGGTTGCAGGCAGCCGGTTGAACGATCCGTCGGATTCGTCCGCTTCAACCACCATCCATTCGCCCGCGCCCGCGCGCGCATTGGACCCGTAGGCATGGATCACACCACCATTGATAACCGTGGGGTCCAGCGCGCCACGGTCCAGCAGGGTTGCAACCATTGTAGTGGTGGTGGTCTTGCCATGTGTGCCCGCCACCGCAATATTTGATCGCAGGCGCATCAGTTCCGCCAGCATTTCGGCGCGGCGCACAACTGGCAGGCCCGCGCGGCGCGCGGCCGCCAGTTCGGGATTGTCGGGCTTGATGGCGGTGGACACCACGATCACCTCGGCATCCGTCACATTTTCGGGGCGCTGGCCAATGAAGATTTCCGCACCCAGTTCCGCCAGCCGGTCGGTGATGGCCGTGGCCTTCAGGTCGGACCCCTGCACGCGGTAGCCATGCGTCATCAGCACTTCTGCAATGCCCGACATGCCAATGCCGCCAATGCCGATAAAATGGATGGGGCCAATATCGTTTGGCAGTTTTGTGGCAGGGCTCATGGCTTTTCCTTTCGGGCAAGGGCTTCGACCAGTGCCACCAGATGCTCGGTCGCATCGGGGCGCCCGGCAGATAACGCGGCACGCGCCATGGCATCCGCGGCTTTGGGATTGGTCAGGATGGACATCAGCGTTTCGGTCAGCGCAGGTGCCGTGAATTGCGATTCGGGAAAGACCACCGCCGCATCAACCCGCGACAGCATCTTTGCATTCGCGGCCTGATGGTTTCCGGTTGCCGCCGCATAAGGCACCAGAACGGACGGGCGCCCGATGACCGAGATATCGGCAACCGACGATGCGCCCGCGCGGCTGATGACAAGCTGG
Organism: Paracoccaceae bacterium; assembly: GCA_020832445.1. Classification (GTDB taxonomy): domain Bacteria; phylum Pseudomonadota; class Alphaproteobacteria; order Rhodobacterales; family Rhodobacteraceae; genus Roseinatronobacter. The sequence continues at coordinate 2,129 of JAFIEO010000073.1, forward strand.
CATTCCGACAAGCGGCGCGGGATATCCCCGAAAAAGGGCGCGACTTCTGCACTGATGGCACCGTCTTCATAGGCTGCGATCACGCGCGCTATGTCTTCTTCGCGGGCCTGATGGGCCACGGTCAGGTTTCGCTTCAAGGCATCGGGCAGCGCCGCAATCGCAGCCGGCACCACATCCGACAAAACGCGCGCACCCTGACTTCCGCCGATCACCAGCAGGTCCATCGGGTAGTCGCCGGGGGCAATATAGCCTGCGCCTGCGCGTTCATGCACCGCCGCGCGCACAGGGTTGCCGGTAAACACCCCCTCGACCCCGTCAGCCCCCTGAATGGGCCATGTCCCGCAGGCCAGTGCATTGACGCGCTTGGCAAAAAATGCGTTCACCTGCCCCAGCACGCCATTTTGTTCATGGATCATGCGCGGGATACGCAGCACCACCGCCGCCCCCAGCGCGGGCACGGACGGGTAGCCGCCAAACCCCACGACCACGCGCGGACGGTCCAGCACCATACCCGCCATGGCCCGCAATATCCCCAGCCCCAGACGCACCGGCACAAGGGCCTTGGCCACAAGCCCGCCCCGCGCGAAGGTGGCCGCATTGACCGTGTCGATTTTCACTGCGTCAGGAAACCCGCCTGCATAGCGCGCGCCGCGCGCATCGGTGGACAGCTTCACCCGCCAGCCCCGCGCCAACAGCGCTTCTGCCAGGGCCTGGGCGGGGAACATATGTCCGCCCGTCCCCCCGGCAGCAATCAAAACAAGCGGTGTCTTGGCCATATCAGCCCCCTGAACCCAAACCACGGCGCGACAGGATCTCGCCAATCTCGCCTTGTGGTCTGGTGCGTGTGAATGCCAGCAGCATACCAATTGCGATCCCTGTCGCAAGCAGGGACGAGCCGCCATAGGACACGAACGGCAAAGTCATGCCTTTCGACGGCAGCAGGCGCACGGCAACGCCCATGTTGATCATGGCCTGAATGGAAAACACTGCCACAATGCCGGTTCCCGCCAGACGGATGAAAATATCGCGTTCCCGCATCAGCCGGAACAGCGACCGCAGCAGGATCATGGCATACAGGCCAATGATGAACAGCACCAGAATCAGGCCGTATTCTTCGGCGGCCACGGCAATGATAAAATCGGTATGCGCATCTGGCAGGGACCATTTCACGCGCCCTTCACCCACACCGGCCCCGAAAAAGCCCCCTTCGGAAATGGCATTCTGCGCATAGCCGATCTGGGTGCGCGGATCGATATCGGGGGTCAGGAACCCGTCAATACGGCGGGCAAAGTGTTCGGATGAATTATAGGCCGCCCAGCCGCCCACAACCACCAGCCCCGCGAACCCCACCAGCAGCGCCATCGGCGCGCCCGCCACAAAATACATGATCATCCAGCCTGCTGCGACCAGCGCGGCCTGTCCGAAATCGGGTTGAATAACCAGCAGGCACACAACAAGCAGCGTGAACCCGAAAGACAGCGCCCGCCCCGGCGGGCCGTTCAGATCCTGCGACGATGCCATAAGCCATGCGGCAAACACCGCCAGCATGGGTTTCAGAAACTCTGACGGCTGGAACGACCCGAACCCAAGGCTGAACCAGCGCGTGGCCCCCTTGCCGAAATCGGTGCCAAAAAACGGCAGCAGCATCAGCGCCAGCAAACTGGCGAAAAACCCCAGAACGGCGAAACGGCGAATGCGTTCGGGCGAACACATTGACATGCCCAGCATCGCCACCAGCCCCAGAACGCCGAAAAACACCTGCCGCTGCACATAGAAAAACGGCGGCAAACCGTTGCGAGAGGCCAGTGGCGGCGATGCCGCAAGCCCCAAAAGCAAACCCACCGCCATCAACAACAACACCCCTGTCAGGGTCATCTTGTCAATGGTGCGCCACCAGCGTGGAAGGATAGGGTCCACCACGCGCATGGGCGCGGTGCCATAGACCATTTCTGTCATGCGACTGCCTCGATAGAACCGCTATATTGCCTGTATAGTGCCTGCTTGCGCCCGTTTTTTCGGGTCTGTGACGGACTCTAACCCGAACATGCGTTTCAATCCAGCATAAAGACACATATGCCCTGTCACAGCGGCGTGGGGCGCATGCCACACTGCACAGGAAGGGCTTGAATCCACGCCATCATATGCGCAAAAGGGGCACATGAAATTCAGGCAGACACAGTTTCAGGCAAAAAAATTTATACAAGACATATGGGTGCAGGTCTTTCCGCCGCGCGCTGCGGACATGCGCGACGATTTGCCGGTTATCCCCATGCCAAGTCGCGGACCTGCACAAACGAAGGCCGATATTGATGCCTATCTTCAGGTTCTGTTCAATGAAATTGCCACCTATGCACCTGCGCAGGTTCCGTCACTGATTGTCACCGGCGCAATGCGCTGTGGCAAGACACTTTTGACGCGCAGGCTGGCGCGGCGCAACGGGCTGTATCACATTCCCAGCGACAGGCTGCGCCATGCGACATATATTGCCAGCGACGAGGCCACCAAGCAGCGGGTGGTCAAATACATCTACAAACGTCTGCTTCTGGCATACCCCACAGGGTTGGCGCTGGATGGCACCCTGTTTCTGGACAACGGCGTAACCGTGCCGCATTGGGCAGCGCAACGCGGCATACGCTGCGTGGCCATCGGCTATGCGCTGGATGACGCCGCGCGCAAGGCGCAAAGCATGATCGACTTTCGCAAGTCCAACAATTGCTGGACATCGCACAACAAGTCGGAAGCGGATGTGCTTTATATGGCCCACCAGATTGTCTCGCGCAGCAAGGAAATCAAGGGCATATGCGACACACAGGGCTGGGATTATTTCGATCTGGATTCAGGCGCGTTCAGCCGTGAAAAGCGCCGCATCATCTATGCCGTCGAAAAGCTGCTGCATCAGCGGCAGACTGCCCCGCGAATGCGCGGGGCAGTGCGCGACAGATCAAACCTATAGCGGGCGGTCCACGCGCATGGTCACAATCGCGCGCCCCCGTGTGGCCACGGGCCAGCGCAACCGCGCCTGATTGCTGTCCGGTCCCTGATTGACCTGCACATAGGGCGCATCGTAGCGGATCGCGTCAGTGCCGTCGCGCGCGGCATCTTCCATGACCACGGATGTCACTGTGCGCACACGGCCACCGAACGGCATTTTGGACCCTGAATCGATGGTCCAGCTGGTGGCGTCGGTATTTTGTTCATGGATGATGACAGTCGGGCTTTCTGTGGGGGAATCCACGCCATTATAGCTGTTGTCGCGAAACAGCACATTGCGGAACCGGTTGTATTGCAGGCCCGCATAAGTGGTGTCCACAGCCTCGACCCGTTCAATGGCATTGCCCGCCAGCCGGAACACATTGCCCTGCACCACCAGCCCCTGAATGAAATGCCCCGTGCCATAGGGTTTGAACATGATGTAGCGAAACCAGGGTGCCACGCTGATGGCAAAGAAAATGTTGCCCGTCACCGTCAGCCCGCCAAAGGAAAAGCCGGTGGTGTGATCGGGGAATGCGTCATGTTCGTTTGTCATTTCGATAAAGCAATTGTCGATGTAATTGCCCGTCACGGTTGTTTTGACATTGCCCGCACTTAACACCAGCCCCGCCTGACGAATGCCCGCAGCCGTGGTATCACCCTGAAAGAAATGGTTGCCGCTGATGATATGACCACTGCCCGCCACCACGCCGAAATGCGCCCATAAAACCGCGCGGTTGCTGCGGATCTTGGCGTCATTGTTATTGACATTGAAGGCGATGACCGTGCGATCTTGCGAATTCAGCGTCATTTGCGAGCTGCTGAACTGGCAATTATCGATCATCAACCCCTGACAGGCCACCCCGATGGATGTGATGGCGCGGTCACGCGGGCGGTTGAAATCGCACTGGTTGAAGCGGAACACCCGCCCCCCTTCGGCCAGCATAACCGCCGATGCGCGGCCCCGGCAGATGAATTCAAGATTGTGGAATTCAATATTGCGCAGGCTGGAAAAGCCCGAAAAATCCAGCCCGTAGCGGTAGCGCTCAAAGGTGAATTCCTGCGTCATAGCACCGCCGTGTAGCGGCAGGCTAAGGGTCAGCGTGCCAGCGGCCACATTGCGCGCGCGCACATAGACTTCGCGCCCCACGCCCACGCCACTGACACGCGCGCCCACCGGAATGGCCGCCACATTGCTGATACCGCCAAGCAGTAGCGGGCTGGTCGGGCTGTAGGTGGCAATCGCGGTCACGGTCTGGGTATCCCATGCAGGGCTGTTGATGAAATCAAACTGCCCGTCGGCCAGCACCCTGCGCCGGGATGTGTTGTCATAGCCCGCCAGCGCAAACACATCGACAGGGCCGGTTAGGGGCACGCGCCGCCCCTTCAGGTTGAATTCCATATGTTCATTGCTGTGAAACAGCGCCTGCAACCCTTTGCGAAAGCCCGCCTCGGCGCTGCCAAAGGCCGCTTCATAGCCGGTCAGGTCGAAATTCTGCTGCAAGATCAGCACGGTCTGGTCTGCCATACTCAGCGTGCCGCGAAACACTGCCTGCATGGGGATGGTCAGATCATCGCCAATGGCGAACACCCCCTCGGGCACCAGCAGGCTGCGCCCGTTTGCAGCGCCCATCGCCGCCAGAAACGCCGCGCGGTCATCGCTGGCCCCATCGCCCAGCGCGCCGAAATCGCGCACATCGACAAGGCCCAGCAGGTCGCGGGTGTAAAGGGCGGTAATATCCTCGATGATCAGGTCGTCAATGCGCACCACGCCACCGGTGGGGCCGGTCAGGTCCAGCCCCAGATGCGCGATGTCAACCGATAGCGGCCAGACCATATCGACAGACGGGCGCGCGCCGGTGCCGATGATGGCCTGCACCTCCACAATCTGGCCATAGGTGGTCAGCGCGACCTGCGGGCCGGTGGTTGTCAGGCCGGTAATTTCGGTGCCGCTGCTGTCACCTGTCCATGCGGCAATGCGCACATTGGGCATGACACCGGCCACCGCCTTGATGCGCGCACGCACGCGCAGGTAGCTGCCGGGCAGAACGGGCACTTCGCCCATCCAGCGCAGCCGCGTTGTGGCACTGATTTTCTGCACTTCCAGCGCCCCGCCGAAATCTGGGTCGGCGGGCACAAATGCCGCGAAGGCAGCAGTGTCATATGTGGGTGTTCCGGGGCGGCCTGTGGTCTGTGACCAGTGCTCCAGCCCTGCCGAAAACGGCGGGGGCGTGATTGCCTGCGGGTTGGTAACGGCCAGGTTCATGAAAGACCCTTTCTTGTCAGTCGATTTGCTGCAATCGGATGACAGGGCGGGGCTATGTATGTGCCTGCCTGACCGATCATCCGGACAGGGCAGACAGTATCAAGGGTGCGTTAAATCACGTTGAGGGCAGCGTGCGCTGCCCTGAAGGGGCGGTTGGGGGCTATGAACAAAGCCCGCGCCAGCGGTGGGCCGGGGTCTGCCGATCCCACGTTCTTAGAATGCAGTTTATGCAGGCGGCATAATCCTGACTTCAAAGGCTTGGTGTGCTGCCAGCCAAATCGGCAGGCCGCGGGACGGCCCACCGATGGCGCGGCGGGCTGAAGCCCTTTGCCCCGCGCCTTGGGAACGCCCAGCCTACGCAGCCCCCCGCATCAGACCCCCGTTTCAGGCGCCCTTAACAGTTGCACACCACCAATCTGCCAGCCGTCACCCGCTGGCACCATCTGATAGGCCAGAAAATGCAACCGCCCCTGTGCGTCGCGGATCATGACGCGCTGGACCACACCGGCAGGGGTTTGGGACTGTTCCAGCATGGTGACATCTTCAGGGCGATAGACCATCGGATAGCCGTCCTGCACCATAGCCCCAAAGCGGTCGGGCGTTCCGAACAGGCGTTTGATATCGGGGCTGGCATAGCTGAAAGCGCGGTCAAAATCATCCGCCTGAAGCGCTGCAATCTGGTCTTCGATAATCTGGCGTATACCGGCGCTGTCTTGTGCCTGCGCAGTGTTTACCGCCAGCATAAGAACCATGGCCGCAATCAAGGCCCGCATGGTGTTCCCCTTTCACGCTAGGATATATGCCTTACGCAAAAGGGGGTCATGCAGATCACTTATGCCAGTTCGCCCGCCAATGCGCGCTCAATCAGGGCAACCGTTTCATCCACACCATAAAGCGCAATGAACCCGCCGAAACGCGGCCCCTGCGACTGTCCCAGAAGCACCTCGTATAGCGCCTTGAACCAGTCGCGCAGGTTTTCAAACCCGTGATCCTTGCCCACCGCAAAGGCCAGCGTCTGCAATTCCTCGGCGTCCAGCCCGCCTTGCCATGCGCGCAACCGCGCGGCCATATCTTCCATGGCGGCGCGTTCGTGCGGTTCTGGCGCGCGGAACCGGCGCGCGGGTGCCACGAAATCGCGGAAATAGGCCAGCGCGAACCCTGCCGCCTGATCAAGATCAGGGTGGGTTTCGGGGGCAGCGTCCGGCGCATAGCGGCGGATAAAGCCCCAAAGCCCCTCTTTGCCCGTAGACCCCGCCACAGATGCAAGGTTCAGCAACATCGCAAAACTGACCACCATATTCGACGCGGGCGGCATGCCGCCATGAATGTGCCACACAGGGTTTGCCACCTGCTGTTCCGGCGTCTGGCCGGGATAGGCGCGCAACTGCTGGTGATATTCATCCACCGCCTTGGGGATCACATCCCATGACAGGCGCTTGGCGGTGCGCGGCTTCAGGAACATGTAATAAGACAGCGATTCCGTGCTGGCATAGGTCAGCCATTCATCAATCGTCAGGCCATTGCCCTTGGATTTGCTGATCTTCTCGCCGTTTTCATCCAGAAACAACTCATAAACAAAATGCTCGGGCTTCTTGCCGCCCAGAATTTCGCAAATGCGGTCATAGATGGGTGTGTTGGTCGAATGATCCTTGCCATACATTTCGAAATCAACATCCAGCGCCGCCCAGCGCGCGCCGAAATCGGGCTTCCATTGCAGTTTCACATTCCCGCCGGTGACAGGCAACGTCCATTCGCGCCCGTCTTCATCATCGAATGTGATGGTGCCATTCTTGCCGTCCACATGTTTCATCGGAACATACAGCACACGGCCCGTCTCTGGGTGGATGGGCAGGAAGATGGAATAGGTCTGCTGGCGTTCCTCGCGCAGGCTTTTCAGCATCACCGCCATGATGTCATCATAGCGTTCGGCGGCGCGCAACAGCACCTCGTCGAATTTGCCGGATTTGTAATATTCGGTCGCGCTTATAAATTCGTACTCAAACCCGAACGTGTCCAGAAACCGGCGCAACATGGCGTTGTTATGATGGCCGAAGCTTTCATATTTGCCGAACGGGTCGGGCACCGATGTCAGCGGGCGTTGCAGATGTTCGCGCAGCGCCACCGGATCGGGCACATTGTCAGGCACTTTGCGCATGCCATCCACATCATCCGAGAAGCAGATCAACCGCGTGGGCGTGTCGCAGATCAACTCGAATGCGCGGCGGATCATGGTCGTGCGCGCCACCTCGCCAAAGGTGCCGATATGCGGCAGGCCGGACGGGCCATAGCCCGTTTCAAACAGCACATATCCCTTTTCCGGTGTCTTGCCCTTGATCCGCGCAACCAGTTTGCGGGCCTCCTCAAAGGGCCAGGCTTTGGATGTCAGGGCGGCATCGCGCAGTGCGGACATGGACACTTCACTTCCTTGTGGGGGTTTGATAACAGTCCCTCTCCCTATTGCTCCTTTGTCGCCACGTCAATATTCTGCACCGCAAACAGACACCCCCAAAGGACGTTATCATGTCGCCTCTGCCCCATCCGCTGTCGCCGCAGGACTGTCTGGTCGCGCTTATGATCTCTGTCTCGGCAGCAGATCAGGAAATCCGCACGGCCGAGCTGGTGGCGATACAGGCGCTTGTGAACCACCTGCCCATCTTCGCCGAATATGATGCCGACCGCATCAAGACCATTGCGCAGACAGTGTTCGACCTGCTGGAAGAAGAAGACGGGCTTGATGCCCTGTTCGGGCTGGTGCGCGAAAACCTGCCCGACAAACTGAATGAGACCGCCTATGCCATCGCATGCGATGTGGCCGCATCGGATGGCAAGCTGTCACAGGCTGAATTGCGCTTGCTGGAAGAAATCCGCCACGAATTGCAGATCGACCGGCTGCATGCAGCGGCCATCGAACGCGGCGCCCGCGCGCGCCACATGCGGCTGTAACTCTGCACGGCCCCCATATCCGGCATCCCCAAAGAAACAGGCTGACAAACTGTCGCAGCCGCGCTAGCTTCCCTTGCAGGAGGGGAGTCCCCATGCCCAAACAGCGCCGCCACCACGACGCGCTTCTGGCCTTGCGCCGCAGGTTGTTCGGCTATGCCTGCGCACTTTGCCCGAACCTGCCCAATGCCGAAGACCTGTATCAGGACACCATGCTGCGCGCCATGTCGGCCCGCAGTGTTCCGGTCGACCAGACCGCCCTGCGCGTGTGGGTGTTTCGTATCATGCGCAACTTGTGGATCGACGGACTGCGTGCCGCAGGCCGCCTGCCCGAACTGACCACCGATGACGATATCGACCTGCAAATCGTGCTGGACCGGCCTGATGATCTGACAATCAACCGCCTTGCGGTGCGTCAGGCCTTCATGAAACTCGCCAAACCCCATCGTGACGTTCTGGCACTGGTGGATATCGCCGGCTTCAGCTATGCAGAGGCATCTCAGTTGCTGGAAGTCCCGCAAGGAACCATCATGTCACGGATCAGCCGCGCCCGCGCCACTCTCGCCCTCAGCTTGCAAGAAGACGACACGCTCATTGCCCTGCCACGCGCGCAGGGCCGTCGCACCACCGGGGTCTGACGCCATGTCCGAACACCGGTTCTCGCATGAAACACTCAACGCCTTTGTAGACGGCGCGCTTGCGCCCGCGCAGTCCGCCGCTGTGATCGCGGCCATAGCCGAAGATCCGAACCTTGCGCGCCATGTCGCCACATTGCACCGGTTGAAATCCGCAGTCACAACACTAAACGCCGATATGCACCTGCCACCGCTGCCCACTCCGCTTGATCGCAGACGCCCGGTATGGCGCGGCGCAATCGCGGCCGCGATACTGGGCGCCGCAATCGGCGGGGCGCTCTGGTTTGGGGCGCAGCCCTCCGGCCCTGACGCCACGCCCGGCGTCGCGCTCTCTCCGCTGGCCACCCACCAGATCTGGGCGGACACGGCCAATCCACAGGCGCAGGCGCATCTGCCCGATGACTTTGCGTGGCTGACCCCGGTCATGCACGCCACCGGCCTGCAACTTGCCTATGCGGGCGACTGGCAGAACGGCCTGCATCTGGGCTATATCGGGGCGAATGCGTGCAAACTCAGCCTGTTCATCCAACCCGATGACCGCCCCGACACGGCGCTGGACATTCATCTGGACCAGCATCTGCAACAGGCCAGCTGGACAACATCGGGGCTGCATTTCAGCATCGTATCGCTGGATATGGACACCTCGCGCTTTGCCACCATCGCAACAACGGCACATACAAAAAGCCGCGACCACCTGCCCGCCAGCGCCGCCCAGATCGCATTGATCAATGCCGCGCGGCTGCCCTGCCTTGCCTGACGGCCATCCTGTAACACCTGCATCCCTGTTTCAGTCTGGTCCAAATATCCTCAGGGGGTAAGGGCCGCAGGCCCAAGGGGGCGCGAGCGCCCCCTTTATGCGCGCCAGACCTGCCTGCCAAAACCAGCGACCGGAATATTTATTTTCCCGCGCAGGGAATAATATGCATCCCCCGCTCGTCTTTACTCTTAAGGGCGCTTGAACGGCACCCTTATGGCTCTGGACATGGGAGGATGGAAGAGCATGCCAAATAAAGAACGTGGGCTTATCGAACTTTACAATGACGATCCCGAACGCGCGGAATATCTGGTCTTTGGTCGCAAGGCCGGGCCGGACCGGCGCGGATTTCTTCGGGGCGCGGGACTTGCCTCTATGGGGGCGGTGCTGGGCACGACAATACCTTTCAGCAGCAATATGCCTGCGGGCCTTATGCCGGCGGCCCTTGCCGAAACCATCAACGAATTCAGCATCGATTCCAAACATGCTGATATGATCGTGCATAATGACCGCCCCATGAATGTCGAAGCGGCGGCGCATTTGCTGGATGATGACATCACCCCGGCGGCGCATCATTTCATCCGCAATAACGGCACCATGCCCATGCCCATGAGCAAGGCTGACTGGCGGCTGAAAATCGACGGCGAAGTGAATGAAGAGCTGGAGCTGTCCTATGACGACCTGATGAATGACTTTGAACAGGTCACCATGCAGGCGCAGCTTGAATGCGGCGGCAACGGGCGCGCGGGCTTTAACCCGCTGCCACGCGGCAACCCGTGGTCCATCGGGGCCATCGGCAATGCCGAATGGACCGGTGTGCGCGTGCGTGACATCCTGCGGCGTGCAGGGGTGAAGCCTTCGGCGGTGTATACGGGCCATTTCAGCTATGATGAACACCTGTCCGGCGATCCCGACCGTCAGGCCATTTCGCGCGGCGGACCCATCGACAAGATGATGGACCCCGGCACCATCATCGCGCTGAAAATGAATGGCGAGGATATTCCCATTGAACATGGTTATCCCGCGCGCATCGTGGCCCCCGGCTGGGCAGGATCGGTCAGCCAGAAATGGGTCACCCGCATCTGGGTGCGCGACCGCGAACATGACGGCCCCGGCATGACGGGCCTAAGCTACCGCATCCCGCGTTTCCCAGTCGAGGCGGGGGCAGAAGTTGCCCATGAAGATATGATGGTCATGGGGTCCATGATCGTGAAATCTGCCATCACCAACCCGATCGCCGGCGCTGAAACGCGTGCGGGCGCGCCTTTCGCAATTCGCGGGCAGGCATGGGCGGGTGACAATCATGTGGTGAAAATGGAAACCTCGATCGATTTCGGGGCGACATGGCAGACGGCGCAACTGCATGCACCGGCCAACCGCTTTGCATGGCAGCGCTGGGAACAGACCGTCATTCCGCCAATGGCCGGATATTACGAAGTTTGGGCACGCGCGACCGACAATCAGGGCAACAGCCAGCCCATGGTTGTGCCGGGCTGGAACCCGCGCGGGTATCTGAACAATGCCTGCCACCGCATCCATTTCACCGCCGTGTAAGGACAGCAAACCAATATGAAAACCCTATTTTCAACCTGCGGGGCGGCCATTGCCGCCGCCCTGCTTGTGATGGCCGCGCCATCCCTGTCCAGCGCGGACGAGCGGATCACCACATTGGCTGATGTGCCCGAAGATTTCGAATTCTACCCCCTGCCCCCCGGCGAGGGTGTGGACGAAGTATATTACGGCTGCATTGCCTGCCACAGCCTGCGCACAGTCACCAATGGTGCCTATTCCCGCGCGGTCTGGGACGAATTGCTGGACTGGATGGTCGACGACCAAGGCATGATGGCGCCGGAACCTGACATACGCGACGTCATGCTGGACTATCTTGCAACCTATATCGGCGAGGACTGGGAAGGGTAATCCAGCCCTTTCCATGAAAATCCCGCCCATGAACAGGCGCGGCCCTTTGACAGGGTGGCGCCTGCTCTTTTATGTATCCCACCCCCGCAGAACACTTGCACGCAGGCCGGTGCCGCGCGATATGGCATAGGGAACGTAGCCTGCAACCAGTTTGGGATGCCTTGATGCCTGTGCGCACACAAATAGCCTATTGGGGTATTGCCAGCCTTGGCTTTATCGCGGTGCTGTGGGTGATGGGGGATGTGTTGCTGCCCTTCGTGACTGGGGCTGCAATCGCGTATTTCCTGAATCCTGTTGTGCTGCGGCTGGTGCGCGCAGGTGTGCCGCGCGTGCTGGCGGTGGCCGCGCTGATGTGTCTGGCACTTGGTGCGGTGGTGCTGGCCGGTCTGCTGATCATTCCCGCCATTATCGCCCAGCTTGTGCAGATCAGCGAAACCGCGCCCGACCTGCTGCGTCAGGCGCAGGCTTTTCTGACACAGTATTTCCCCGATCTGGAAGACACGCTGAAAACCTCACTTGCCACAATGGGCGACGCCATCCGCGACCGTGGCGCGGATCTGGCGCAGGGTGTGTTGCGCGGGGTATCCGGTGTGGTCAGCGCGCTTGTGTTTCTTGTCATCACGCCGGTCGTTGCGTTTTATCTGTTGCTGGACTGGCCCCGCGTGATGCGTGGTGCGGATGATCTGTTGCCGCGCCAGCATGCCCCCACGCTGCGCCAGCTTGGCCGCGATGTGGACCGCGCCATTGCAGGGTTTGTGCGCGGGCAGGTGACAGTGTGCCTGATCCTTGCGGCCTATTACGCGACCGCGCTGGGGCTGGTGGGGCTGCAATTCGGGCTGGCCATCGGGGTCGTGGCGGGGTTGATTTCGTTTATCCCCTATATTGGCGCCATCGTGGGCGGGGTGCTGGCCATCGGGATTGCGCTGTGGCAGTTCTGGGGCGAGCCGGGCATGATTGCCGCTGTCATCGCCATTTTTGTGGTCGGTCAGGTGCTGGAAGGCAATGTTCTGGTGCCGCGTATTGTGGGCAATTCGGTGCGCCTGCACCCTGTCTGGCTGCTGTTTGCCGTGTCTGCCTTTGGCAGCATGTTCGGGTTTACCGGCATGCTGATTGCCGTGCCGGTCGCGGCCGCAATCGGGGTGTTGGTGCGCTTTGGTATCGCGCAATATCAGGGCAGCGCATTATACGGGCGGGACTAGGGCATGACATCACCACCGTTTCGCGCGGGCCAGATCAACCTGCCCCTTGACCTGCCAGCGTCCTACAGCCGCGCCGATTTCGTGCCTGCGCCCTGCAACGCCCACGCCCTGCAAATGATCACACAAGGCGGGTGGCCTGCGGGCAAACTGGTGCTGACAGGGCCGGAGGGGGCGGGCAAAACCCATTTGCTGCATGTCTGGGCCGCAGAACATGACGCCGCCTTGTTGCGCGCGCAGCACCTGGACGGGGCCGACCTGCCCGCGCTGGCCGAACGCGGAAATGTAGCGCTGGATGATGCCCATCAGATTGCCGGACAGCCGGAACTGGAAGCGGCGCTGTTTCATTTGCACAACCTGCTGGCAGCGTCCGGCGGGCAGGTGTTGCTGGGGGCGCGCGCGCCTGTGCGCGACTGGGGCCTGCGCCTGCCTGATCTGGCGTCGCGGTTGCAGGCGGCGGCGCATGTGGGTCTGGCGGCCCCCGATGATGCATTGCTGGCCGCAGTGCTGACCAAGCTGTTTGCCGACCGGCAGGTCAGTGTTCCCGACACGCTTATCCCCTATCTGTTACCACGGATGGAACGGTCGCTGGGGGGGGCGCTGCATATTGTGGCGCTGCTGGATGCGGCCGCGCTGGCGCGCAAGAAACCCATTTCACGCAATCTGGCCGCCGAAATCCTGAACGGGCTAAGTGATCCCGAATAAGTGAGCGCGGCGCTTTTCACGCGCGCCCCCTCTTGTGCGTTACAGGAACGCTGCATAATCTTAGTTTTATTCATTTTCACGCCGGAGGCCGCCCACCTTGATCAGATTTCTGTCCTTATGCATTTTGCTGCTGTCCGGCCTGTCCACGGCCCCGCTTTTTGCAGATGAACCCACCCGCCCGATTTCGGGTGAAGTCATGCTGCTGGAACGGATGGCCCTGCCCGATGATGCCATGCTGATTGTCGATATCAGCGATGCGTCCGACACCAGCTTGGGCGCGCTGCGCCAGCCCACCGATGGCGCGCAAAGCCCGTTCGCGTTTGAAATAGACGCACCCGCAGACCAGTCGCTTGTCCTGCGCGCGGGTTTGCGGATTGTGGATGATGTGGTCTGGCTGACAGAACCCGTGGCCATTGACCCCGGCACCGACGCGCTTGATCTTGGGGCCATCCGCGCCTTGCGCACCCCGCCCATGGGATTTGCATCGCTTCTGGCCTGCGGCACACAACTGGTTGAACTGGGCTTTCTGCCCGAAGATGTGCGGGTGCGCTTCAACGAGCAGGTCATCACCATGACCCCGTCTGTGGCCGCGTCCGGCGCGCTGTTCACCGCCCCCGACACACCGTCTACGTCCATTCACATGAAGGGCGACAGCGCGCTGCTGCGCATTGACGGTGCCGAACTGGCGGAATGCGTGCTGATGCGGCCGGAACTGGACATCACCGAAGGGGTCTGGAATATTACCGCAATCGGCGAGAAGGCGGCGGTGTTTCCGTCCCGCACCGAACTGGTGTTCTATTCCGATGGCCGCATGAGTGCGTCTGTAGGGTGCAACAGGTTGATTGGCGGGTATCGGCGGCATGGCGGCATCTTGTCTTTCGGGCGTATTGCCAGCACAAGGATGACCTGCCCTGACGGGATGATGGATCAGGAACGCCAGTTTATGGCCATGATGCACCGTGTGGACGGGTATCGGGTGTCATCGGACGGGGGCAGGCTGACATTGCTGGCAGGGGGGCAGCCGGTTATTTCCGCGCGCCGATAGCGCGGGCATGATATGTCCGCCCTTCGCATTCGCCGATACAAAACCGTCACATTCAAACGCTATCAGGACAGTATGACCCAGCCCCTGCCATCCGCCAATTTCCTGAATGCCCCCTTCCCCGAAGCCAGGGTGCTTGACGGGTTTGACCCCAGCGGACCAGAGCGTTTTTTCAATCGTGAAATGTCGTGGCTGGCGTTTAACTGGCGGGTGCTGGAAGAAGCGATGAACCCGCGCGTGCCCTTGCTGGAACGGGTGCGGTTTTTGTCCATATCATCGGCCAATCTGGATGAATTCTATACTGTGCGGGTGGCGGGTTTGCGGCAACTGGCGCGGGCGGGCAACAGCAGCCCGTCCGATGATGGCCGCACCCCTGCGGAACAGCTTGTGCTGATCAACGAAGACGCGCGCCGCCTTATGGACAAGCAACAAGACGTCTGGGTGGTGTTGCGCCCCCTTCTGGCGGATGCAGGCATCACCATCCTGTCGCACCAAGACCTGACGCAGGGCGACCACACAGCCGCCGCGCAATACTTCCTGGAGAATGTCTTTCCCGTGCTGTCGCCATTGGCGATTGACCCCGCGCACCCGTTTCCGTTCATTCCCAATGCCGGGTTTTCACTGGCCATGGAGTTGGAAGACAAGCGCGGGCGCAAGCTGAACGCATTGGTGCCCATCCCCGGCCAGATTGACCGTTTTCTGCGCCTGCCCGGTGACGACAGCATTCGCATGCTGCCGCTGGAAGAACTGATTCTTGCGGAAATGGACAACCTGTTTCCCGGCTACCGGTTGCTGGGGTCGTGCACCTTTTCCGTGCTGCGCGACAGCGATCTGGAGGTCGAGGAAGAAGCCGAAGATCTGGTGCGCGAATTCGAAGTGGCCCTGAAACGCCGCCGCAGGGGCGAAGTCGTGCGCATGAAGATTTCCGCAGACGCGCCGCAGGATTTGCGCGACATGGTCATGGAAGAACTGGAAGTGTCCGACGCTGAAGTGGTCGAAGTGCGCGGCATCATGGGCATTTCCACACTGAAGGAACTGGTGCTGGATGACCGCCCCGACCTGCTGTGGCCGGGCTTCACCCCGCGCGTGCCCGAACGTGTGCAGGACCACCATGGCGACATGTTCGCGGCCATCCGGCAAAAAGACATGCTGCTGCACCACCCCTATGAGACATTTGACATGGTGGTGCGGTTTCTGGAACAGGCCGCGCGCGACCCTGATGTGCTGGCCATCCGGCAAACGCTGTATCGCACATCGCGCAACAGCCCCATTGTGGCCGCACTGTGCGAAGCGGCCGAGGCGGGCAAATCCGTCACAGCACTGGTCGAATTGAAAGCGCGCTTTGACGAAGCCGCGAATATCCGCCAGTCGCGCAGGCTGGAACGTGCGGGCGCGCATGTGGTTTACGGGTTCGTAAACTACAAAACACACGCGAAAATCAGTGCTGTGGTGCGCCGCGAAGGGGACAAGCTGGTCACCTATACCCATTTCGGAACCGGCAATTACCACCCCATCACGGCGCGGATCTACACCGACCTGTCGCTGTTCACCTGTGACGCGGCACTTGGGCGCGATGCGACGCGCGTGTTCAACTATGTGTCGGGATATGCGGAACCGGCAGCGCTGGAAAATCTGGCCATTTCGCCCATCAGCCTGAAGCCGCGCATGTTGCAGCTTATCGCCGCCGAGGCAGAACACGCCCGCGCAGGCAGGCCCGCGCAAATCTGGTGCAAGATGAATTCCATCATCGACCCCGATGTGATTGATGCGCTGTATGATGCCAGCCGCGCGGGTGTGGAAATCAGCCTGATCGTGCGTGGAATTTGCGGGCTGCGTCCGGGCATCAAGGGGCTGTCCGACAATATTCGTGTCAAGTCGGTCGTGGGCCGGTTTCTGGAACATTCGCGCATTGTGTGTTTCGGCAACGGCGCGGGCCTGCCATCCGATCAGGCGCGCGTGTTCATCAGTTCCGCCGACTGGATGGGGCGCAATCTGGTGCGGCGGGTGGAAACGCTGGTGGAAATCATGAACCCCACGGTCAAGGCACAGATCGTGCGGCAGATCATGGCCGCCAATCTGGCGGATGAGGCCCAAAGCTGGGTTTTGCAACCCGATGGCCCCGCACTGCGCGTTCTGCCCGGCAAGGGCGAAGAACGCCGCCTGTTCAACTGCCACCGGTTTTTCATGGAAAACCCGTCCCTGTCGGGGCGCGGGTCAGCGGGTGCCGAAGATGTGCCCGAGCTGACACATGAAGATGACTGACACAGCCACAGCGCGCCACACGAAAAAGGCGCGCCGGTATGGCGCGCCTTTGTTTGCGAATAAATCACGCGTCAGGGTCAGTCGCGCAGCAATTCGTTGATTCCGGTCTTGGAACGTGTCTGCGCATCGACGCGCTTGACGATGACCGCGCAATACAGGTTCACACCACCCTTGGACGGCATCGTGCCCGACACGACCACCGAATAGGGCGGCACTTCGCCATAGGTCACTTCGCCGGTTTCACGGTCCACGATCTTGGTGGATTTGCCGATATAGACGCCCATCCCCAGAACGGACCCTTCGCGGATGATGCACCCCTCGACCACTTCGGACCGCGCGCCGATAAAGCAGTTATCTTCAATGATGGTGGGGCCGGCCTGCATGGGTTCCAGCACGCCGCCAATGCCCACACCGCCTGACAGGTGCACATTCTTGCCGATCTGCGCACAGCTGCCCACTGTGGCCCATGTGTCCACCATGGTGCCGCTGTCGACATAGGCACCAAGGTTCACAAAGGACGGCATCAGCACCACGCCGGGCGCGATATAGGCGGATTTGCGCACCACGCAGTTGGGCACGGCGCGAAAGCCTGCCGCGCGCCATTGCGCTGCGTCCCAGCCCTTGAACTTGCTGTCCACCTTGTCCCACCAGCCGCCGCCCTGCGGCCCGCCTTCATGGGGTTCCATATCCTTGATGCGGAACCCCAGCAGCACGGCCTTCTTGGCCCATTGGTTCACATGCCAGTCGCCAGTGTCGCGCCGTTCGGCCACGCGCAGGGTGCCGTTGTCCAGCGCGTTCAGCGTGGCCTCGATGGCGTCGCGCGTCTGGCCGGTGGTGGCGGGGGTGATGCTGTCGCGGGCATCCCAAGCGGATTCGATTGCGGTTTCAAGCGCGGCAGTGTCGGTCATCGGGGACTCCATTCCTCTGGTCATCGGTTTGGCTTGGCTATAGCCTTGGGACAAGCAAACCGCAACTTCCACGCGCAACCGGAGGCCCTTTTGAACGAGAACCCCAAATACCGCACCTTTCCTGACGCAAGCGAAGATATCCGGCACTGGGACGACATTCCCGACACCGCGCAAACGCGCCACCCCGCCTATCGTCTGGCATTCGCTGACAAGGATTTCATGCTGCGCGACGAATTGCGCCCCGTGCGGCTGCAACTGGAATTGCTGAAACCCGAATTGCTGATGAATGAACGCGGCATTCAGTCAACAATCGTCATGTTCGGGGGCGCGCGCATTCCCCGCCCC
Organism: Paracoccaceae bacterium; assembly: GCA_020832445.1. Lineage (GTDB taxonomy): Bacteria > Pseudomonadota > Alphaproteobacteria > Rhodobacterales > Rhodobacteraceae > Roseinatronobacter. The sequence goes on from JAFIEO010000073.1 coordinate 20,072, forward strand.
GAACATGCAGATCAGGCCAGCACCCCCACTTTGGCGGGCCTTGCGCGGTTTTATGACGAAGCGCGCGAATTCGCCCGCCTGATGACATTGCGATCCGTGCAAAGCTACGGGCGCGAAGATGTGATTGCCACAGGCGGCGGCCCCGGTGTGATGGAGGCAGGCAATCGCGGGGCCAAGGATGCGGGCGGTGCGTCCATCGGGCTGAATATCGTGTTGCCGCATGAACAGGCGCCCAATGCTTATGTGACACCTGATTTGTGTTTCAACTTCCACTATTTCGCCATCCGCAAAATGCATTTCCTGATGCGCGCCAAGGCGATTGCGGTCTTTCCGGGCGGTTTTGGCACTTTGGACGAATTGTTTGAAACGCTGACGCTTATTCAGACAGACCGCATGCAAAAGATGCCGTTTGTCCTGTTCGGTCGGGAATTCTGGCAAAAGATTATCAACTGGGACGCGCTGGCAGAAGCGGGCACCATCAGCCCCGAAGACCTGAAGCTGTTCCACTTTGTTGAAACCGCCGCAGAGGCGATTGAGATTATCGACAATTTCAAGCCGGACGGGTGTGATTGAGTTAGCGGGGGTGCATGGCCTGAAGTTGCCCTTCACCCTTGGATAAAGCCCGCGCTATCGGTGGGCCGGGGTCTGCCGATCCTGCGTTGCTGAAGTTCACTTTATGCAGGCTGCATACTCCTGACTCTTGTCTTATGAAAAACTCGGCTTCCTGATGATTGGAAGCCACTGCCCGCCACGCCATTTATGGCGGGCAGTGGCGGCGGTCGGATCGCAGTGACCTTGGTCGATTGGGACCGTCTTTGAGTTTGGTCGACCGCCGTCTTCACCTTGGGCCTGAACGGATACGCGTGTTTGCGGCACGCATGACAAGAATAGGACACGGCGAAGATGACTGAATATACCATCGGCATCGACATCTCGAAAACCCATCTCGACGCCTTTCGGCAAGAAGACCAGGCGGCGCGGCAGTTCGAAAACACACCCAAGGGCATTCGTGCCCTGATCCGCTGGCTCGGCAAGACGCCGGTTGCTCGGATCGTGTTCGAGCCGACAGGGCCTTATCATCGGACCCTCGAGACGGCGCTTTCGGGGAAGTTCCCGCTGGTCAAGGTCAACCCGCTGCAAGCGCGTCGCTTTGCCGAGGCCTGCGGGACGCGGACCAAGACAGATGCTGTCGATGCGCGCATTCTGGCCCGGATGGGGGCTGCACTGAACTTGGAGCCTGACGCGCCAACCTCAGAAAACCAGCTTTTTCTCAGAGACTTGCAGGTGGCACGGACGGCATTGGTCAAGGAACGCACGCGTCTGCGCAACCGCAGCCATGTGCAACTTAACCCGGTCCTGAAACGCCAGTTCAAGGCGCGCCTGACGCTGGTTGAGCGGCAGCTTGCCGAGCACGATGCCGAAATTGCACGCCATATCGCCAAGGATGAAGCTTTGCAGCGCAAGCGCGAGATCCTGTGTTCGATTCCCGGCCTGGGACCCATCGCGGCAGCCCTGATCCTGACCTTCCTCCCGGAAATCGGCACCCTCGATAGAAAGCAGGCCGGAAGCCTCGCCGGGCTGGTGCCCCACAACCGTGAGTCTGGTCAGTGGAAGGGAAAATCATTCATCAGCGGCGGGCGCAAACCCCTGCGTGACGCCCTCTACATGCCCGCTCTTGTCGCCTTGCGGTTCAACCCGGACCTCAAATCAAAATACGCCGCACTCCGCGATGCAGGCAAACTGAGCTGCTGCCGGTTTCGTGGACACGAAGATAAGATCGTGACCAAGGAATCGGAGATCGGAAATGAGACGGAAGTTTACGAAAGAGTTCAAGTTCGAGGCTGTGAAACTGGTGACAGATCGGGGCGTGTCGGTGGCGC
>JAFIEO010000096.1 GCA_020832445.1 Paracoccaceae bacterium
AGCGAATGGGCGAGCGTCTTTGGTGACGCCAAGATGACCACAGCACTGCTCGATCGCCTCACCCATCGCTGCCACATTTTGGAGACTGGCAACGACAGCTACCGCTTCAAGGCAAGCTCCGAAACAGCGAAAAAGAAACGGAAGGAAACACCAGTATTGACGCCAGAATGACACGTAGAACATAACAACTGGGTGGGTCAGTTCTCGGTGACAATGCCGGGTCAAATCTCAGTGGCAATCAACATTCTTGACGAAGCGCTGCCGGTTCCAGACGAGCTTGCCGATGTAGAGCTCGTTGTTGAGGATCCCTGTCCCTCGCTTCCAGTTCCCCGAGATCGTCGAGAAGCTCCATGTCCCCGGTCCCGTGCCGCTCCTCGCACGCGGGGCAGGGATGCCGTCGTGGTTCAGCCCCATCGCGATCGTGCGTGCGCTTTTGCCTTTATCGTACTCCGCAAAAATTCGCCGGATCACCGCTGCCTGTTCCGGGTCGATCACCCTATCCCCGGTCATGTGTGTCCCGTCGGGCAGCGGCTGGCGGTCAAGGCGGTAGCCGTAGCTGATCCCACCCGCCGATTTGCCCTGATGCACCCGCCCCTCGAGCCCCCGATGCGTCTTCTCCGCAAGATTGCGCAGAAACAGCGCGCTCATCGTGCCGCCCAGGCCCACATGCATCTCGCTGATCGCGCCCTCGGCCTTCGTAAACACCGAGCGAGAACAGGAATTCCATGCCGCGCGGGCTTTCCTCGGCAGAGGAGGCGGTCATCGAGACGATGCAGACCGGGGCTTCCTGTCCCTGAAACTTGTCGACCGTTCCGACCCTGATCTCGTCCGGCAAGGCAGCGCGCAGGGCGTTGACCTGCAGGTTGTAGGGCGCGACGACGATGATATCGTCCCGGCGAAACTGTCGCGTCTGGCCGTCCTTGTCGGTCCAACTTCCTGTCAGCAGATCATCGCAAGCGCACCTGATCGCCTCGACCTCCTCCGGGGCCATCTGGGCGTTGCCCTCATGCGCGACAGGAACCCAGAACGTCCCGGCCTCGGGGAAGGATGTGCCCGTGACCCGCTGCCTGGCTGTATCGGCATGGCTTGTCAGCCGCCCCTCATAGACCTGTTCCGAGATGAAGCGGTTCACGTCCGGGTGCATCCGCCGCGTGACGCCCAGAAAGATGCCCCGGTCCGGCGGGATGGTCGCATGATCGCCCAGCATCCATTCCACGCAGGACAGGTTCGCAGGCGCAGGGTGCGCGCCCTGAATGACTTGAGGCAATTGCTGCGGATCGCCCACCAAAACGATATTGCGCGCGGCCCGGCCCATGGCGACCATATTCGCGAGCCCCACCTGACCGGCCTCATCCACAAACAGCCAGTCATAGGCCTGCACATTCTCGTCGCGCGCGAAGAAGAAGGCTGTGCCACCCACGACATGCCCAGTTGCGGCGGCGGTGGCATTGTCGTTGGTTCGGGTCACGGCGCAGTCATCAGGATAGCCGTCCTGATCGCCCGAAACCTTGTGAACCAGTTCAAGATCAATCGGAAGGTCATGATCTTCCAACGCCATAAGGCAGCCCATCAGAACATTGCGGATCGCCTCGTGGCTGTTCGACGCCACGCCCACCCGATACCCCTTGCGCACCAGCGGAAGGATCGCCCGCGCGGTGACATAGGTCTTGCCGGTGCCAGGCGGCCCTTGCACGGGCAGAACCGTTTCATCCATGCGCAGGACGGCATCAATCATGCCTGCGACGATGTCTTCCCCTTGCAGGATGTCCCGTTGCGGCCCAGTCAGGCGCGGCGCGGTGCGAGACAGAAGGTCATCCACAGCGCGGAATGCAGGTCCGTCGCATTGGTCGCGGATCACATCGGCGACGCCTGCGCGCAGCACCTTTGTGTCAAGGGGCTTGCCCGGATGTAGGTTCAGGCGCGGTTGCAGGATATCGGCGCGCGCATTGCCGACTTTCAGCGTCACCTCGCCCGCATCCATGTCCAGATTTTCAACCGTGATCGTATCGAACCCCTCGGGTGTTGGCACGCTCGCCGAAATGCCACTGCGCAGTTTTGTCTGCTGGGGCGGAAAGCGGTAGCGCTGCGCCGTGGAGCGTTTGATAGGAAACGGCTTTCCCTTGGCGACCAATCCGCCCAAGGCATCCAGATCGTCGATCAGATCCTCGTCATCCTTGCCCAGACTGTCAAAAATCGCCCACCATGCGGGCTTGGCCTCGCGCGTGTGGAACTGAGCGAGGTTGAACAGCATGTCTTGCCGCGCCGCAGGCAGGCCGGAGTCTGCAAGTGCCTGCCGCAGGGCCGCGGTCGCCTCATCCTCTTCGACCTCCTGCTCGCGCGCATCCTGCTCGAATACCGGCCAAGGCCCATCGGGGCGGATACCCACCAGCCAGTCGCGCAAGCGCTCGGTCGAGATGCAGTCGATCCTGTTGTAATCCTCGATATCATTCAGAATGCGCTGCTCGCGGGTCTCGCGCCATTCCTCATAGGCCACGACCGATCCGCCGCCGCTTTTGACGTCTCCCTCGCGGGTGATATTGTAAAATGCCTCCATCGACTTGATCGAATAGTTCCGTTCCGAGGCAACCAACCCACCGCGCACCACCGCATAAAGGTCCACAAAGCGCCGTTCGCGAAGCAAACGATCAAGGAAGGCCTCGCCGATCCCGTATTTCGTGGTCAGGCGGCGCAGGGCGGTGATCTCGTAGGGGGCGTAATGGTAGATGCGCGCCTCGGGGAAGGCATCGAGCCGCGCGCGGAAGAACTCCAGCAGGTCGGCCAGCGATTGCGCTTCCTCGGCATGGCCATGCGCCCAGAAGGCGCGGAAACCGCCGTCGAACCAGACCCCATGCAGGTATTCCAGCCCACCCTCGTAATGTGGATCGCCCTCGATATCGTAGAACAGATCGCCCGGTTGGGGCTGCGGCAGTAGGTCGAACCCCTTGCCGGGCACATGGGGGCGCAGCTCATGGGTCGGCGGCCCGGATTTGCGGGCATGTTGCAACCGTGCCTGCGCGCGCAGCTTGTCAAGTGTAGGCGCGGCCATGCCCCGGATGGAGGCGACATGACCGGCCAGCCCCTCCATGGTGGTGATCCCCGCGCCCTCCAGCTTCTTGACCTGCCCGCGCGCGACTCCGGCGATGTTGAACAGGCTGTCCTGAGCGTCCCAGTCGCTTTGGCAGTGATCGGCCCAGCGGCAGAGCGCGCAATCGGCGCAGGGGATGGGGCGGGTCTCCGGTGGATCGGCGACGAAGCCCTCCAGCCGGGCGCGCGCCATCCGGGCATAGGCTGCATAATCGGCCAGCCGCAGGGTGGCGCGGGTACCGTCGCCTAATTCGACATGGGCAAATTCCGGCGCCATACCCTGCACTTCGGTTAATAAATCGGAATAAAGCACCAGTTGCAGCACATGCTTGGGGTGCGGGCGACGTTTCAGCTTCGTGTCGGCCACTTCATAACTGAACGGGCCTAGCGTCGAAGGGCGTTCCACCCGTTCCAGAAAATCCGACCACCCACCCCAGTTATTCGACAGGAACGCGCCCTGAAAGACGACCTGAGCCCCTTGCGCTAGCGTCTCGCGCGTCAATGCGGCATCCGCCGCCAGGTCGCTGCGCGCAATCTCAACCACAGACCGGCCAGAGGTTTTCAGGCGTTCAAGATGCGCGATTTCATGCGCATCGCCCTGTTTTTGCAACAACGCGGCATCTTCGCTATCGGCGCGTGGCTCTGGCCCCACACCACGCAGACGCATCAGGTCCAGCGTGGTTGCGTGAGCACAGCCCATGAACCGCATCAAATCGGTCGCTGAAAAAAGAATAGTGCCATTCAGGTTACGCATGGAGGCCTTTTCGAACAACAGCGCAACCCAGAATGGAAACGCTTTGCAATATCATCAAGTTGCTCAGTAATTATCGTGGGTGTCAATTACTGACAGACAGGGCTGGTCGTCGCCGCGACCCGCCCTGTCCAAAGCTCACGCAGGATCAGCTGACCTGCAGTTCGGCCTCTCGAATGATGCGCAGGCTCTTGGGCGCGATCAGGGAAGCCGGCTTGCCCTGCGCACCCATGCGCAAAGAGAAACCACGCGCGATCAAGGCAGCGGCGTCATCCAGCGACTGCACATAGGTCGCGTGCTCGGCATGGTGTTTGTGTTTGCCATGGGCAGGGTCGGCAAGCTGATAGCCCTTGGCTGTGATCACGGGTTCTTCTGTGACGCCTTTGCGTGAGGAAATTCGTTCAATTCTGATAACACGTCCGCTCATTCTCAGTCCTCTTGATAGGGTGGTGCGCCTGCCGGGCCAAGGAAATGGTCCTGAAAATTACTCGGGAATCGGCTCGACAGCACGCATTTCAACTTCTAACCTGACAGGGTGACAAAAACTGGCAGGCTGACGGTTGCACATGTCTTTTTCCAAGGCTCAGGATCTGGTCCGGCTTGCGCAGATGGCGGCAGCGCGGCGTGGTGGTGTAAGTCTGGAGGAGATTTGCGAGGAATTCCGCGTCTCGCACCGCACGGCGCAGCGCATGACCGATGCATTGCATGAGAGTTTTGCCAATGTGCAGGCCGAGGACGGGGAGGACCGAAAGCGCCGCTGGCGCGTCCTTGATCCGGGTCTTGCGCGATTGCAACTTCGTCAGGAAACGGGTGTCGAGGGACTTGAGATCGCGGCGCGCGCAGCCAGTGCCGAAGGGCGTCTGCGCCATGCCAAGGCGCTGAATGACTTGC
>JAFIEO010000081.1 GCA_020832445.1 Paracoccaceae bacterium
GCAGGGGGCAGCGCCCCCTGCGTCAGCAGTCGGGAATCGCATCAGCAATTCGGGATATTGACCGCCAGCCCCCCAAGCGCAGTTTCCTTGTATTTTTCCGACATATCGGCCCCTGTCTGGCGCATGGCTTCGATACAGTTGTCCAGTGGCATGAAATGCGTGCCATCGCCGCGCAGGGCCAGACTGGCCGCCGACACCGCCTTGATCGCGCCCAATCCGTTGCGTTCGATGCACGGCACCTGCACCAGCCCTTTGACGGGGTCACAGGTCATGCCAAGGTGATGCTCCAGCGCGATTTCGGCTGCGTTTTCAATCTGCGCGGGGCTGCCGCCCAGAACCGCCGCCAGTCCCGCTGCCGCCATGGCCGCCGCCGACCCGACTTCTGCCTGACAGCCGCATTCTGCCCCCGAAATAGACGCGTTATGCTTGATCAGCCCGCCGATTGCCGCCGCGGTCAGCAGAAATTCATCCAGCCGTGCAGGTGTTGCGCCGGGCACATGGTCCAGCCAGTAGCGGATGGTGGCGGGCACCACGCCTGCCGCGCCATTGGTGGGCGCGGTCACAACCTTCCCGCCAGCGGCGTTTTCTTCGTTCACGGCCATGGCATAGACGCCGATACAGTCATTGATCGTATGCGGCGCAGTCAGGTTCAGGCTCTGTTCGGCAAGCAGTGCTGTCATGATTCCCTTGGCGCGTCTGCGCACATTCAGCCCGCCGGGCAACGTGCCTTCGCCACTCAGCCCAAGGGTGATGCAGTCATTCATAACCTGCCAGATGCGGCGCAACCCTTGGTCCAGCTCGGACGGGGTGCGCAGTTTCAGCTCATTGGCGCGTTTCATGGCCGCGATGCTTTTGCCCGATGCACGCGCCATTTCCAGCATTTGCGCGGCGGTGTCGAACGGATAGGGGAATTCGGCCGCAGGCGCGGGCGGCGGGGCGCCCAGTTCATCCTTGGTCACAACAAATCCGCCCCCGATAGAGAAGTAGGTTTCTTGCGCAATCACATCGCCCTGCGCATCTGTGGCCATCAGAACCAGCCCGTTTACATGGCCGGGCAGGGGGGGGCCGTAGTCAAAGACAAGGTCGGTATCGGGGGCAAAGCGCAACTGTCCCAGACCGGGCGCATCAACTGTGCCGGTGCGCGCGATCTGCGTCAGGGTGTGCTCGGCGCGCGCTGCGTCATAGGCGTCGGGGGTGAAGCCCGCAAAACCCAGAATAACCGCGCGATCGGTTGCGTGGCCAACGCCGGTGAATGCAAGCGAGCCGTGCAGACGGGCGCGCAACCCTGCCACGCCAAATGGCAGCCCGCGCAAATGGTCCAGAAAGCGGGCGGCGGCGACCATTGGCCCCATTGTATGCGACGATGATGGGCCGATGCCTATCTTGAACATGTCAAATACGGACAAAAACATATGGGGGCCTTCGTGTTGGTTGCGTTGTCCAATATGACAGCTATGCAAAGCGCTGGCCATGGGGCGGGTGTAAAGCGACATGTTGCGTGCGCTTTTTGACATCGCGGCAGATGCAGTGGCACGGAATTGACGTGAATCATTGCCCTGCCTGCAATTTCTGCCAAAATGTCCGCATGATGATGCATTTCAAAAGACCGATAGCTGTGCTTGCCCTGCTTGTTGCGGCAGGCTGTAGCCCGTTTGCAACCCCACAGGCAGGGCGCGCGCTGTATAATCAGAACTGTGTTGCCTGTCACGGCGCGGACGCGCGCGGCGGCGCACAGATGCCTGATCTGACTACACTGGCGCGGCGGCATGGCGGGGAATACCCGCAAATATTGGTTCTGGACAAGCTGGACGGGTATGCGCGCGGGCAAACCGCTTATGCAGGGGCGGAAATGCCTGAATTCGGTCATTTGCTGACAGGGCGGCTGACACGGGTTCAGACAGAACGCGGCCTGTCGCGCCCGCTGCCGGAACCTATTGTCGCGCTGGACGCCTATTTACAGTCGATTCAGCAATAGGAATCTTGCGGGCGATTTGCCCTTAAAACTCGGTCACAAACCGCCTATAAGGCCGGAAATGATGTGATGAGGGCTTGCCATGACCGACCAGCTTACCCCTGTTGACCGCGCCAAATTCGCGGCCGCCCATTGTGCCGCGGATTTCGTGCAGGACGGCATGCGCGTGGGCCTTGGAACCGGATCGACAGCCGCGTGGCTGGTGCGCCGTCTGGGGCAGCGCGTGCGCCAAGAAGGGCTGCGCATCATTGCGGTGCCCACATCCACGCGGACATCGCAACTGGCGCGCGAAGTGGGTATAAATGTTGTGTCGCTGGATGAAGCGCGCTGGCTTGATCTGACCATTGACGGGGCGGATGAATTCGACGCCGAACTGACGCTGATCAAGGGCGGCGGCGGGGCGCTGTTGCAAGAAAAGATCGTGGCCACCGCGTCTGACCAGATGATTGTGATCACGGATGCTGCCAAGGAAGTGGCTGCACTGGGTGCGTTTCCCTTGCCGGTCGAGGTGATTCCCTTCGGCTGGCAGGCGTCCAAGGCACTGGTCGAGGAAATTCTGGCGTCCATGGATGTGATGGGGCGGCAATCCAGTCTGCGCATGAACGGGGACCAGCCTTATATGACAGACGAAGGGAACTATATTCTGGATCTGGCGCTGGGGCGCATCGGCAATCCGCGCCAACTGGCGATGGTGCTGAATCAGGTGCCGGGGGTTGTGGAAAACGGATTGTTCGTTGATATCGCAGATCAGGTGATCATTGGCCACGCGGATGGAAAATGCGAAACCCGCGATTTGTCCAGCGGCGTTGCCGAAGTGACAATGTCGCAGGTCGATCTGGCCGATACACGCAATATATTCAGCGATCTGTAAGGGACGGCCATGAGCTTTGACTATGATCTTTTTGTAATTGGTGGCGGCTCGGGCGGCGTGCGTGCCGCGCGTATTTCCGCATCCGAATACGGGGCCAAAGTCGCACTTGCCGAAGAATACCGCATGGGCGGCACCTGTGTTATTCGTGGCTGCGTGCCCAAGAAACTGATGGTCTTTGCCTCCGGCTTTCCGGGGGCGGTTGCGGATGCGCAGGCTTACGGGTGGGATGCGACCATTGGTGCGTTCGACTGGCAGGCCTTTCGTGGCAGGCTGGATGCCGAACTGACACGGCTGGAAGGGATTTACCGCGCCGGGCTGGACCGTGCGGGCGTGACGGTGTTCGACAGCCGCGCCACACTGGCCGACGCGCATACCGTGCAACTGGCTGACGGGCGCACCGTGACTGCGCGCCATATCCTGATCGCAACAGGCGGCACACCGGTTGTGCCGAAAAAATGGCGCGATATGGGGGCCATGAGCTCGAACGAGGTGTTCTTGATGGACCGTATGCCCAAATCCATCCTGATTGTGGGCGGGGGGTATATTGCCAGCGAATTTGCCTGTATCTTCAACGGGCTGGGCGTGAAAACAACGCAATTTTACCGCGGTGCGCAAATCCTGCGCGGCTTTGACGAAGAAGCGCGCGGCCATATATCGGATGAGATGTGCGCCAATGGCGTTGATCTGCGTCTGGGAACCGACATTCTGGAAATGGAACGCCGCGATGATGGCACCACGTGGGTCAAATCCACGACAGGGCATGACGGAACCTATGATGCCGTGATGTTCGCCACGGGCCGCAAACCCAATTCTGACGGGCTGGGGTTGCAGGCGCTGGGCCTAGATCTGGCGCAGGGCGGGGCAATACCTGTCGACAAGTTCAGTCAGACCGCTGTGCCGTCGATCTATGCCGTGGGCGATGTCACCGACCGTGCCAATCTGACCCCGGTTGCCATTCGCGAAGGGCATGCGTTTGCCGATACCGTGTTCGGGGCCAAGCCCACATATTTCGACCACGGGCTTATCCCGACCGCAGTGTTCACACAGCCGGAATTCGGAACTGTGGGCCTGTCGGAAGAAGATGCCCGCGACAAAGGGCCTGTAAATGTGTATGCTGCGGCTTTCCGCCCCATGCACAGCCTGTTCGCGGGGCGACAGGCACGCGCGTTGATGAAACTGATCGTTTGCGCGCGCAGCGACAAGGTTCTGGGGTGTCACATTGTCGCGGATCATTCAGGTGAAATGATCCAGCTGGCCGGTGTTGCCATTGCCATGGGGGCAACCAAGGCTGACTTTGACCGCACCTTGGCAGTGCATCCAACCATGGCGGAAGAGTTGGTAACGATGCGCACAGTCACGCGCTCTTGGGGTGACTAAGCGATGACGAAGGGTTGAATTCGCGGTGGGTAAGCCCACCTTATAACATAAATAATCGCAATCAAACAAAATGGAGTCCAGATGTCTGGAAACAACGGTGGACCTTGGGGAGGCGGCGGCAATCGCGGCAGCGGTAACCGCGGCAACAACGGGAATGGCGGGCGTGGTTCAGGTGATCAGCCACAAATGCCGGAAATCGACGAAATCGTCAAAAAAGGTCAGGAACAGCTGCGCGTCCTGATGGGCGGCGGTCGTGGCGGAAATGGTGGCGGTCGCGGAACCGGCGGTCCGGGCTTTTCAAAGCGCGGTGTGCTGCTTGGTCTGGTCGCGCTTGTGGTGATGTGGGCTGTCGCGTCTTTCTATACAGTGCGCCCGGAAGAGCGTTCTGTCGAATTGCTGTTTGGCCAGTATTACAAGACCGGTGGCCCCGGTCTGAACTTTGCGCCATGGCCGGTGGTGTCGCATGAAGTTGTGCAGGTCACGACCGAACGTGTGACCGAAGTGGGCACAGGGCGCAGCGCGTTGGATACGGGCCTGATGCTGACCCGCGACGAAGCGGTGGTTGATATCGAATTTCAGGTGGTCTGGAACGTGACCGATCCGGCGCGCTTCCTGTTCAATCTGGCCGATCCGCGTGAAACTGTGCGGGCCGCATCGGAATCCGCGATGCGCGATATTATCGCACGTTCTGAACTGTCGCCAATTCTGAACCGCGACCGTGGTTCGATTGCGGCCGATCTGCGTTCGGCGGTGCAGGGCTTGCTGGATAGCTACGAATCCGGGATTTCCGTCATTCGTGTCAACTTTGACAAGGCCGACCCGCCAGAACAGGTGATCAGCGCCTTCCGCGACGTGCAGACAGCACGTCAGGAACGTGACCGTCTGGAACGCGAAGCTGATGCCTACGCAAACCGCGTTCTGGCACAGGCGCGCGGTCAGGCAGCACAGGTTCAGGAAGAAGCCGAAGGGTATCGTGCCGAAGTGGTCAACAACGCCCAGGGTGAAGCCGCGCGCTTTGTCTCGGTCTATTCAGAGTATGTGAACGCGCCGGAAGTTACGCGCAAACGCATGTATCTGGAAACCATGGAACGCGTTCTTGGCGACATGAACCTGACCATTCTGGACAATGTGACGGGTGGTGAAGCGGGTGGTAGCGGCGTCTTGCCATACCTTCCCCTGAATGAACTGACCCGCCAGAGGAGCACCAACTGATGAAAAAAGCAGGTATTATATTGCCGGTTGTGGTCGTGGCGATTGTCACCGCCTTTTCGGCATTGTTCATCGTTGACGAGCGCGAGAATGTTCTGGTGCTGCAATTCGGTCAGGTAAAGCAGGAAATCAGCGAACCCGGTCTTGGGTTCAAGATTCCCTTCATTCAGGAAGTCGTGCGCTATGATGCGCGGATCCTGGGTCTGCAAACCCAGCCGCTGGAAGTCACGCCGCTGGATGACCGCCGACTTGTGGTCGATGCGTTCCTGCGCTGGCGTCTGGAAGATGTCAGCCGCTTCCGCGAAGCTGTCGGTGTTGACGGTGTGCGCGCTGCACAAGGCCGCATGGACCGGATCATGAACGCCGCCATCCGCGAAGTTCTGGGGTCTGTGCCGTCCAATACTGTGTTGTCCGAAGACCGGACATCGCTGATGAACCGCATCCGTGATCTGGCCCGCCGCGAAGCGCTTTCGCTGGGCATTGACGTGATCGACGTGCGCCTGACCCGCACCGACCTGCCGCAGGAAAACCTTGAGGCGACATTCGCGCGGATGCGTGCCGAACGTGAACGCGAAGCCGCAGATGAGCGTGCACGCGGGAACGAAGCTGCGCAGCGCGTGCGTGCGCTGGCCGACCGGACAGTGGTGGAGCTTGTCTCCTCTGCGCGGCGCGAGGCAGAGATTGTGCGCGGTGAAGCAGACGCCGAACGTAACCGTGTGTACGCCGATGCGTTCAGTCTGGACCCGGAATTCTTTTCGTTCACACGCTCCATGCAAAGCTATGAGCGTGCGTTGCGTGGGGATAATTCCACCATGGTCCTGCGTCCTGACAGCGAATTCTTCACATTCCTTCGTGGTGACGGGATGACACAGGCTATTCTGGATATCGCAGATGCGGCAGCAGATGAAATCGCCCGTGACCCCGACATGGTGCGCCAACGCGCCCCTGAACCGGATGCGGAAGAACCTGATGCAGTGCGCGAACTGGAAGCCATCATTGGCAACTAAGGGGCGTATCTGGTGACCATTTGGACACTGGTTCTGGCCCTTGGGCTGGTGCTGATATTCGAGGGGCTGGTATTCGTACTGGCCCCTCGGCGCATTGAAGAATTGTTACGTATGTTTGCGGATCTGCCCGTGGAAACCCGCCGCCTGATCGGATTGGTCGCATTGGCGCTTGGGGGGGTGTTGGTCACTGTGGCGCAGATGATGGCCGGCTAATGCAAACGGCGCGCGGGTTGAAGTGGCGCTGACCATTTGCCGGACCGTTTTGCGCAAGAACCGGTGGCAGGAAACGGGTGGTATTCCACCGCACACCGATGCTGACATAATTTCACATATGATTGAAAAGCTGACACATAAATTGCGTTTGTACACTTCGACTTTATCTATTCCTGTATGATAGTCAAAATCGACTTGCCGTCCGCAATCCGTATCCGAGAGGGAGCGAAAGAAATGATCTCACGCGCCGCGCAATCTGCCTTGCCACGGCCAGCAGGGCTGTATGGCCTGAAGCTGCTTACGTTGGCATTCATCCTGTTGATGTCCCAGCTTGCCATGCTGGCCGCGCAGGAACGCCCTGAAAGTTTTGCAGATCTGGCCGAACGTGTCAGCCCGGCTGTCGTGAATATCACCACGACAACCACCGTGGCCGCGCGGCTGGACGAAGGTATGCCGCGCCTGCCCGAAGGTTCCCCGTTCGAAGATTTCTTCCGCGACTTCTTTGAAACCCCCGAAGGGCAGAACCGCAACCGGTCGCGCCAAAGTCAGGCGCTTGGTTCGGGGTTTGTCATTTCGGCGGACGGGTATCTGGTGACTAATAACCATGTTATCGACGGTGCCGATGAAATCCGGGTGGAGTTCTTCTCGGGGCTGGAATTGCAGGCCGAACTGATCGGCACCGACCCCGCAACTGACATTGCACTTCTGAAAGTTGAACATGACGAGGATCTGCCATTCGTGCCATGGGGCGATGCGGAAACCGCGCGCGTAGGCGATTGGGTGATTGCTGTCGGCAACCCGTTGGGGCAGGGGTTTTCGGTCAGCGCGGGGATTATTTCCGCGCGTGGTCGGGCGCTGCAAGGCAATTATGACGACTACATCCAGACGGATGCGGCCATCAACCGCGGCAATTCCGGCGGTCCGCTTTTCAGCATGGACGGCGAAGTGATTGGCGTGAACACGGCTATCCTGTCGCCTACGGGCGGTTCTATCGGCATCGGGTTTGCGATGTCGTCCAATGTTGTGGTCAATGTGGTCGAGCAATTGCGCGAATTTGGCAGCACCCGTCGCGGCTGGCTGGGTGTCCGCATTCAGGATCTGAATGATGACATGGCAGAAGCGATCGGCCTTGAGCGCGCCGAAGGTGCAATGGTGACCGAAGTGATGGATGGCCCGTCGCTGGAAGCCGGCATGCAGGCGGGCGATGTGATTTTGCGCTTTGATGGTGGTCGCGTGGCAGATACACGGATGCTGGTCCGTCGTGTGGGCGAAGCACCTGTTGGCAGCGACGTAGAAGTGGTTGTGTTTCGCGCGGGAGAGGAAGTGACGTTAAGCGTGGTCCTTGGGCAGCGCGAACTTGCGGAAGGCACTGCCGCCCCCGATGCGCAAACCCAGCCGCAGGATCTGGAACCGTCCAGTGTTCTGGGCATGGAATTGCAGGGCCTGACGGACAGCTTACGCACCGAGTTGGACCTGCCCGCAACGGCGCAGGGGCTTATCGTGCGTTCGGTCGATCCTGACAGCGATGCAGCGGCCAAAGGTGTGCAGCCCGGTGATCTGATTACCGAGGCCAACCAGCACGCCGTCACAACCCCCGAAGAGCTGCAAGAGCGCGCAGAAGAAGCACGCGAAGCAGGGCGCCGGTCCTTGCTGGTGTTGCTGCGTCGTGGTGGTGACCCGCGCTTTCTGGCGCTGTCACTGGATGATTAGAGCATGTTGCTCAAAAGTGGGAACCGGTTTTGAGCTTCTCGAACATGCGAAATCAATAAGTTAGAGCATATCTCGTGAATGCGAATGAACGTGATATGCCCCAAGAAAAAGGCATGTCGCGTTCTGTCGCGATCATGCTGTCCGAAATCAAAAAGGCGCGCGCAAAACTTGCGCGCGTTTTTTTATTGTGCAACGCGTTTTCGCGTGCCTGCGTTCATTTGCATACGCACAATCCACCCCAACCTGTTGATACCGCCTGTGCGGGACGCGCAAAACCGGTTCCCACTTTTGCGCGCCATCTTCCAGGTGCCACATGATAGGGGCACGCCCCACGATGTTTTGGTGAATGGATATGTGCGTCACGCCTCTTGGCTGTTGGCGCGTTGGCGTGCCCACATTTCCGCATACTGACCATTGCGCGCCAGCAGGTCGTCATGTGTGCCAGTCTCGACGATACGCCCCTCGTCCAGAACAACGATCCGGTCTGCATCCACAACTGTCGACAGCCGGTGCGCAATCGTGATCACCGTGCGCCCCTGTCCCATCTGGCGCAGGCTTTCCTGAATGCTTTGCTCCGTTCGGGTATCAAGCGCTGATGTTGCTTCATCCAGCAGCAGAATGGGCGGGTTTTTCAGCAAGGTCCGTGCAATGCCCACGCGTTGCTTTTCGCCGCCTGACAGTTTCAGGCCCCGCTCGCCTACAGCTGTGTCATAACCTTCGGGCAGCGAGCAGATGAAATCATGGATGCGCGCGGCGCGTGCGGCATCCTCGATTTCCTGGCGGGTTGCGCCTTCGCGGCCATAGGCGATGTTATAGGCGATGGTATCGTTGAACAGGACCGTATCTTGCGGGACCACGCCGATTGCACCATGCAGGCTGGATTGCGTGACGGTGCGTAAGTCCTGCCCGTCGATCATCACGGCCCCGCCTGTCACATCATAAAACCTGAACAGCAGCCGCCCGATTGTGGACTTTCCCGACCCCGAAGGCCCGATAATTGCGACCGTCTGCCCTGCATGCACGGTCAGGTCCACCCCTTTCAGGATGGGTCGGGCCGCGTCATACCCGAACTGCACCTTATCGAACCGGATTTCCCCGCCGCTGACCTTCAAGGGGCGGGCATCAGGGGCATCGGTGACATCTGCGGGCTGGTCCAGCAACTCGAACATCTCGCCCATATCTACCAGGGCTTGCCGGATTTCGCGATAGACAGTGCCAAGGAAGTTCAGCGGCATGGTGATCTGGATCATATAGGCATTGACCAAAACGAAGTCGCCAACGCTTAGCGCGCCGTTCTGCACGCCCATTGCCGCCATCACCATGACCACCACCAACCCTGTGGTGATCAAAAACGCCTGTCCGAAATTCAGGAATGCCAAGGAATAATTCGTGGCCACCGCCGCCGTTTCATATTGTGCCATGGCGCTGTCATACCGGCGCGCTTCCATACCTTCGGCATTGAAATACTTGACTGTCTCGAAATTCAGCAGGCTGTCGATCGCCTTCTGGTTGGCGTCTGTGTCCTGACGGTTCATTTCGCGGCGTTGTTTGACGCGCCATTCGGTGATGCGGAATGTAAACCAGACATACAGCGAGATTGTGGCGACCACGGCGGCCAGATACCAGACATCGAACATCAAAAAGAAAATCACCGCAATCATCAGCAGTTGCAGCATCAGCGGGAAGATCGAGAACAGCAAGAACCGCAACAGGAACTCAACGCCTTTCACACCACGTTCGATGATCCGGCTAAGGCCACCTGTCTTGCGTGTAATATGATAACGCAGTGAAAGGCGGTGAATATGCTCGAATGTTTCCAAGGCCAGTTTGCGCAAGGCACGCTGCCCGACACGCGTAAACAGCACATTGCGCAATTCCTGAAACGCAATTTCCATCAAGCGCGCAACACCATAGGCAACCGTCAAGCCGACAGCACCAAGGGCCAGCATCCATGCCGCCCCTTCGCCTGCAAGCGCGTCAACCGCCGCCTTGTAAAAGAACGGTGTGCCCACCGCCACCATCTTGGCAATGACCAGCATTGTCAGGGCCAGAACGATGCGTTGCTTTACCCACAACTCGCCCTTGGGCCACAGATAGGGGATAACACGGCGAATGATGCGCAAGCCGTTTGACGGGCGCGCGGGTGGTGCGGTGCTGCCGGTTTGATCGGGCACCTTCGCGCGATAGGATGGTGACATGATAAGCTTTCAGTTTCTGATGCGCATAATCTAGGCAGACCCATCCGGTTTGACCAGTTGCGTTATGGCCAAAACACATTGCCCGCTGCGCGCCAGTGGTGTCGAATTCACCCTTCGGGCGGGGGCAGGATGAACACCTGACCGGGGAAAATCAGGTCGGGGTTACGGATCTGGTCGCGATTGGCATCGAAAATACGCATATAGCGCTGTCCGTCACCAAAACGGGCTTCGGACATTGCCCAAAGCGTATTGCCGGGTTGAACGATCAGCGCCTGCGGCCCGTCACTGCCACGCGCGATTTGCGGGGTAACCCGTTCAAAGGGGATTTCCGCGCGCGACACGACCTGTGCCGCATCATCAAGTTCGTCAACGCGCAGGCGGTAAACGCCGCGTTCAATCCCGTCAAGCTGGGCCTGCCAGTTGCCATCGGCGCTGGCGCGCGTGCGGATGATGGGCTGGTTGTCCAGATAGATCTGGATTTCGGTGCCCGCAGACCGGCTGCGCCCGCCAAGGGCCACGTCGCCTTGCGCATCATAGACCACGCTGTCCACCACCACATTCCCCGCGCTTCCCGTCTGGGGCAGGCGCGCGGCTTCGCCCAGAACCTGCACACTGCCGTCAGATCGCATCAGGATTGCCATCGGCATGTCCTGCGCCTGTGCCTGCGCGGTCTGATCTTCCGTCCCGGGCATGTCTGCGTCGTTTGCAATATCTGGCGCTGCGGCTGTTCCTGCCATGTCTATGCCAGTATCGGGCTGCGGTCGTGGGGGGGGCGACAGGTCGGGAAACAGCGGCGCAGTTTCAACTTCGCGCGCCATATGAACTGCGTGGGTGCTGCCATCAGTGTCGCGCTGCCCGACAAGCAATTCACTGCGCGGGGCCAGCATCAGCGTATCTGCAGAGCGCACACGATGCCCGCTGGGCAGGTGAACTTCCAGTTCCAGAACGCGTGGGGCAGGGCTGGGTTGCACCTCAAACATCATCACGAACTCGCCCGCGGCGCTGCTGATGGTCTGGGCCACCTGCGCTTCGTCAATCAGGGCAGCAACCGTGCTGGTGGCCGGTGCCTTGCCCGCGATCAGCACATCACCAATATCGGTCACCCGCACCAGATCAAAGCGCGGCGCGGCATCGTTAAGCTGCTCGGCCATGGCGACACGCATGTCGGGTTCAGGTTCCGCGTCGGGGCCGTCTGCCATAAAGGGTTCAGAAATCGCGCCAAGGCGCGGTGCTGTGTCAACCGGCTCCGACCGATCTGGTGGAAAGACCACGATATACGCCACGGACGCCGCACCCGCGACTGCGACGGTCCCGACGGCCCATTGTGCCAGCGTATCTTTCGGCAGATATTTCAGCATGAGGTGATCCTTTGGACGTGTATGAACCTGCGGTCCATGACGAACGCCGCCTTTACCTTGCATGAGCATACCAAGCAGGGTATCCGAGGGCAAAAGAAAACCGACACAAGGTCTTGATGCCATGCCCGTTTTACCCCTGTCTGTATGTGTTTTTTGCGGCGCGCGCGCAGGCGCGGACCCCGCATATGTGCAAGCCGGGCGCGATATGGGCCAGTTGATTGCGCAGCGCGGCTGGCGGCTGGTTTACGGGGCCGGTGACATTGGCATTATGGGCGAGGTGGCACGCGCGGCACAAACCGGCGGTGCGCCGACTTTCGGCGTTATCCCGACCCATCTGATGCAGGCCGAACAGGGCAAGACGACGCTGTCCACACTTGTCGTCACCGAAACCATGCATGAGCGCAAGAAGGTCATGTTCACCAATTCTGACGCGATTGTGGTGCTGCCGGGCGGGGCAGGGTCGCTGGATGAATTTTTTGAGGTTCTTACATGGCGCCAGCTTGGGTTGCACAAAAAGCCGATCCTGTTGTTGAATACCAACGGGTATTGGAAACCGCTGGCAGCCCTGATCGAACATGTGATCGAACAGAAATTTGCCGAATCCAGTGTCCGCAGTTTTTTCAGCGTAGTTGATACGGTTGACGAGGCAGGTCAGGCACTGGATGCGCATTTCGAAAGCCTGATGCCCTGAAACAGGGTGCTGGACCTGGTCCGGTCAGGTTGAGGTTCTGGGGGCGGTTCTGGCCTTTCTCTAACATCGCGAAAGCACCCAAGGTGCGGAGCAAAGGCCGCAAGGCCGCCGCACCATCGGTGGGCCGTTCCGCGGCCTGCCGATTTCGCTGGCAGCACACCAAGCCCTTGATGTCGGAGTATGCCGCTTGCATAAAGTGAACTTCACCAGCGCCGGACCGGCAGGCCCCGGCCCACCGATGGCGCGGGCTTTGTCCATGGCCCCAAGGTCGGTAAAAGCAGCCTTGGCGGTTCTGTCTGCCATCACACTGCCATGAAATCGCAGTATTTATCCGCATTCGCGCGACATGTTCTGGCCATTTGTCCAGGTTGGTTCGGGACGCAGAAAGCCGCGTCCCGCTATTCTGCGGCAACCCGACGTTGTTTCAGCATTGGCGCAAGATAATGTCCCGTATGGCTGCCTTCGACCTTGGCGACCTGTTCGGGGGTGCCGGTGGCCACAACCTGCCCGCCGCCATCACCGCCTTCCGGCCCGATATCGATAATCCAGTCGGCGGTTTTCACCACATCCAGATTATGTTCGATCACGACAACCGTATTGCCCTGATCCACCAGTTCATGCAGCACTTCCAGAAGTTTACGCACATCTTCGAAATGCAGACCGGTGGTCGGTTCATCCAGAATATACAGCGTCCGGCCCGTTGATCTGCGCGACAGTTCTTTGGCCAGTTTCACGCGCTGCGCTTCGCCCCCCGACAGGGTGGTTGCCTGCTGGCCAACCTTGATATAGCCCAGCCCCACACGCATCAGCGCATCCATCTTGTCGCGAATGGACGGAACGGCCTGAAAAAAGCCCTGTGCTTCTTCAACTGTCATGTCAAGAACGTCGGCTATGCTTTTGCCTTTGAACAGAATTTCCAGTGTTTCGCGGTTGTAGCGTGCGCCCTTGCATGTTTCGCAGGTGACATAGACATCGGGCAGGAAATTCATTTCAATCTTCAGCACGCCATCGCCCTGACAGGCCTCGCACCGTCCACCCTTGACGTTGAATGAAAACCGCCCCGGTTTATACCCGCGCGCCTTCGATTCCGGCAAACCCGCAAACCAGTCGCGGATGGGCCCGAACGCCCCTGTATATGTGGCAGGGTTGGATCGTGGCGTGCGCCCGATGGGGCGCTGGTCAATGTCGATGACCTTGTCCAGATGCTCCAGCCCCTTGATGGTTTCGCAAGGCGCAGGTGTCTGGCGCGCGCCGTTCAGCCGCATGCTTGCGGTTTTGAACAGCGTTTCAATCGTCAGGGTGGATTTGCCCCCCCCCGAAACACCCGTCACGCACACGAATTTTCCCAAGGGAAAGTCCACTGTGACATCATGCAGGTTGTTGCCGCTGGCCTTGACCACTTTCAGCTTCTTGCCATTGCCCTTGCGCCGCACCTTCGGCACTGCGATTTGTCGCGCGCCGGTCAGGTATTGGCCCGTCAGACTGGCAGGGTCGGCCATGATCTGCGCGGGCGTTCCCTTGGCCACCACACGCCCGCCATGCACACCGGCACCGGGGCCAAAATCCAGCACATGATCGGCTGTGCGGATGGCTTCTTCGTCATGTTCCACAACAATCACGGAATTTCCCTGATCGCGCAGATTGCGCAATGTCACCAGCAGGCGATCATTGTCACGCTGGTGCAAACCGATGCTGGGTTCATCCAGCACATACAGCACACCTGTCAGGCCGCTGCCGATCTGACTGGCCAGCCGGATACGCTGGCTTTCGCCGCCGGACAATGTTCCCGCATGCCGTCCAAGTGTCAGGTAATCCAGCCCCACATTGACCAGAAACCCCAGACGTTCGCGGATTTCCTTCAGAATGGCGCGCGCGATTTCGTTTTTCTGCCCGCTGAGGGAGTCTGGCACGCCCTTGACCCAGTCCAGCGCTTCCTTGATGGACATTTGCGTGACCTGCCCGACATGCAGCCCGCCAATCTTGACCGCCAGCGCCTCGGGTTTCAGCCGGTAGCCGCCACAGACACCGCAATCACGGTGGTTCTGGTATTGCTCGAAATCTTCACGAATCCACGCGCTGTCAGTTTCGCGGTAACGCCGTTCCATGTTCGGCACCACACCCTCAAAGGCGCGCGTCACGTTATAGACCCGCCCGCCTTCATCATAGCGAAACGGTAACTCCTCGCCGTTGGAGCCATAGAGCAACACCTGCTTTACATGCGCAGGCAGGTCCTTCCACGGGGCACGGGCATCGAATTCATAGTGTTTGGCCAGCGATTCAATGGTTTGCAAGAAATAGGGTGACTTGCCCTTGCGCCATGGCGCAATCGCCCCGTCATATAATTTCAGCGCATGGTCCGGCACGACAAGGCGTTCGTCAAAAAACAATTCCACCCCCAACCCGTCGCAGGCAGGGCAGGCCCCTGTCGGGGCATTGAATGAAAACAGGCGTGGTTCGATTTCGGAAATGGTGAAGCCACTGACCGGACAGGCGAATTTTTCCGAAAATGTCACGCGTGCGCCGTCTTCGCGCGCTTCTTCCAGCACGGCAATTCCGTCGGCCAGATCAAGCGCTGTGCGCAAACTGTCGGCCAGCCGTGTTTCCATGCCCGCGCGCACAACCAGACGGTCGACCACTACATCAATGTCATGGCGGAATTTCTTGTCCAGCGTGGGTGGCTCGTCCAACTCATAGAACTGGCCATCGACCTTGACCCGTTGGAAGCCCTGTTTGCGCAGGTCCAGAAATTCCTTGCGGTATTCCCCTTTGCGGTCGCGCACGATCGGGGCCAGCAAATAGGCGCGCGTGCCGTCCTCCATCGCCATGATGCGGTCGACCATGTCCTGCACCTGCTGCGCTTCAATCGGCAGGCCGGTCTCGGGGCTGTAGGGGGTGCCCGCGCGGGCAAACAGCAAGCGCAGGTAGTCATATATTTCGGTGACCGTGCCAACAGTGGAACGCGGGTTCTTGCTGGTGGTTTTCTGCTCAATGGAAATTGCGGGCGACAAGCCGGAAATATGGTCCATGTCGGGCTTTTGCATCATGTCCAGAAACTGGCGCGCATAGGCCGACAGGCTTTCGACGTAGCGCCGCTGCCCTTCCGCATAGATGGTGTCGAAGGCCAGTGACGACTTGCCAGACCCCGACAGCCCGGTGATGACCACAAGTTGATCGCGCGGAATATCCACATCGATGTTTTTCAGGTTGTGTTCGCGCGCACCGCGCACTTCGATGAATTTCTGCTCGGCCATATGCATCCCCAACCACGCCTTGCCCTAACATAGCCCTGTCCAGGGGGAACTCCAAGTGAAAAGCAAGAACATTTGCGGAACACGTAGATATTCCCCTGAAATGCCTGTCTTGTGTTTTCGGGGGCGTATTTGCGCGTCAGATAAACCTGAATTCAGGCCCCGTCCGGAAATTGCGGCACGGCGTCCGGCTTGTTGGCGCCCGTAGCATAAGTAGCCGTTTGGAAACGCTGATTTATGCGGTGCGGGGGCATTTGCCCCACGATCTATAAATATCTTGTAAAGTTATTCCTTTTAGGATCGGCGCAGAAGAATTCCAACCATGGGTTATCATGCGCATTGTCATTGTCGAAGACCATCCCATGATCTTGCAGGTTCTGACCGCCGCCCTTGCGGCGATCCCTGATTGCGATGTCGTCGGGTGCAGTTCCGCCTTTGACGGTATTGCGGCATGTCGCGACGGGGCGGATCTGGCGGTCTTCGATTACCGGCTGCCTGATGCAACGGGAATCGATGCTGTTCGCATATTGCGTGCCGATGACAAGACGCGGCATTTGCCTATCATTATGATAACAGGCGACAATGATGCGCGCACCCGGCTTGATGCCATCAAGGCCGGTGCGACAGATTTTTTGCAAAAACCCGTCAATATAGATGAATTCCGTTTGCGGACCCGCAATTTGCTGACCTTGCACGAAGCGCAAAAAACGTCGGAGGAGCGGGAAAGACTGCTTGAAACCGTGATCGCGGCGGCAGGTGCCTGTATCGCGGTTGCCGATGCGCGCAAACCGGACACGCCTATCTTGTTTGCCAGTGAAGCGCTGGCGCGGTTCAACGGTCATGATCTTGGTGCGGTTCTGGGCAAAGGGCCGCTTGCAATGCTGCAAGAAGACACGCGGTCCCCTGCGATGCGCGATCTTGAAGCGGCGATTGCCGCGCGACAGGCCGGCACTTGCAGCCTGGAGTTGACCCGCGCTGACGGCTCGCGTGTGTGGACGCAAGTGGCGCTGCGGCCTGTGCCCGATGCCGGCAGCCACGCGCGCTTTCTGGTCATTACGCTAAGTGACATTTCTGATATGGTTGAAATCCGCGCCGCGCATGACCGGCTTGCCGCACGGATGAGCGATATTGCCCGCATCAGCGGTGCATGGTTCTTCGAGATAGATGCCTTGTGCCGTCTGGTCTATGTGTCTGATGCAATGGCATCGGCACTTGGGGCCTCGACGCATAAGGTGCAAGGCGTGCATATCGATCAAGTGGGCGGGCGGTTTGCCGCGCCCGCACGCAAGGACCAGCCGCTAAGCACATTGTTTGGCGCACCGTTCCAGTCGATTGAAAACGAACTTCTGACCTTCCGGCTGCCGGACGGGCAGGTGCGCGCCGTGCAGGTCAATATTGTGCCGTTCAAGGATGCCGAGGGTCAGTTTGCAGGCTATCGCGGTTATGCCAGTGATGTCAGTGACATTGCGCAGGCGCGCGATGTTGCGGCACGGGCCAGCAGGGCAAAATCGGCCTTTCTTGCCACGATGAGCCATGAAATGCGCACGCCCCTGACCGCGATCATGGGCATGTCAGAAGTGATGATGCGCGACAGCACCGACATTGACCAACGGACAAACCTGCGCATGATCACGGATGCGGCAATGAACCTTTCGGATGTGTTGGGCAATTTGCTGGATATTGCCATCATGGAAAGTGGAACTCTTGCGTTGAACTCCGTGCAGTTCGATCCGGTGGATGCGCTGGACAGGGCAATGCGAATTCATCGTCATGATGCGCAAGTCAAAGGCTTGGAATTCGACTGCCGCTATTTGGGTGCCGCGCGCGGGCGTCGCCTGGGCGACGGCCCGCGCGTGCGCCAGATGATTCACCATCTGCTTTCCAACGCAGTCAAATTCACACCACAGGGCCGTGTTACGGTGACCCTTGACCTTGGCAGATCGGATGAACTGACGATTACCGTCACGGATACCGGTATCGGCATGCGTCCCGAAGAACTGGAGGCGGCATTCCAGCCCTTCTTGCAGGCAGATGATGGAATCGCGCGCCGGTATGGGGGCAGCGGTCTTGGGCTTAGCATCGTGCGTTGGCTAAGTGATGCGATGAATGGCCGCCTGCATCTTGTTTCCGCGCCGGGGCAGGGCACGACAGCAACCCTGTCACTGCCCTTGCCCGAAACTGCCAACAACTACGATGACATTGAGGAGCTTGATCTGACCGGGCAGCATATTCTGGTCGCAGATGACAACCGTGCAAATCGCAAAATTCTTGATGTGCTGCTGCGCAAAATGGGGGCGAATGTCACCTTGTGCGTGGATGGCCGCGAAGCGATCGGGATTTGGCAGACACACCCGTTTGATCTGCTGTTGCTCGACATCAATATGCCGGAAGTAGCAGGCACCGATGTCATGCGCAGTGTGCGCGCAAGCGAGGCATTGCGCGCATTGCCGCCCGTTCCGGCACTGGCGGTCACCGCAAACGCCATGCCAGAGCAGGTTGCACAATATCTGAAGGTCGGATTTGACGGCTGCGTTGGCAAACCCTTTACCCGTGCGGCATTGGCATCTGCGTTACGCGAATTATTGTACCATTGATCGCCGCGTCAGATATATAAAATAAACTAGGTTTAGAATTGGTTAAGATTCTGGTGACATAGATAGGAAGAATTTGTTTGTGCGCTATATCGCAGACAGATTTAACCTAACATTTGTGCAAGGATTGAAAAATGCTCGGATTTACCCGCTATCTGCTACCGGTTTTTTTGCTGTTCTCCGCCGGTTCGGCCGTATCCCAAACGCTTAACCAGCCGCAGGGCGCTGTTATTCTTGAAATTTCAGGACAGGTTGCCGTTACAAACACCGAAGGCGCTGCGCAGTTCGATCTGGAAATGATTGAAGCGCTGGACCAGCTTGTCATCGATGTAGAGACCCCTTGGCACGAAGGCCCGCAGCAGTTTTCCGGCCCGCGAATTGTTGACCTGATGGCGGCCGCGGCCGCATCAGGGTCCGAATTGCGCTTCGTTGCAATTAATGATTACGCCGCCAATATGCCATGGGACGATATCGAGGCCCATGATGTGATTCTGGCCTCGCGGCACAACGGGGATACGATGTCGGTGCGCGACAAGGGGCCGTTATTTGTCATCTACCCGTTCAACGAAAACCCCGAATTGCGCAATGAAGTGTATTACGGGCGGTCCGTCTGGCAGGTGAAAGCGATCCAGGTGCTTCCTTGAAATTCCCACGACGCCATCCATCGAGCCTTTGGCGCGACCGTGTTGGCGTCGTATTTCTAAGCATTGTTGCATTACTAAGCGTGCTGACCGCGTGGATGCTGTTCTCGCGGTTGCTTGATACGGAACGTGAAATGGATTCGGTCGTTCGCGAAGATGCGATGTGGGCAATCTTCCAGTCTGACAGGCATTTGCGCCAACTTGAAAGCCTGGCCTTCTTGATTGTCGAAACAGGTGATCCCGGATTGCATGACCAGTTCATGCGCAGCTATGATATTCTATACAGCCGCGTCAGCCTGATTGCAGGCGGAACATTCTTTCTGGATCTGAGCAGCGAGGGGAAGCTGTCACAGCGCGTGACTGCGTTTAAGCAGTATATAGTCGCGCTTGCCCCGCGTATTGATGCGCTTGTGCCAGAAAGCGATGACTATCTGTCGGAAATGTCAGAAATTGCGACGCAACTTCAGGCGCAGGCACAACTTTCAAATGACCTTGTTCTAGGGGCAAATGCAGCGATTAACGCCATGCGCGTGGATGACAGGGTCTTGCGGCGCGAAATACAAGACCAGCTTGCGTTGCTCGCGCTGGTGCTTATCGTGGCGTTCTTGGGTATTTTCGCGCTGTTGATGATGCAATTGCGCCGGATCGCCAAATCAAACCGGCACATGGCCTTGTTGCAGGAGCGCAGCCGCAGGCAGGCCCTGCGGGCGCAAGCCGCCAGCCGCGCAAAATCGGCGTTCCTTGCCACTATGAGCCATGAAATCCGCACGCCCCTGAACGGCATTATCGGATCTGCGGATCTGTTGTCATTCGCGTCCCTGCCGCAACAGCATATGCGCCGGCTGGATACGATCCGCGCATCGGCGGCCCTGTTGCGTGACCTGATTGATGGCATTCTGGATTTCTCCAAACTGGAAGCGGGCCGGTTTGAAGCGCGATCGGGCGAATTGGACCTTGATGAATTGCGCGACCTGATGAGCAAGGCATTCGAGGGGCAGGCACAAGAGGCGGGCTTGACGCTGACAGTAGACATGCCGTCGGGCAAAGTTGTGACGAATGATGCGCGCGTGCGTCAGGTCATGATCAACCTGATTGGCAACGCCATCAAATTTACGCCGGAAGGGCGCGTTCAACTGCGTGGAAGCCTGCAAGGTGATGATGTTTTGCGTATCGAAGTCGAGGATGACGGGATCGGTATTGCACCGGAAGATATGCCGCGCCTGTTTCGTGAATTCAGCCAGCTGGATGGGTCATATGCCCGCAAATACGGGGGCAGCGGGTTAGGTTTGGCAATTTGTAAGCGCATTATTGACGGAATGCAGGGCGCAATTGGGGTGCAAAGCACGCCGGGCAAGGGCAGTCTGTTCTGGTTCGAGGTTCCGGTCCGCAAGGTGGTTCATGTTGATACCCCGCAAGCGGCCGCATCCCGCGCTGCCGGCACATCGGCCCCGCCCGAAGCGCTGCATGTGTTGGTGGTTGAAGATAATGAAATCAACCTGGACGTGATGAAGGGAATTCTGGAGAATTTGGGCCACCGCTGTTCGGAGGCACGAAATGGCCATGAAGCGGTCACTTTCTTGCAGAATATACAACCAGATATTGTGCTAATGGATATGCAAATGCCGGTTATGGACGGGGTGGCGGCGACGCGCGTTTTGCGCGGCATGGGCCTGACACTGCCTGTCATCGGGGTTACCGCCAATGCCTTTTCCGAAGACCGTGACGCTTGCCTTGATGCCGGAATGGACGCGTTTGTGCCCAAGCCCGTGACCAATGCCGTGCTTGCAAACATTCTGGCGCAGTTCACGCCTGACACTGGCACGCGCGCACATTCCGCCCCTGGCGGTGCTGCTGATGTCGAAACGACAGCGGACCAACCTGACGATCCGGCGGTGTCCGCGGGTGGGATGGATAACCCGCAGCTTGATGATCTTGTCGCAGCGCTTGGTGTGGATATCGTGGCATCCCTGATTGACCGGTTTGAAGCCGATATCACGGTGTTGCAAAATGATCTGGGCGCGGTGATTAACGATGGTGACGACGCGGCGCAAGATGACCTGTTGCACACGTTCAAGGGGGGGGCTCTGACCCTGGGCATGATGTGTTCGGGCGCATATGCGCAGGAAATGCGCGCGAAACTGCCGCTGGATATCGGGCAGCTGGATCATTTGCTGGTATTGGCGCAGGATGATGTTGCGCATGCGCGACACTCCCTTAACCTTTCGGCGATTGCATGACGGGGCGCGGTGCAAGTAACTGGTCCGGCGCAGTGTCAAAATTTGTGCAGGCGTCGCGCATCCAAGGGGGCAGATTGCCCGCCATGTCTGCGTTGCTTGCAGCCCTGTCGCGCGCGATCAACGCCAAGGCGTGTGCGTTGGTGGCACTGCAAGATGAAAATCTAGTGTGCATCTGTGCGTCTGACATGGACCACATCCCTGACTTGCGGCGCATTGACAGCGCGGTTTTGTGGGCGGGGCATCGCGCGCCCGCAGGCATATACTCGGTGGTGGTGCGGGGGCTGGATGACAGTGTGCAGCCGCTTGCGATTGTCGCCCACCTGCCTGACGGGGGCGTGCTTGCACATGACGCCGGAAACAAGCTGCAAGATGCCGCCGCATTGCTGGATATGGCGTTTGCAAAACACGCAGAGGTGACGCGCAGTGCCGCGCTATCATCGCTGAAGGATGCCACGTTTTTAGAAAAAACCACTGATCATACACCGGACAAGGCCCCGCGCGATCTGTTGGGGGCAGCCCTGCATCGCTTGACCGAAGCGCAGGCGCTGAGTGTGGAATTGATTGATGCCCTTCTTGGCGCCCCGCTGGAGGAGTTGGGCACCGCCATAGGGGCCGCACTTTTGCGGATGGGGCGGTTTTGCGGGTCCGACCGCACCTATGTGTTTCAGGAGACCGGGCCAAACAGTATTTCAAACACCTATGAATGGTGTGCTGATGGTATTGTATCCGTCAAGGACCAGTTGCAGGACATCCCCGCGGACGTGGCAGAACCCTGGTGGCGGGGTTTTGATGCTGACGGGCATGTTTATATCCCTGATGTTCTGGCCCTGCCTGACGGGTTGGAACTGCGCAGCACCTTGCAAGAGCAGGGCATAAAGTCGCTTCTGGCGGTTCCACTTCAGCATGACGGGCGCGTTCTGGGGTTTGTCGGCTATGATGCCGTGCGCCAGAAACGTTCGTTTCTGCCGGGCGAGATTCACCTGCTGAAATCCGTTGCAAATGTCATTGCGACACTCCTGATGCGGCGCAAGATGGAATCGGACGTTGATGAAGCGCGCCGACATAAGGAACTGGAACGCCAGAAGCTGCGCGCAACGTTAAGTGTGCTGCCCGATGTGTTGCTGGAATTCGACGATGATATGCGGGTTACGGGCTATCATGTGAATGACCAGATGAACCTGCCGATCGCGCTGGACAGTCTTGTTGGCAAACCCCTGCAAGACTGCCTGCCGGCACATATCGGTGCCCTGGCGGATCAGATCCGTTCCGAACTGGAAGAGAAGGAACTGGTCACCGGCTACCAGTGTTCACTGGATATGGCAGGCAGGCAATACTGGTATTCGGTGTCTGCCGCACGTCGTCCGGCAGATGTTGACGGGCGCGGCGGCTATGTTGCCGTGGTGCGGGACATTACACAATCCCACACCCAGCGCATCGAGATCGAGCGCCTTGGCCAGATTGCGATGAACAGCACCAACCTTGTTATCATCACCGATGCCAAGGGGCGGATCGAATGGACCAACCCCGCGTTTGAACGGCGCACAGGCTATCGCCTTGCGGATGTGCTGGGCAAAAAACCGGGCGCGTTTTTGCAATCCCCGCTGACGGATCAGAACACCATCGCCAAAATACGCAAGGCAATTGCTTCGGAATGTGCGATCACATGCGAAGTGTTGAATCGCACCAAATCCGGTGAGTTGTATTGGGTGGAGCTGGCGATACAGCCGATATTTGGCGATTCCGGCGACCTGACCGGCTTTATGTCCGTGCAGACAGATTTGACCCAATACCGCATTCATGCGCGCAATCTTGAACTGGCCCTCAAGGCCGAACAGGCCGCCCGTGCACAGCTAAGAAGTGCGGTCAGCATCATGCAAGACGCGTTCATCCAGTATGATGCCGATCAGAAACTGGTTTTGTGCAACGACAGGTATCGTGATCTTTTTGTGGAACTGCGATCTGTTCTTGTCCCGGGAACGCGCCTGTTCGACATTCTTTCCGCCGGGGTGGCGCAGGGCTATTTTGCGCAGGATGTTGCGGACAAGCAGGCATGGATTGCCGCCCAGTTGAAGGGCTTTCATCTGAAATATACCCAGTCCAGCGTGCACAACATTGCGGGGCGCTGGTATCGCCATATTCAACAGCCGACACCGGATGGCGGGCGCATCGCGATCCTGTCTGATATAACCGACCTGAAAGATGCCGAGCAGCGCGCGCTGTCGGACCGTGCGCGCGCCATGGATGCATCGCGCGACGGGATCGCGTTGTTGACCGAAGATGGTGTTATAACCTACGCGAATGCGGCGGCGGCGCAGATTTTCAATCAATCCAGCCCCGATCTGGTGCTTGGTAATTTCTGGCGCGACATGATCAGCAGCGCGGGCGACGCGTCATTGGACGATGTGGTCATTCCGGCATTTGCCGCCCGCGGGTTCTGGCAGGGGCAGGCCACGGCGCGGCGCAGTGACGGCAGCGTTCGCGATGTGGAAATCTCGGCCACGCGCAGTAGCGATGGCGGGATCTTGTGCATTTTGCGTGATATTACCGAAAAGCTGCATATCGAGATTGAACAGGAACGTCTGCGCGAGGAACTTGCGCTTGCGCGCCGCCGCGAAGAGGTCGGCCAGATTGCGGCGGGCCTGACGCATGATTTCAACAATCTGCTTGCGGCCATTTCCGGTGCGGCCAGCCTGATTGAAGAAACCGGCGCGGCCGACAGCAAGGCCCTTGCAGAAAACATCGGGTCCGCAGTTGAACAGGCTTCCGGCTTGGTGCGCCGCATGATGGCCCCGGGCAAAAAGAAGGTGGACAAGGCGCTGATAGATCTGTGTGTTCCGGTGCGCGATGCTGTCGATCTTGTCCGCGCCGGGTTGCGCCCGCCGGTGCAGTTGCACCTGAACATGCCGCGAAGCCCCGTTATGTGCATGGCTGACCAGACCGCGGTGATGCAAACCATCCTGAACCTGTGCATCAATGCCCGTGATGCCGTCGGCTTGCAGGTATCGGAACACGCGGAAGGCAAAATAACGGTTTGCATGGATGCCCCTGATCCTGATGACGCGCGCCGGGCGTTTGACATAGGCACCTGCCGCGATGGTCTGGAATACATAAAAATTACAGTGTCCGACAATGGGCCGGGTATGTGCGGGGCGACACGCGATAACATGTTCACACCTTATTTTTCCACCAAAGGGGAACGTGGCACGGGCCTTGGGTTGCCCATTGTCGTAGGGGCGGTGCGGGATCATCATGGCGCGTTGGCCGTGGACACCGCGCCCGGACAGGGAACTGTCTTTACCATCATGTGGCCGTTGGACGGTCCGGCCCCCAAAAGCCTGCCTGCGGCCCACAAGGGCTGTCTGCATGGCGCATCTTTTCTTGTTGTTGGGCATGATACCCGAAAACTGCGCGCATTGACCGGATTGCTGGAAGATGCAGGCGGGTTGGGCGTGCCATGTGACAGCGCCACGGACGCCGAAGAGTTTCTTTTGGCAGAAGTTGCAGGCTGGGATATGGTTGTTCTGGACGGGTCCATTTGCAAAAACGCCGCAACCAGTGTGATCAAGGCAATACGTCGGGCCAGAAACGATCTGCCGGTTGTCATGCTGACAGAAAATGCGGAAGGGGGGGATGAATTCACTGGCGCCACACTTGTTTTTGATGAGCCGCGAAATAGCTCGAAGCTACTGCCTGAAATTATGCGGCTGTTGAAGCAATGAATATGCGCGGATGAGTATATGTGGAACTTTGGACACGGCGCGGGAATGTCCGGTCCAGGTCCGTCGTTGGATTTGATGCATTACAGAAAGGAACAGGGATGCGTATCTTGATCGCAGATGACCACGATCTTTTGCGGGATACCTTGGTTATGTTCCTTTCCAGCGCAGGCGATATTCAGGTTGATGGTGCAAACAGCTATGCGCAGGCCGTCGCATTGATGGACCGCGAAGCGCCCTACGATCTGCTGTTGCTGGATTACCGCATGCCCGGCATGAATGGCCTGAACGGACTGAAGGATGCGCTGGAACACAAGCGTGCGGCGCATGTGGCCCTGATGTCGGGCGATGCGCCAAAATCTGTTATCGACGAGGCGTTGAGCCTTGGCGCCGCCGGTTTCGTGCCCAAGACATTGCCCGCGAAATCCCTGCGAAACGCGGTGGCCTTTATGTTGATGGGCGAAACTTATATGCCTGCCGGTTTTCTGCAAGATGTAGACGGGCGCGCCGATCCGGTTTTGCAAGACCTTAGCAGGCGCGAGACGCAGGTATTGCGGGGGCTGTGCGACGGAAAATCAAACAAGGAAATCGGACTGGATCTGTCCATTTCCGAAGCTACTGTGAAACTGCATGTAAAGACAATCTACCGCCATCTGGGCGTGGCCAACAGAACTCAGGCGGCAATGCTTGCACGCGATCTTGGATTTAACTGAGTTCTGCCGGACAGCGCCTTGCGCCGCGATCACGCGGACATTGCATAATTTTCCGGGGCGGAGTCGTCGCCACATTCCTTAATCATGTAGCCGCGGCCCCAGACGGTTTGAATCGGGCAATTGCCGTCCAGTGCATCAGACAGCTTCTTGCGAAGCTTGCAGATGAAAACATCAATAATCTTGATGCTGGGTTCATCCACGCCCCCATAAAGCTGGCTCATCAGCATGTCTTTACTCAGTGTCCGGCCTTTGCGCAGGGCCAGTGTTTCAAGGATATCATATTCCTTGCTGGTCAGCGTCAGCATGTTGCCATGGGCCGAGACGATACGCGCATCCAGATCAATGACAAGCCCGCCAATTTTGACCTTGGTGTTGATATGTCCGTTCGCGCGGCGCACAACGGCCAGAATTCTTGCGCTAAGTTCGTCAATCTTGAACGGCTTGGTAATGTAGTCATCCGCGCCTGCGCCAAGTGCGTCAACCTTGGTCGATATTTCCATATCGCCCGACAGGATCAGGATCGGATAACGCAAACCCTTGCGGCGTGCCTCGCGCAAGACATCCAGCCCGGATTCCCGCTTAAGGCGAAGGTCCAGCAAAACTGCATCAAATGGATATAATTCCATCATTTCCAATGCGGAATGGCCATCAGATACAATCGTGGCATTGATTTTTCTTTGGCCCAACAGGGCTGCGATGGTTTGGGCCATCAATCCATCGTCTTCTACAATCAGGACTTTCATTCTGCATCTCCGGTTAGCGGTTCATCTTCCTTTAACTGTGACGCATTGTTCAAATTTTCTCAAAAGGGAAGGCGGGTAGAAAATGCGGCGAAAGCGGGGCTTTTCTACCCGAGTGCGCAAGAAAATATCCGAAAGGATAGGTGCGATTTGATTGGCCAAAGGCCTGTGCATAAAGCTGCCATTGATCCGCCACATTCCTGCCCTAATTTGCCTTGTTTTTACCACATTCGAATTGCTGCCCGCAGGCGCTGCACCGTCAGGGCGAATCGGTTTCAGCGATGAAGCGTGTCATCCTTCAACTGGCCGGTTACAGGATCTATTTTCAGGTCAACCTTGCTGCCATCGCGGGCAAAAAATTCGACTTCCCAATAGCCGTCATCATCCCATTCAATTTCGTCAATCCACGCGATGTCATACTGGTTTTCCAGCTCTGCGACAATCATTGAGAGGGGCATGGCCTGCGCGGGGGGCTGCCGTTCGGCAAGGGCGGGTGCCGCACTCATCGCAAGTGCGACGGGGAAAATATAGCGCAGCTTCATGCATCACTCCTGTTTGTCGTGTCAAACAGGTATGGAATTCAGCCGCGCGTTCAATGGCCATGTTCTGACAATTTGCGTGATGCGCGGAATTCTGCCC
Source organism: Paracoccaceae bacterium (assembly GCA_020832445.1). Taxonomy (GTDB): domain Bacteria; phylum Pseudomonadota; class Alphaproteobacteria; order Rhodobacterales; family Rhodobacteraceae; genus Roseinatronobacter. Next base: position 27,132 of record JAFIEO010000081.1, read on the forward strand.
TGTCTGGATAAGCTGCACGCGTCACGGGCCAGTGTCATGTGCCTGCGTCCGGGTCCGGTTGCGCCTTGCCAAAGACATAGCGCGTGCTTTGGCTGTATTGCGCATCCGGTCGCAAGATCGCGGAAGGAAACGCGGGGCGGTTGGGGGCGTCGGGCCATGCCTGCGCTTCCATGGCGATGCCCGCGAACGGACCGTAGCGGCGATTGCCCAGCCCCTGAAGGCCGTCTTTCGGGATTTGCGCACCCGTATAGACCTGAAGCCCCGGTTCGGTGCTGTCCATCCGCATGGAAATGTCAGATGCAGTGCTGCGCAGCCATGCCACAGGGCGCATGGGCATTTGCTGCATCGACAGGCAGAAATTATGATCCAGTGACTGCCCTGACAGGCTGCGCGCTGTGCAAAAATCGAATGCGCCGCCTGCAACGGGTTCAATTCTGCCAGTTGGAATAAGCGCGTCATCCACAGGCAGATAATGCTCGGCGTCTATTCGCAGATCGTGCTGCGCAAGATTGCCGGTGTCATCAAGAATGAAATAGCCGTGATGCGCAAAACTGCACGGTGTTGCATGGTCTGTGCTGGCCTGAATATCGAACTGAAGTGTCCCGCTGGCAGGCAGCGAGATTGTTGCGCGAACATCCAGATTGCCCGGAAACCCCATGTCACCATCAGGCAGGTGCAAGGCAAGGGTTACACTGTCGGGGGCCTGCGCTGTGATTTGCCACAACTGCTGCGAACTGCCCTGTGGCCCGCCATGCAATGCGTGCCCGCCGGGGCTGTTGGCCGGAATTCGGTAGGTCTGGCCATCAATTTCAAACGTTGCGCCCGCGATGCGATTTGCAAACCGGCCCACAATCGCGCCGAAAAACTGCATCTGGTCCAGATATGGCTCCGGCGACTCTGCCCCAAGGACCAGCGGATGCGCGACACCGTCCATGCGCAAATCCTGCACAATGGCACCAAGGGTCAGGACTCGGGCGACCATTCCGCCACCGCGCAAGGTAATCTGCTCGACCAGCCGGCCATCAGGAAGGTGGCCGAACGCGGCGCGCGCATGATCAGGCATTTTAAGCTACTTTCGTAATTTCATCAGTTGTGAAGGGTGACCTATCATCCATGTTCTTGCAAATCAAACGGCGCGGACATCTGCAACACGCCAGTGCGACCGCATTTCAGCCCGTATCAGGGGCGCGAAACTGGGGCAGGGCATGTGCCTGAATTGCATAACTTTTGAAATAACTGGTCGGAGTGAGAGGATTCGAACCTCCGGCCCCTGCCTCCCGAAGACAGTGCTCTACCAGGCTGAGCTACACTCCGACCGATGGCCCGCGTATACGGTCGGTCAGCCGTTTTGACAAGGGGGCGGGGCAGGGGAAAATGCATGGCCGGCGGGCGCGTGTCCAAGGGCTTTCCAAGGCACAGCTTTTTGCCTATGAATGATGTAGAAAAACCAGATGTGGCAGGCATATGCAGCTTATTACAACGACGACGGCGCTGGCCGAATTCTGTGCGGCAGCGCGCGCGGCACCATATGTGACGGTCGATACCGAATTCCTGCGTGAGCGCACCTATTATGCGCAGCTGTGCCTGCTGCAAATGGCCCTGCCGGGGCCGGACGGGCCTGCATCCGGCCCTGCGGTTTTAATCGATCCGCTGTCGGACGGGCTGTCGCTGGAGCCGTTTTACGAGTTGTTGCGCGATGAAAGCACAGTCAAGGTGCTGCATGCCGCCCGTCAGGATCTGGAGATCTTCTATATTGATGGCGGCGTGCTGCCCACACCGTTGTTTGACACGCAGGTTGCAGCAATGGTGTGCGGGTTTGGCGATCAGGTGGGTTATGAAACACTGGTGCGCAAACTGGCCAAAGGGCAGGTCGACAAGACATCGCGTTTCACAGACTGGTCGCGCCGCCCGCTTTCGGACGCGCAGTTGAAATATGCGCTGGCAGATGTAACGCATCTTCGTGTGGTATATGAAAAACTGGCCGAAAAGCTGCATGCCACGGGGCGTGGCCCATGGGTGGCCGAAGAATTACAGACACTTTCTGACCCCGAAACCTATATCCAGCGCCCGCATGAAGCATGGCAGCGTGTGCGCACACGAAATGATTCGGGGCGTTTTCTGGCCATCGTGCGCGAATTGGCAAGCTTTCGTGAAGCATATGCGCAGGGGCGCAATGTGCCACGTTCGCGGGTGTTCAAGGATGATGCGCTGCTGGAGTTGGCTTCTGTCAAGCCGACGGTCCCTGATGATCTGGGGCGCACGCGATTACTGATGCGAGAGGCGCGCAAAGGCGACATTGCAAAGGGCATTCTGGAGGCGGTCGCGCGCGGTATGGCCTGCAACCCCGAGGATTTGCCACAAGCGCTGGCCGTGCGTGAAAACATGCAGGTTAATCCGGCACTGGCCGATTTGCTGCGGGTGCTGCTGAAGGCCAAAGCCGACAGCACCGATGTTGCCGCCAAACTGATTGCATCCGCGTCTGATCTGGATGCGCTGGCGGCAGGGTTTCGCGACATTCCGGCGCTGGTCGGGTGGCGTGCAGAAGTGTTCGGGACAGATGCGCTGCGGCTTTGCAATGGCGAGGTGGGACTTGCCGTCAAGGGGGACAAGGTCGACGTGTTCGAGTTGTGACACACCGGCGCGCAAGTTCCTTGCTGTTCACAGCGCGCGCACAAACGCCTTGCGGTTCGTGCACCCGCTGTAGCAGATTAAACAAACAAGAAAACTCACGCAATTGCCCGGCGGAACGTGACATGCCCGTGCCGGTTATAGCATATCACGTTCATTCTTATTCACGAGAAATGCTCTGACTTATTGATTTCGCATGTTCGAGAAGCTCAAAACCGGTTCCCACTTTTGAGCAACATGCTCTAGCGCCGGACTTCGCGCTGGTTTTGCGCGCCGCGCACCACGATCCGCCGCACACCTTCAAGACGCCGGTTTGACAGCTTGACGCCTGCAGTCACTGTCCGGGAGGCTTCTGACCCGGTCCCGCTGGCGGACATGGGGCTTGCCAGCACGAATTCATAAATCAGCGCGCCATCTATGGGGCGTTCGTCATTGACCGCGCGCAATTCGACATCCCACCAGCCTTGGGTTCCGGTTATGCCGGTTGCGTGCACAACGGCCCCTTCGGGCGTGCGCAGCACTTCGACATCGCTGACCACAGGCACCAGCGCGCGCCGGTCCACTGTTGTGCCCCAGCCGCTGGCAGGTGCAAGGGTTTCGGTTGATTGGCTTCCAAACCAGTTGCGCGGGTTCAACCGCGACTCGCGCATGGTTCCGCAGGCCGACAGGACCAGTACCAAAACAAGCGACGCAAGAAGGGGCTTTTGCATGACTGGTCCTTTTGACAACTACTGTGCTTTGCAGGGCTTTCCTACGGGTTAGCCTAATTCATGCGCTTTGAAAAGTGCTCCTGAACCAAAGCGCGCCACGCGAAGCGGTATGTTGAAAATTATATGCCCGATCAGGCTGGACCTTGGCGGTCTTGCGCCTTAGGTCTGAAGGCAGTCCCAGCCAAGAGGCCACCCATGGCAAGCCCAGCCTTCGAAGATATCGCCGAGACATTTGATTTTCTGGACGATTGGGAAGATCGCTATCGCCATGTGATCGACCTTGGCCGCGCTATGCCCGCGCTTGATGATGCGTTGAAAACGCCCGGAACCCGCGTCGAAGGGTGCGCCAGTCAGGTCTGGATTCAACCCGTGCTGGAGGGCGAGGGGCCGCAGGCAAAATTTGATTTCATGGGTGACAGCGACGCGATGATCGTGCGCGGTCTGATCGCGGTGCTGCACGCGCTTTATGCGGGCCAAACTGTGTCGGATGTTCTGAAGATAGATGCACAGGCGGAACTGGCGCGGCTGGGGCTGGATGAGCATTTGTCGTCGCAGCGATCTAACGGGGTGCGCGCCATGGTGGGGCGCATTCGCGCGGTCGCCACCGAGGTGGCGGGATGATTGCCGATCCGGTGCTGCTGGCACAGTTGACGGCGCTGCTGGTTGTCATTGGGGCGTTTGCGGGGGGTGTCGCGGGGCTGCTGGGGGTCGGCGGCGGTATCGTTCTGGTGCCCGCGTTTTTCTATCTGTTCACGGCGCTGGGGTATGGTGGCGCGCAGGTGATGCAGGTGTGTCTGGCGACATCGCTTGCCACGATCATCGTCACCTCTGCGCGGTCAGTCCAAAGCCACCATAAGCGCGGCGCTGTGGAATGGCCCATTTTGCGCGGTTGGGCGCTGGGCATCGCGATTGGTGCCATTATCGGCGTGCTGACGGCTGCGATGCTGCGTTCGGTGGTGTTGCAGGGCATATTCGGTGTGCTGGGTGTGCTGATCGGGCTGTGGTTTGCGTTTGGTCGCGCCGATTTCCGGCTGGCCGACCGCATGCCAACCGGCCCCCTGAAGGGTGCGATTTCCAGCACCATCGGTTTTTTGTCGGTGCTTATGGGCATTGGCGGCGGGTCGTTCGGCGTGCCATTGATGACACTGTATGGTGTGCCCATCCATCGCGCGGTTGCCACGGCTGCCGGTTTCGGCATTTTGATTGCGGTGCCATCAGTGCTGTCTTTCCTGTTCGTGCCGATTGCGGATGCACCGCCACTGACCATTGGTGCAGTCAACGTGCCCGCCTTCGCCATTGTCGTGATCATGACGACAATGACAGCCCCGTTGGGCGCAAGGCTGGCCCATGCCATGGACCCTAAACCATTGAAACTGGTTTTCGCAGTGTTCATCATTCTGATGGCGCTGAACATGCTGCGCAAGGCGCTGGGCTTTTAGTCGCGCAGAAATGGGGGGCTGTCTGCCCCCCCCGCGGCCCTGCGCGGGCCGCCCCCCCCCGAGAGTATTTTTGCCAAGATGAAACTGGCCATGCTTGCGCAACGGATGGGATTGCGGCATGTCTGGCGCAGTTTGTGATCGAGGAGAGCCATATGAGCCGCGCATTCGTTTTTCCGGGGCAGGGTGCCCAGACCATTGGCATGGGGCAGGCATTGGCTGCGGCCTATCCGGCGGCGATGGCCGTGTTTCAGGAAGTGGATGAGGCGCTGGGCGAAAAGCTGTCCAGCCTGATCTGGGACGGTGATATTGCCGATTTGACACTGACGGCAAATGCCCAGCCCGCCCTGATGGCCACATCGCTTGCGGCCCTGCGCGCGATGGAGGCTGAGGGGGTTGCCATTACCGATGCGTCCTTTGTTGCGGGGCATTCGCTGGGTGAATATTCCGCGCTTGCGGCCAGCGGGGCCTTGACGATTGCCGATGCAGCGCGGCTGCTGCGCATTCGCGGGCAGGCCATGCAGGCGGCTGTTCCGGTGGGACAAGGTGCTATGGCCGCGCTTCTGGGGCTGGATTTTGCAACTGTCACGGACGTGGCCGCCGAAGCGGCCCAAGGGCAGGTCTGTCAGGCAGCAAATGACAATGACCCCGCGCAGGTTGTCGTGTCAGGCCATAAGGATGCGGTCGAACGTGCGGTCGAGATTGCGAAAGCGCGCGGCGCACGCCGTGCCATGTTGTTGCCAGTCTCTGCCCCGTTTCATTGCACGCTGATGCAGCCTGCCGCAGATCGTATGGCGGACGCGCTGGCCGATGTCGCACTGCAAGCGCCCAAGGTGGCGCTGGTTGCGAATGTGCGTGCCCAAGCGGTCAGTGACCCCGAAGACATCCGCAAACTGTTGATTGCGCAGGTCACAGGGTCTGTCCGCTGGCGCGAGTCGGTGGCCTGGATGGCGGATCAGGGTGTGGCCGAGTTCTGGGAAATCGGTGCAGGAAAAGCGCTGTCGGGCATGATCAAGCGTATCGCCAAGGGCGCGGAGACCCGCAATTTCGGCACGCCCGAAGATGTGGCATCACTGCGCACGCCGTGACCGGGCTGGACCCTGTTTCGGGCCAGAACCCGAAACCCGCATATGCCCGAATGGGCATATGCAAAGGCCCCAGCGCAGCTTCAGCGCCAATGCCCGTTTTGTGCCGTAATCAGGGAATGATGCGTGAATAGCGCACACCCGACAGTGACGCGCCTGCCAACATGCCGGATTGGCCAAACACCACGGCAATGACCGGTGCGAACTGGGTTGTGGTTTCTGCGCCCATCGACCCGCCCTGAGTGGGGGTCGCATAGCGCAAATCGGCGCTTGCAGCCCAGCCTTCGGACATGCGGAAATCTTGCAGGGCCTGTTCAGTCATGAAAAACAACGCATGCGCATATTGCTGCGCGCCCGCTTGCAGCCCGAAACTGGCACGCGTGGCCGAATAGTAATCAACTGTCATGTCGTCAATGCGCAATGCACCGCGACCATAGGCCCCGCCAACGAACAGGCCCGCTTCGGTGACGACCGGAATATACAGAATGCCGCGCGCATTCGTGAATAGTTCATTCAGTGACGGGTAGGTGTCGCGCAGGAAATCGCGCGCTGTGTCAACGCGGGCATCCAATACGTCTGCGCCTTGCCCACCAACGGGGTTGCCGCATGCAGCCAGCAAGGCTGTTGCACCTGTCCCAAGCAGTATGTTTCGACGGGTTATCTGTTCCATTGCTCTGTTTGCCTTTTGTTCTTGCCCTTCAGGGCAGCCTGTGACCGCGCGGTTGATCCGCGCCCTTTTGTGAGCGGTATGATAAGGGGATTGTCGCGCTTTGTCATCCATTTGAAGGTCAAATGAAACGCATGCGCGCAGTCCTGCCTGTATCCGCGCGCATTTTCGCGGTTTATTCTGCCAATGCTTGCGCCACGCGCGGGGCAAAATAGGTCAGAACACCATCGCAGCCCGCGCGCTTGAACGACATCAGACTCTCTAACATCACCTTGTCGCCGTCCAGCCAGCCATTCTGTGCCGCCGCCATCAGCATCGCGTATTCGCCCGAGACCTGATAGGCGAATGTGGGCTGGCCGAACTGGTCCTTGACTGCGCGGCAAATGTCCAGATAGGGCATGCCGGGCTTGACCATCACCATATCCGCGCCTTCCGCCAGATCGCGGGCAACGCAGCGCAGCGCCTCTTCGCGGTTGGCTGGGTTGATCTGATAGGTCGCCTTGTCGCCCACCAGTCGCCCTGACGCGCCCACGGCATCCCGGAACGGCCCGTAAAAACCGCTGGCGAATTTTGCCGCATAAGACAGGATCGCCACATCCTTGTGACCCTGCGCTTCCAGTGCGTCGCGCAACGCGCCGATGCGCCCGTCCATCATGTCAGAGGGGCCAAGGATATCGGCACCCGCATCCGCCTGCGCCAGCCCCATCTTGACCAGCGCTTCAACAGTTTCATCATTGACGATTTCGCCATTCACCACAAACCCGTCATGGCCGTTTGCATTATAGGGGTCCAGCGCGATGTCCGTCATGACCATCAATTCGGGAAATTCCGCCTTCAGCATGCGGATCGCGCGGTTGGTCAGGTTTTCGGGGTTCCAGGCTTCTTCGCAGGTTTCGGTACGCAGCGACTGATCTGTATAGGGAAACAGGCAGATTGCGGGAATGCCAAGTTTGTAGGCCTGTTCTGCCGCAGGCAACAGCTTGTCAAGCGACAGCCGCTCAACCTGGGGCAGGGAGGCAATGGGTTCGGCGATTGCGTGGCCATCGCGGATGAAGACCGGCCAGATCAGATCGTGTGGGGACAGCCCGTTTTCCTGCACCATGTCGCGCAAGGCACGGGTCCGGCGCAAGCGGCGCATGCGGGCGACAGGAAAATAAGCAGATGTCATGGTGCAGGCCCTTGTAATGTTTTGCCGATGTCGTGCCATGTCAGGCCGCGAAATGGAAGCCCAACTTGCCGACATTTGTGCTGATTGGCGCACAGACCCCGGCACATTGGCCGGGGTCCGTGCGCCATGCGAACTGGCGGCACAGGAATTACAGCAGCCGGTCAGGCAGCCACAGCACAAGTTGCGGGAAGATGAACACCATCAGCACCGCAAGCATCTGCAACAGCACAAACGGAATGACGCCCTTGTAGATGTCGATAATTGTCACGCTGGGCGGTGCAACGCCGCGCAGATAGAACAATGAAAACCCCACTGGCGGCGTCAGAAACGATGTCTGCAACACCACGGCAAACAGCACGATAAACCAGATCTGGTCAAACCCCAGCAACACAACCACAGGCGACACCAGCGGCAGCATGATCAGCGAAATTTCCAGCCAGTCCAGAAAGAACCCCGCAAGAAAGGCGATGAAAAGGATCGTCAGCACAATTCCCGATGGGCCGAAGGGCAGGGAATTCAGCGATTGTGTGATAAACTCATCCCCGCCCAGCTGGCGCATGACCACGGCAAACATCGTGGCCCCAAGGAAAATGCCAAAGATGAAGGCCGTGGTCAGCGTGGTTTTCATGCCGACTTCGCGCAGCACGGTCAGCGTCAGGCGCCCGTTGGCCGCTGCCAGCAACGTGGCCCCGAAGGCCCCGACGCCGGATGCCTCGGTCGGTGTGGCGATGCCAAAGAAGATGGACCCAAGCACCGCGAAGATCAGCAGCAAGGGGGGCAGCACCGCAAGCAATGTGCTTAGAACCAGCTTCGCGGTGACCGGCGGCAAGTCGGTGGGTGCGGGGGCGAGTGTCTTGAAGAATGTTGCGGCCCCCATGATGTAGATGATGTAGAACACACCCAGCATCAGCCCCGGTATCAGCGCGCCCATGAACAGGTTGCCCACGGAGACCGACATCTGGTCGGCCATGATGATCAGCATGATCGAGGGCGGAATCAAAATCCCCAATGTCCCCGCAGAACACACCACGCCTGACGCAAAGCCCTTGTTATACCCCTGTCGCAGCATGATCGGCATCGACAGCAGCGCCAGCAACACAACAGATGCACCCACGATCCCCGTTGATGCCGCCAGCAGGATGCCGATCAGCACCACCCCCAGCGCCAGCCCGCCGCGGAAACGCCCGAAAAGCTGGACAAAATTCGACATCAGCTTTTCTGTCACGCCTGAACGTTCCAGCATCAGGCCCATATAGATGAACATCGGCAATGCGACCAGAATCCAGTTGGACATCTGGCCCCAGATGCGTTGCACAAAGATACTGAAGATACGGAAATCGGTCAGAAAATAGGTGTCCCAGTTGAACCATTCAAAGCCGAAAATCGCGATGAAGCTGAACCCGATCGAGACACCGGCAAGCGCCCATGCGACGGGAATTCCTGTGAAAATCAGTGCAATGAAGGACACCAACATCGCCACGACAAGGATTTCGTTCACTTCCATCCCATATTCCCTGTTATGTAACGCGGCGATGTGTGCTTAACACTCAACGGCGCGGTCATTATTGCGCGGCCTTGGGACGCGGAAAGTTGAAAAGCAGTGCTGTCACCCGCAGCATCCGTGAAAAAGCTGCAAGCCCGATATAGGCGAAGGCCAGCACGATGACGCTTTTGATCATCCAGCGATTGGCCAGCCCCCCCGGCGCCGACGAACGTTCACCCCGGTTATAGGACGCTTCGACAAAGGGGATTCCATAACTGATGATGATCCAGCACATGGGCAGGATGATCACAACAATCGAGATAAACTCGATCCACGCGCGAACCCTGATGCGGAAACCTGCCGCAAGCGCGTCAACGCGCACATGCGCATCATGCATCAGCGCATAGCCGATCCCGAACATGAAGCCCACGGCATACATGTGCCACTGCACTTCTTCGATCCAGATGTAATTGACGTTCAGCGCATAGCGCATGATCACATTGGCCACGATGATCACGATCAGTACGATCCAGATGGAATTCAGCACATATGACAGCAGTTCAAGTGCTTTCTCGATCAGATCGGAAAGCCATGTGTGCGGAAAATCCAGCCCGTGGCTGCGTGCGCCCGCATCCTCGACCTGTTCAAGGTCCAGATTGATCTCGGGGTGTTGCTGGCTCATGTTATGTGTCCTGTCTGCAAGCGGACAAGGGCCGCGTCAGTGCCCTGTTCAGTCATGACCGCGCCCCTGTGACAGGGCGCGGCCTTGGTGCGTTTGGAGAAGATTATTCGCCGATGCGGGTCTGCCAGTCGCGGGGCAGGTAGCCTTGTTCTTTCCACGGACGGTTCAGCGCCTGGAAGTCCATCATCGAGTTATAGACGCGCGCAAACATTTCATCATCCGCCGAGCGGCGCTCGATCACAGTGTTATGCGCCTCGCGGAATGCTGCGATGAATTCATCAGGATAGGTGTTGATGATCGCGCCTTTTTCCTCAAGCTCTATCAGCGCAGGCCCTTGCATGGCTTCGGCTTTTGCAATTGCGTAGGCGTTTGCGGCCATGCAGCTTGTCTCGAACATGGCCTGGGTTTGCGGATTCAGCGCGTTCCAGCTGTCCATATTCACATAAAGCGCCTGATTGGTGGATGGCTGGTGCCAGCCGGGCAGATACAGGTATTTGGCCACCTGATAGAAGCCAAGCTGAAGGTCTGCCGAGGGCAGCGAGAATTCGGTTGCATCCAGCACGCCGGTTTCAAGGGCCTGATACAGCTCGCCGCCGGGCAACATGGTGACCGATTTGCCAAGTTCCATCATGATCTCGCCGCCAATGCCTGCTGCACGGAAGCGCATGCCGTCGAAATCTGCGACGCTTTCCAGTTCGCTGCGGAACCAGCCAGCGGTTTCAGGGCTGATTGTGCCGCAGGGAATGATATGGATGTTGAACGGCTCATACGCTTCGGTCATCAATTCGCGCCCGCCATGGAAATACAACCATGCCAGATATTCGATCGATTCAAGGCCAAACGGTGTTGCCCCGAACAATGACGCGGAAGGCAACGATCCCAGTTCATAGCCCATCCAAGAATAGGCCGCGTCAATCGATCCGTCGCTGACTGCGTCAAACGCCGCCAGTGCAGGCACAACAGTTCCCGGTTCTGCAACGCGCAGGTCAATCGCCCCGTCCGTCATGGCGCGCATCTGGTCTGCCATCCAGGGCATGGCGTCCGCCAAGCCCGCAAGCGTGGACGGAAATGCCATGGGCACCTGCCAGCGAACACGTTCTTGCGCTTGAACTGCACCTGCCACAAGGCTGGCACTCAGGGCTGTTGTGATAAATAGTTTTTCATTGTTGTTTTTCTCCTCCGGTTGTTGGACGTCCGTTCCGATATCCACCCGTTTCGGGGGCAATTCGTCAAGAGAAAAGCGCCAATGCCGCGCAATAAAACTACTCAAAGCTTGCTGAATTTGGCAGGATATCACTTTCATAGGGTATTCGGTAAATTTATCTTACCAATTCAGGCTTCAGGGCGCGCAGAACACCCGCGTCCGGTCCACTGCAAAGCCGCGCAGTCAGATAAAACATGCGATTGAAAGTGTGGACCAGTGCCGGACTTGCGCAGCATTCACCCCGAAGGAATTTTGCACGGCCACAGTAAAGCTGTGCCCGCGCTATTTAGAATTCTGGAAAAAATCATCTTTATTCAAGATTTTGCGCGACTATCCGCGCAGTTGAACCAGCGCATCTGCGACCGCTTCCACCGCGAAGGGCAGCAGATCGGGGTCGCCTGTCCCTGCCAAGGCGGCCTCGATCCCGTCAGCTTCAGCCGGGGTCACACTTAGCAGGGCTTCTGCCGCGGCCAGCCAAAGCCCGCGCGCGCGCATCACGGCTTGCGTGCGGCTGTCATCATCGCGGGCCGCATCCGCATCCGTCAAGGCCGCGTGAAACAGGCGCAATGCCCCTTCATGCAGCAACGCGTCAACGCGCGCGGCCTCTGCCTGTGCCCAGCTTTCTTCCAGCAGATGGGGCTGCCCTTCGGCGAGTGCTGCGTAAAGTGCTGCATTCACCTGTGGCCCATCGTGCACTTGTTCAAGGGCGGCATGCACTGAATGCTGCCCCTGTGGCCCCCAATGGAAAGCAAAGATTTCATTCCAGTTTTTGGGGCTGCCATTGCTTAGTGCCCAGTTCGGTTCGGATGCAAGCGCCTTGCGTTCGGACATCGCCAGTTCAAACCGTGTCCAGTTCACGATTGTTGCCAGACTTGCACCATCGACAAACGCGATGCGCGCGTCAGCGGCAAGCGGGCCGAACTCTCCCGTGCCCGCAAGCGCGGAATAGACCGGTGCGACTGCGAAAGCCGCATTACCCCAATGCGCAACCGATAGCGGCAGCACCGCAGGCATGGCACCATTATAGTTATCGGCAAAGCGGCCCAGTGAATGGGTCTGATCGCGCCACGGGAAATTCGCGCCCCATGTGTACAGTTCCAGCGCGCGCGCCCAGTCGGGGGTGTTGCCCGACAGGGCGGCCAGCATATCGGCGCGGTCCTGTGGCAAGCCGTTATGCGGGCGGACATCTGACGCGGTGACAAACCCGCCATGGGAAAGCTGCCAGTCTTCAAGCGTCTGGCTGTAGGCGGGCAGGCTGAAGACGGCAAGGCCGATGGCGGCAACAAGGGCAGTGGTTCTGCGCATAGGCAAGCTCCTGATTTAAAAAGGTTACTTGCTGGCACGCGGCTGGCGATCATGTGGATGAGAAACATCTTTACAATACCTAGTATTTTTGTCAAGAATTGAAAACCCAGCCGCCAGAAGCCCAGATTTTCCAGCAGCCCGGCAGGACAGACACCGAACCCCACCCTGTTTTTGCCGGAGGATTCATGACCGACCGAAGCCATTCTTTTCTGATCAACATGCTGGCCATGGATGCACAGGCCGGTGCACATGGCTGCGGGCTGAAACCGCGCTTGCGCGCAATTTTGTTGGACCGCCACACCCGGCACCCCGGCACAGTGCCGCTTGGCCTGCCCATCCGCCATGACGGCCCGATTGCGGCTGCCCCCGTTCAGAAAGGACTGCGCCATGCACGGCCATAACCGCGCGCGTGGCCGCGCCCGTCTGCAATTTCCGCACAGTGCTGCGTATGGCCCCGCCCGCGCAGGCAAACCTGATGAGGTGCATCTGGACCAGTTCGCGCCTGACCGTTTTGCGCGCCTGACGCTGGCGCTGTTGCGCTGGTATTTCACAAATTTCGCCCAGCCCGACAGTCATGGCTGGTTGACGGCGTTGCGCGTGGCCACCGCACAGGTCGGATCACGACAGGCAGGGGTGTTGTGCTATGATATTGCCGTTGTGGTGCAGGCGCTGCGCATGGCGCGCACAACCCCTGTCAGCTTCAATTCTGAAGCCTGCGCCTGCTGTCGTGTCTGGCTTGCACCGGATGAGCGCCGTTTGCTGGAACTGCTGATGGCCCTGCGCAATGGCCAGCACGGACAGGCGCGCATCATTTCCCAGCTTCTGTGTGATGGGGTGCCTGACGCGGCGCTTTTGTCCAGCATGCAGGTCTTGCTGACCCATCACGCCTGTGCCGGGTCCGATTTCTACCCCACCGTTGAAGCAACAAAAGGGAGACGTCACATGATCCGCACCCTGATCGCCGCTGCAAGCTGCCTGATCGCGCTGCCTGCTTGGGCAAATGACAATGGCCGCTATGTCTATGCCGATTTTGAAGTTTCGGTCCCGCATATTGATCTGGCCGAATGCCCCGAAGGACTGGCCACAGGCGATGTGATCTGCCGTGTCACGATGAATGAAGACGCGCTGCATGTCTATGTGTTCGAGGCCGGGGGCGAACGCCCCTTTGTGTCGGTGCACAGCTATTATGACGAAGATTTCGATCTTGTCCTGACGCAGTAACACAGCACTTTCTGCCCCCCCTCCATACAGGTTTTTCTGTTGCGCGCTGTGGTCGGGGCTTTTTCTTGAAATTGCTGCAATCTTGCTGCGTGTTCATGGGCTGCCATATGGCGGCCCATGCGCGTATTGCAACGGATTCACTTTATTGTTGACTAGTATGGCAACTCCTGCAATAGATCGCGACAGGGAGTTTTTGCCATGTCGATGCATGTTATTGGTGCCACTGCTTTGAATTCCGGCCAGCCTCTTGGGGCACAGGTGCTGGCCATTTTGCGCGCGCGGATCATTCGCGGTGATCTGACCCCGGGGGCGCGCTTGTCCGAGGCGGGTATCGCCGCCGAATTGCAAATTAGCCGCCAACCCATCCGCGAGGCATTCATTAAGCTGGCCGACGAAGGCTTGCTTGAAATCCGTCCGCAGCGCGGCACCGTGGTGCCAAAGATATCCCTGCGTATGGTTGATGATGCCCGTTTCGTCCGAGAGGCGATAGAAGCTGATGTCGTCAAGATTGCCGCACAGGAATTTGACGCCGCGCGTATTGCCACGCTTGACCGGCTGTTGCTGGAACAGTCGCACACAGATTCCGTCGAAGGCTTTATTGCCCTTGACGACCAGTTCCACCGCCATCTGGCCGAAGGGGTGGGGCGCAGCCATGCATGGCATGTGATCGAAGCGCTGAAAGCGCAACTTGATCGGGTGCGCTACTTAAGCGTGCGACAATTCCCAAAGGATACGCTGGTTGAACAGCACGCCAGTATTGTGGACGCCATTCGCACCCATGATCCCGCCCTGGCGGAAGCCGCAATGCGCACGCATTTAAGCGCGATTATCAGCGATCTGCCGAAGATTGCGGCTGAACGGGCAGAATTTTTCGAACCACAGCCATAGCGCTGAAAAAGCGCGCCAACATCAACAGGAGGATAACATGTTGGACTTTGCAAAGACAAAATTCACCATTGCCGCAGTCGCATTCGGGGCAATGGGACAAGGGGCACTGGCGCAGGATTTCACCTTGAATGTGAATACTGCGCTGGCCACGTCCGACCCGCTTTATGCCGGTCTTGAAGCCTTTCAGGAAAACATTGCGGAAGCGTCTGACGGGCGTATGGCCATCGTGCTATATCCCAATTCGCAGCTTGGTCCCGACGAAGATGTGCTGGAGCAGGCGCGGGCAGGGGCGCCCGTTGCGGTCGTCGTAGACGGTGGGCGTCTGGCGGTATTCCAGAACGAATTTGGCGTGCTGGGCGCACCGTTTCTGGCATCCGGTTATGATGGTATCCGCAAGGTTGTGACATCGGACATGTTCGAGGGTTGGGTCGATGCGCTGTCTGAAAATGCGGGGCTTCAGGTTCTTAGCTTCAACTGGTGGCAGGGGGAACGCCATTTGCTGACCAAGCGCGAAGTGACCGTGCCCGCTGATCTGTCGGGCATCCGCATGCGCACACCCGGCGCGCCAGTATGGACCGGCACAATTTCGGCCATGGGCGCAACACCCACGCCGCTGCCCTGGGGCGAGGTGTATTCCGGCCTTAGCGCGAATGTCATTGACGGCGCAGAGGCACAGTTTCCCGCCATAGTGGGTGCCAACCTGCACGAAGTTGTCAGCCATATCACCAAGACAGGCCATATCAACCTGATTACCGGACTGGTGACATCTGCGGGCTGGTTTGAAACCCTGCCGGATGACCTGCAAACCATTCTGCGCAATGAGGCACTTGTCGCAGGCGACATCGCGTCCTACGGCACGCAGGATTCGCTGGAATCCATCGAGGCGCAGTTGTCAGACGCTGGCGTCATCATCAGCGAAGTGGACGTGACGCCTTTTGTCGAAGCCACGGCCAATGTCTATGATGATCTGGGCTATGGCGAATTGCGCGACGTGCTGCGCGAGATGGCCGCAGACTGAGTTTGCAGACCTGATCATTTGATCCACATGCAGGGGGGGATTCCCCCTGCATGTCCTATCGGGGAGTGGCGCAATGCTGGCACTGTATCGCAAGGCAGAATTTATCCTTGGCATGGTCATTCTTGCCGTCATTACCGCACTGGTGTTCGTTGCGGCGGTCATGCGTTTTTTCGGGCAGCCGCTGATATGGTCCGTGGATATGGCACAGCTTCTGTTCATATGGCTATGTTTCATCGGCGCCACGAAAGCACTGCGGGAACGGGCGCATCTGGGGGTCGATTTGCTGGTGCGTCGTCTGCCCCTGCGCGCGCGGCTGTTGCTGGAAACAGCGATTGCAGGTGTCGCGCTTGTGTTTCTTGCCGCGCTGGCATGGCATGGCATCCAGCTGACCCTGCTGAACCTTGCGCGGCAGTTTGGCGATAGCGGGCTAAGTTATGCATGGGTGACAGGTGCGGTGCCTGCGGGGTGCGTTGTATTGTCGGCGTCACTGATTGCGAACGTGATCGAAGCATGGCGTAAAACCGGCCCGCTGGTGTTCACGCGCGCGACATCCATGACTGACGGGGCGTGAACCAGTGGGCAGTGTCGCAATCGTCTTTTTTGTTCTTCTGCTGATTGGCGCGCCGGTGGCGCTGGTTATCGGCATGGCGGGTTTTGTGTTCTTCTGGGAATCGCCGGTCATGCCGCTGTCGATTGGCGTGCAGAAAGTGGCCGCCGTCAGCCAAAGTTTTCCGTTGCTGGCCGTGCCGTTCTTTGTGCTGGCGGGCCATTTGATGAATGCAAGCGGCATCACGGACAGGTTGTTCCATTTTTCAAAACTGGCCGTAAGCTGGATGACAGGCGGGTTGGCGCAGGTGTCGATCCTGCTGTCGACGCTGATGGGGGGTGTCAGCGGCTCTGCGGTGGCGGATGCGGCCATGCAAAGCCGTGTGGTCGGCCCGCAAATGCTGTCGCAAGGATACGGGCGAGGCTACACTGCCGCCGTGATTGCGCTAAGCTCTTTGATCACCGCGACTATTCCGCCCTCGATCGGGTTGATCCTGTATGGTTTCGTCGGACAGGTTTCCATCGGGCGGTTGTTTCTGGCGGGTATCGTGCCCGGTTTGCTGATGATGGTGTTCCTGATGGTGACCGCATGGTTGATTGCGCGGCGCAGCGGCTACGGGACCACAACGCCGGACGCACCGCCACGCAGTGGCGATCTGGGGCGCGCGGCATGGAATGCGAAATGGGCGCTGCTGTTTCCGGTTCTGTTGCTGTTGTCCATTCGCGGCGGTGTCTTTACCCCGTCCGAAGTGGGTGCGTTTGCAGTGGTCTATGCCTTGCTGGTTGGCATAGTGGCGCATCGGGCAATGACATGGGACAGCATTTGTCGGGCCTTTGGTGATGCATTGTCTGATATCGGAATGATCATGCTGATTATCCTGATGTCAGGAATGCTGGGGTTTGCCATTATTTTCCTGCGTGTTCCGCAAGATGTCGCTGGCGTGCTGCTGGGCAGCCTTTCAAACCCGCTGGTAATTCTGGCCGTAATCCTGTTGGGGTTGTTCATCGCGGGGCTGTTTGTTGAAAGCACAATTCTGGTTTTGTTGCTGACACCTATTCTTGTGCCGATTGTCACGCGTCTGGGTGTCGATCCGGTGCATTTCGGCATTCTGATGATGACAATTGTAACCTTGGGGTCCATGACCCCGCCCGTAGGGGTGGCGATGTATACGGTGTGCACCCTGCTGAACACCCCGATTGAGGAATACCTGCGCGCCAGCCTGCCGTTCTATCTTGCTATCTTTCTGCTGATCGTGGTGCTGGTGGCTTTTCCGGGGATCTCGCTTTTCCTGCCGCAACTGGCCTTTGGTTAGTCAAGTTCCCGACATTTGGCGGGCGGCCTGCGCGACACCCCTCTGGGGAAGAATGGCTGATGTCTGGACGGACAAGACATAGCAGGGTCAGCGGCCCAGCCATCATGCGTTCGTGCCCTGATACTACAAACCGCCCGGGGACCGCCGCGTGGAATTGCATCACCCTGACGCAAAGACATCTAGTTGCTTGACGTTCATCGCCCTAAAGATATACTACCATACATGTTGACATATGTGGTGGAACCGCTCAGGTTTTGACCTTCCAACCTGACAAAAGCTTGTATGAAAAATATAGATACCGCCCCGAAACCCGTCATGCTCTCTTTCGTGATTGCCCGATCTGTTTCTTCGGTATCGCAAGTGTTTTTCTGGCTTCATGACCGCATTCTGAACGGGGGATTGCCACCGGAACCCCCACTGCGTGAATCCGCGCCCCACGTCGTCAGGTTCTGATGGAAATGCCGCAAACCGTCGCGACCCACCGTTATTATTCACAGACTGAGAGGCTCTAGATGCGACAGACTTGGCGCTGGTTCGGACCCGATGACCCGGTATGCATCGACGATATGATGCAGGCGGGTGTGCAAGGGGTCGTAAGTGCTCTGCATCACATCCCCACAGGCGTGATGTGGACACCAGAAGACATCGCCCTGCGCCAGTCTGCGATCGGCCAAATGCGCGATGGCAGCCCATCCGGTCTGGCATGGGAGGTTGTCGAAAGCCTGCCTGTATCCGAAGCCATAAAAACCCAGACAGGCGACTGGCGGAACCATATCACGACATGGATCGCGTCGATGCGTAATCTCAGGAACGCGGGTATCCGGGTGATCTGTTATAATTTCATGCCGGTTCTGGACTGGACACGCACCGATCTGACGTGGCGACGCCCCAATGGCGCGCGCTGCATGCGCTTTGATCTGATCGATTTTCTGGCCTTCGACATCCATATCCTGCAACGCCCGGGTGCGGGGGATGACCTGCCCGCAGACCTGTGCGATGCAGCTGCCCGTCGGTTTGGCCGCATGGATAAGGTGGCGCGCGAACAGCTTGCGGGCAACGTTGTCTTTGGCCTGCCCGGTGCGGTGGAACGCCTGTCGATGCAGGATGTCCGCGATCTGCTGGCAAGCTATGCGCCTGTCACCGACGCGGTGCTGCGCCGGAATTTTCACGATTTTCTTGAACAGGTTGTCCCGGTTGCACAAGAAATCGGGATGCGTTTGTGCTGCCATCCCGACGATCCGCCATTCCCCCTTCTGGGTTTGCCCCGCATCATGTCGACCGAGGCGGACTATGCCGAACGTCTTGCTGCGGTGGATCTGCCTGCCAACGGTATTACGCTGTGCTCAGGCTCGCTTGGCGCGCGCCATGACAATGATTTGCCCGGAATGATGCGCCGCTTTGGGGAGCGCGTGCACTTTCTGCACCTTCGAAATGTGCGCCGTGATTGCGACACAATCCCTGCTTCGTTTTTCGAGGATGAGCATTTGGGCGGCCAAACCGATATGGTGGCGCTGGTTGATGCCGTTCTGGCAGAAGAGGCCCGCCGCCGCAAGGCTGGCCGCGAGGATGCCGTGATCCCCATGCGACCTGATCACGGGCAGGACATTCTTGACGATATCGGCCGAGGTGGGCAGCCCGGTTATCCCGCCATAGGTCGCCTGAAAGGGCTGGCCGAATTGCGCGGCATCGAGGCCGCCCTTTCCCGCCGGCTTGATGTATCAGCAGCAAGAACCTGATCTTGCCAGACTTCCGTGAAAAGCCATGGCTTTGACTGTGAACCGGCATGCAAAACCGGCCCCGACCCGGTTTTTGTGCGTCCCTGTTAGGACGCTGCAATGAGCCGGGTCCTGAGCTAGAGCATATCACGTTCATTCGCCTTCACGAGATATGCTCTAACTTATTGATTTCGCAGGTTCGAGAAGCTCAAAACCGGTTCCCACTTTTAAGCAACATGCTCTAGTCTGTGTTGGCGCGTCCGGACATCTGGCGTTTGAGAGGTTTGCGGCGGGTGATCCGGCCCTTGGTTTACCTGTCTGGCCACGGTTCCCGCAGGGCTGCTGCAACCGCGCCCCGATATCGATGCCCAATGTCACCGGACTGGCACCATGGTCTGCGCGCATCTTGACGTAGTCGGTGACGCGCAAGCGATCGAGGTGCCCGATCCGTTCGTTGTCCGGATCGCGCTTCAAGGTGGCAAGGGTCGCGACGGTTTGCCTACCTTGCTCATATCGATTATGTGGAGATAAATAAGACTGCGAGGCTGGTGGGAAGGCGGAACATTCGTTCGATGCCAGCCCGTGCTTCACGCGAAGACTCTCCGCTTGGGCTGCGCAGGTAGGTGGAGGCCATTTTCATATGTGTGGCCTACATGTGCAATTCGTCGTCGTAGTGGGGCAAATATCGGGGATATTGGGGCGTAGTCCAGCGTGAGCCACAACCGCCGCCAGCAATTTGAAGATACAAGAAAAATGAAAATAAATCAAAATGCTAAATTATCTGTCGCGCCGATGATGGACTGGACAGATAATTTCTAATAATCAATGATTTATGTATCATCGTGTGCAGTTTATGTTCATGTTTAAGTCGCAGAACCTCGCGTTCCGGCGGGCTTTCGGCGAATTTTGGATCTGCTGGTATAGCGATTGGACCGACACGCACTGCAGACTCATGGGACGGGATCAGTGGTGCGTCGGGACGTGTGTGGATGCCCCCTGTGTTGATTGTCACTGAGAACTGACCCGGCATTGTCACCGAGATCTGACCCACCCGGTTGTTATGTTCTGCGTGTCATGCTGGCGTCAATGCTGATGTTTCCTTCCGTTTCTTTTTCGCTGTTTCTGAACTGGCCTTGAAGCGATAGCTGTCATTGCCAGTCTCGAGGATGTGGCAGCGATGTGTGAGGCGATCGAGTAGCGCTGTGGTCATCTTGGCGTCCCCGAACACACCGGCCCATTCGCTAAAGCTCAGGTTGGTGGTGATGATGACGCTCGTGCGCTCGTATAACTTGCTGAGCAGGTGGAAGAGCAAGGCGCCGCCAGAGGCACTGAACGGGAGGTATCCCAGCTCGTCCAGGATCACGAGATCCGTTTTCACCAGCGCCTCTGCGATCTTTCCGGCCTTGCCCTGGGCTTTTTCCTGCTCCAGCGCGTTGACCAGTTCGACCGTCGAGAAGAAGCGGACACGTTTGCGATGATGCTCAATGGCCTGAATGCCGAGGGCGGTTGCAACATGGGATTTTCCGGTTCCGGGGCCGCCGATCAGCACCACATTCTCAGCCCCATCCAGGAATTCGCAGCGATGGAGTTGGCGGACCAAGGCTTCGCTGACTTCGCTGGCCGCAAAGTCGAAGCCAGAGAGGTCTTTGTAGGCCGGAAAGCGCGCGGCTTTCATGTGATAGGCGGTTGAGCGCACCTCACGTTCGGCTATTTCAGCCTTAAGTAGCTGAGACAGCATTGGGATAGCCGTATCGAAAGCGGGCGATCCCTGCTCCAGCAGGTCTTGCACAGCATGCGCCATGCCTGGCATCTTCAGGCTGCGCAGCATTATGACGATGGCAGCACCAGCGGGATCATGACGCATGACGTGTTCCTCCCGCAGGGCGCAACCCATCATACCGCGCGACATTGGCCTCGGGTTCTTTGCTCAGCGCCAGCGCCGCTGGAGGGCTGACATCCGGCTGCGCAGTCGGTGTTCCGTCCACCAGCCTGTGAAGCAGGTTCAGCACATGGGTCTTGGTGGGCACGCCCGCCTCCAGCGCCATTTCCACGGCGCAGAGCACGGCCTGTTCATCATGGTGCAGCACCAATGACAGGATGTCGACCATCTCACGATCGCCCCCCGGTTTTCGCAACATCTGCGCTTGCAGCTTCCGGAAAGGTTCCGGCATTTCGACAAAAGGCGCGCCATTGCGCAGCGCCCCGGGCTTACGCTGAACCACTGCCAGGTAATGGCGCCAGTCATAGATTACGCGCCCCGGCTGGCGGTGGGATCGTTCAATGATCCGCTGATGTGTGCAAATCACATGCCCCTCGGCCACAATCATCAGTCGTTCAGGGTATATGCGCAGACTAACGGGACGGTTCGCGAAGCTGGCCGGCACAGAATAACGGTTGCGATCGAAGTTGATCAGGCATGTGGGGGAGACGCGCTTTCGCGCTTCGACAAAGCCGTCAAACATCGTCGGTAGCGGCATCAGCGCAGGCTTCTCGGCATCCCAAACATCAGCGATGCTTCCCGGCAGCTTGCCATGTGCCGTCTCAGTCCACAGCAGCTTGCAACGCTCTTCCAGCCAGTTGTTCAGCGCGGCAAGGTCCGGGAAGACAGGCGCGACCTGCCACAGGCGATGTCGCGCATCACGCACGCTCTTCTCAACCTGTCCTTTCTCCCAGCCCGCAGCAGGGTTGCAGAACTCAGGATCAAAGACATAGTGGCTGGTCATAGCTAAGAACCGCGCATTCACATCACGCTGTTTGCCGACGCCTACCCGGTCAACCGCGGTCTTCATATTGTCATAGATACCGCGTCCAGGGATGCCCTCGAAGACGCGAAATGCATGCCAGTGCGCATCAAACAGCATCTCATGCGTCTGCAGCAGATAAGCCCGCACCAGAAAGGCGCGGCTGTGTGATAGTTTGATGTGCGCGACCTGCAGCTTGATGCGCTCACCGCCGACATAGGCCCAGTCCTCGCTCCAATCGAACTGGAAAGCCTCGCCCGGTGCGAACACCAGCGGCACGAAAGTCCCACGATCTGCCGTGTGATGCGCACGTTGCCGTTCGCCTTTCCATTCGCGCACAAAGGCAGCAACGCGCTCGTATGAGCCGGCATATCCAAGCCCAACAAGTTCCTCATACATATCCTTTGCAGTGCGGCGCTCCTTGCGCGTCTTGCGCTGGTTCGTCACAAGCCAGCCCGTCAGCCGAGCCGCGTATGGATCGATCTTGCTCGGTCGATTAGGTGTCTGAAACTGGGGCTCGACGATCCCCTCCCGCAGATACCTTTTGATCGTATTACGCGATACGCCCGTCCGCCGTGCGATCTCGCGAATGGGCATCTCGTCCCGCAACGCCCACTTCCGAATAATCCTCAAAAATCCCATGTCTATCACTCCTGAAGCCCCCGATTGCTTTGTGCAGGGGCAAGGTTGCACATGGGTCAATTCTCAGTGACAATTTCTGCAGTTACCGGTAGTGCAAAAGTAGCAGCGCCATTGCTGGCGCACGTCTTTGCTGCGACTATCCGGATACATCCTTTTGAAGATGGAAATGGCCGAGTGGCTAGGTTTACAGTACAGTTCCTCCTGACCCGATGGGGGATGGACCTCTTGCCCCTGCCTAAGGTGCGAAACGACCCTGAGTGGAAACGAGCATTGCGTTCTGCTGTGCGGGGAGAGCTTGGAGAACTTATTGATCAGATCCGAAATCGACTTGAACAGAGGCATGCTGCGTGATGGCTCAGACCTACACACTGAACTGGCTAAAGAACGATCTAAGGAAGTCCATCATCGATCTAGATGTCGATCTGAACCTGCTGGATTCGGTGCTAGGGTTGGCATGCCGATATCATGACGGTCAGTTTCGTGAACATAAAGAAGGTGTGGCCAAGCGGGTTCCATACATTACGCATCCAGTCGGAGTGGCTAAGATTTGCGCTGAACTGTGGCCAGAAGCTGAGTTGAGTGATCGGTTGGAAGATATTCTAGCAGTTGCTTTAACGCATGATCTTCTGGAAGACACGGCAATAAGCATTCAGGAATTGGAGCAGGCCACCTCACGCCGAGTGTCTGAACTGGTGCAAGTGTTAACAAAACCAGTTTCAGCAGGATTCGTTGACCGCAGTGCTAGAAATAGGGCTTTTCTAGATACGATCTCCAAAGCTGGCGCCTCTGCGAAATTCATTAAAATTTGTGACGCATTGCACAACCTTTCTAGGCCAGAAAGCATGCCAAGCTCCTTGTTGAAAAAAACAATCCGCAAGGCCAAGCGCGACTATCTTCCCTTGACTATTGATCCTCATTTCACAGCAGCAATCAGGCAGAGATTAGAAGCAACGGTTGCGGAATCCGAGAAGAAGCTGACCTTGATTGACGAGCGGGGTCCCGCATTTGATACTCTTGAAGAGTTTCTGAGGTACTGTGTGGATCGGGCATCGGGTAAGGTTCTTGAAACGCACGATATAATTGATGTTTTACTCGAGTTACCCGGTTTTTCGATGCTTCACGAAGGCACTGTGCCGGATTTCGAGAAATTTGTTTTGGTAGATTGGTTGGAGCCAGTTTCGCAGAATCATGCTGAGCGTTACACCGAACGTCTGCTTGAAAACGGTGAGCTTGTTCTTTCGGGTAAAGGTTTTGAACGTAAAGTCGTACAAAATCTGAATTTTCAGAAAGTTTTTCTGCTTCCTCTTGAAGGTTCAGTTCGGGATTTGCGTCATCGGCATTTCTTTGTGCTGGGATGCGACACCTCACGATGTCCAGGCTGGGCAACCAATCCTATTCTGAGGGCAGCGATTGCCATCTTATCTGAACGTCAGCGCGAACGTGATGCTCGTGAGCTGGCAGATTATGCAGAGTGGGTGACCAAAGCCGGTTTGGATATTGACCCGCGCAGCGCCGCTGAGCTTCGTTTGACACCTGAGCAGATTGAACACCTTGCCCGACTTATCGACGCAGCGGCGATTGAAATAGGCGCGATCCTTGTCGGAGTAGATCTAATCGCCCGTAGCCTCTCTCTACGGGGAAGAATCTTGTTGCTTGAGCATCGAATTAAGGATGCCAAAAGTGCTGCTGTCAAGCTGGTGCGGCGCGCTGGAGGTGATTGGGGGGCTCTGGATGATCTAATTGGTGTGCGTGTTGTTCTGCTGAATGACAAAGCCGTTAATGACTTTGTGGCAGCATTTCAGGCGCAGTGTGCTGATAGTGGTTCGGTGTGGAATGCGGATATGGGGTTGGTGGAGGGCAGTAGTGAGGTTGCCGAGATTAAGTCATCGGGAGGGTATTGTGCAACCCATTTGCGTTTTCGGGTGACAAATGCACTTGAAGGTGTGGGGGGAGTGAACTGCGAGATACAGGTGCGTACCGTTTTCCAAGATGCCTGGGCTCGAATTGCACATGAAACACGGTACAAGTTGCCAGGACGTGGCTCTAAACGTCTCCAGCGCAATTTGAAGGATTTGTCACGAATGTGCAATGAAGCCGACCAGTTGACAAACGAGCTTATAGAGTGACTGCTTGAACCTTCCTTGTAAAGCGAAAGCTAGGGTGGCTTAACAGGTTGCTGAAATAGTCCCACCTCGACAGCGGTTTGAGAACATGATTCACCCTTCGCACGGCAACGGCGGGGGTGAAGATGCGCGGGACGGACGAGACGAGCGGGTCGCTGTTCAATTATGTTGATCTTGAGGAGCGCATTCCCGCGCGCCACCCGTTGCGCAAGATCCGGCAGGTCGTGAATGACGCTCTGGCGAGCCTCGATGCCGAGTTCGAGGCGCTTTACACCGATTTCGGCCGCCCCTCGATCCCGCCGGAGCGGTTGATCCGGGCCAGCCTTCTACAAATTCTGTTCTCGGTCCGATCCGAGCGGCAGTTGATGGAGCAGATGGACTACAACCTGATGTTCCGCTGGTTTGTCGGCCTCGGGATTGATGACCCCGTCTGGGTGCCAACCGTGTTCACGAAGAACCGCGACCGGCTG
>JAFIEO010000083.1 GCA_020832445.1 Paracoccaceae bacterium
GCCACCTTGAAACCTTTGGCGGTGCCATTTGGCAGATCATCCAGACGACACAGCACCGTCATCAGCTTGGCTTCGGCCCGCCGGTGGGCGCCCATTTTTTGCGCCATTGCATGAGGAAGGCCTGCGAGGCTTCTGGTCCCATGGGGGCTTCGCGCGGGGCCCAGTTGTCGTCATGAATGTCCATATCGGCGTCGAATTCCACGTTGCAGCCAAGCGGGCTTTTGAAATACCAAAACCAGTTCGACCCGAATTTATGCCGCCCCGGTCCCCAGAACGACTCGAACCCCTGCTCCATCATGCGGCTGCCTGCGACCATCAGCTCGGTCGGTCCCCCCATATGGAAGGCCAGATGTTCGCAGCCCTGCATATAGGGCGGTGTGCGGATGAAGAAATGCGTGTGGTGGTCGGGATTGGCCTGCGGGCGCAGGAAGGGGCCTGCGCCGGTCAGCGTGTCGGTGATGCGAAACCCCAGACGGTCGCGGTAAAACCCCACCGCACCGTCGATATCGGGCACGAACAGCACGACATGCGACAGGGTGCGGGGTTTGGCGGGCATGTCTTCGGACACGCCAATTTCATTGGGCTTGCGGCCATAATCGCCGGGTGCATTGACCTTCTCGGCGGGCATGTCCGGCGTGGTGCGGGTGCTTATGCGGAAGGACAGCGCGAACCCCTGATCGTCGTGGCAGCGCAGCGATCCGTCGGCCAGCCGCAGCACCTGCCGGTCACGGCCCAGTTCCGCCGCGACCGCGTCCAGTGCGGCCTGATCGACCACGCCCAGCACTTGCAGGCGCAGCATGTTGCCGGTCTTCAGCGCGGGCGGCAGCGACGGGTCGTCGCGGCGGCGGATTTCAAGGCCGGTGCCATCGAGTGACATGAAACAGCCGCCCCGTTCGGGGGTGTAGTCCTGCGCCTCCAGCCCGTAGGCGGTCAGGAATTCATGGCAGGCGGGCACGTCGTCCACGCCAAAGACCAGAAGGTCGGGTCCGATGATCTGCATGGTTCTTTCCTTGTGTTCAGGCGGTGTGTTCAGGCGGCGTGTTCACGCGATACGGCCGCCAAGGGTTTCGGCGGCGAAATCGCAGATGCAATCCAGCACGGGGCCGGAATTATCGACGCTGGAATGCATCACGCCGCCGGTGCGTTCATCAAAGATGACCAGTTCGCGGCGCGGGCTGTTGAGCAGTTGATCAAAGGTGCGATGCGCCCATTTCAGCGGGATCTGGGTGTCATGTTTGCCATGCGTGACCAGATAGGGCACACGGATGCGGTCCAGCACGCCGTCCAGATGCATATGTTCGGCCCGCGCCATGAAATCATCAATGTCTTTCGCGCCGAACACCCAGGCGGCATGCGCCCAGTAATGCGGGACGGGGAAATCGCCTTCGCGTTCCAGACGGCGTTTTTGCACATCGCGCCAGTCATGGTTTGCCCCCCAGCTGATGCCGCAGGCAAAGCGCGGTTCAAACGCCACGGCGCGCGGGGCGTAATACCCGCCCAGCGACACCCCTTCGATGCCGATACGGGCGGCGTCCACATCGGCGCGCGCGGCCAGCCAGTCATAGACGGGGGTGGCCCAATGCTCGGCATCGTGGCGCGCGGTCAGGTTTTGCAGGCGCAGCGCCTCACCGGTGCCGGGCTGGTCCAGCACCAGGGACGCGATGCCGCGTTTGGCCAGAAGTCCGGGCAGTTGCGCCATGTAGCGCATTTCCTTGGTGCTGTCGAAACCGTTGACCTGTATCAAGACCGGCTGCGGGCCAGTGACCCCTTCGGCGGGCATGAAAATCCCCGACAGATGCTTGCCCTGATAGGGGATTTCCACACGATACGCACCGCCGCGCCCCAGCGAGAGCGCCTGATAGAAGGTTGCCAGATGGTGGCGATAGAGCGCCAGCCGCCCGTCCGATCCGTGCGCCTGCATCCGCTCGGCGATGATCAGGTAATTGGCCGCGCGCATCAGCTTGGTGCTGGCCGACAGGGTGCGCCCGCGCGCCAGATCATCCTGTGCCAGCCCTTCCAGCCGGTGGGCCATCGTCTCCCAGCTTTCGCGGAAAGCGCGCGTGCCGTCCGCATCGGGGGCTTTCGCGGCTTCGGTCAGGGGCGCGCACATTTCGGCGATTTCACCCATCCGGCCGCCCATTTCGATGGCCAGATTGACCGACAGGTCCCAGACATAATTGGTTGGAAAGTATCTGAACATTTGCGTCCTTTCAGTCATTGAGAAGTGCCACCGCCCGGCACCAGCCCGCGCTGGCGCGGGCGACCTTGACGGGGAAACAGGCCACGGTGAAACCGTGGGCGGGAAGTTCATGCAGATTGGTCAGTTTCTCGATATGGCAGTAGCCGATCTCGGCGCCGGCCTTGTGCCCTTCCCAGAACAGGCTGGCATCACCGGTGGCGCGGATGCGTTGCAATGTGGCCCCGAAAGGCGCATCCCATGACCAGCCGTCAATGCCTGTGACGCGCACACCGCGGCGCGTCAGATACAGCGTGGCCTCGCGGCCCATGCCGCAGCCGCGCGCCAGAAAATCGGGCTGGCCATAGGCGGCACCGGCGGATGTGTTGACCAGCACGATGTCATAGGGGCGCAGGCTGTGGCCGATGCGGTCCAACTCGCCCTCGACCTCGGCGGCGGTGACCACATGGCCATCGGGCAGATGGCGGAAATCCAGCTTCACGCCGGGGCGGAAGCACCAGTCCAGCGGCACCTCGTCAATGGTGATGGCGCGTTTGCCGCCATCCATGGTGGGGTGATAGTGCCATGGCGCGTCCAGATGGGTGCCGTTATGGGTGGTGATGCGGCACCGCTCGGAGGCGGCGCCCTTGCCATCGGGAAACTGCGCGCGATCCAGTCCTGTCATGGCCTCGAACTCGGCCGCGCCGGTGTCGTGGTCATGATAGTCGATCTCGGGCAGCAGGCCCGGCGGGTCAGAGGGGATGCCGGTTTCGAGCGGCACGGACAAATCGATGATCCTGGGCATTTTACACCTTGCTAAATTTGCGCGGCTAGATTTGCGCGGCTACATTTGTGCGGGCAGCCACAGCACCAGCGCCGGAAACAGCACCAGCACTGCAAGCCGCAGGAAATCGGACAGCACGAAGGGCAGCGCCCCTTTGAACACTGTGCCCAGCGGCACATCCGGCTGGACCGAGCGGATGACGAACAGATTGACCCCGAAAGGCGGCGTGATCAGGCCGGTTTCCACCACCACCAGCATGATGATGCCCCACCAGATCAGGTCATAGCCCATGCCAAGGATCAGCGGCGTGACGATGGGGACCGTGATGATCATGATGGCGAAACTGTCCATCACTGACCCAAGCAGCAGATACACCACCAGCAAAATCGCGATGATCAGAAGTGGCGTCACATCCAGTGCGCCCACCATCCGCGTCAGTGTCTCGGGCAGCTGGCTGACCCCCACAAAGAAAGAAAACACCAATGCGCCGAAGATCAGCATATAGATCATGGCGGTGATCGCAGTGGTCTCGCCCATCACCGACAGGATCCGGTCCCCGCTCAGCTTGCCGCGCCACAGCGCCATGACAAACGCCCCGATCGCGCCCACCGCCGCCGATTCCGTGGCCGTGAACACGCCTGCATAAAGCCCCCCGATCACCGTGCCGAACAGCACGCTGACGGGACCGGCCCTGGCAAATGCTGCGCGCAATTCGCCAGGTGGTCCGGGTTGGGGCACGGGCGCGGCGCCGGGGGTCATGCGCACGACCAGTGCGATTGTGCCCATATACAACGCCGCCGCCATCAGGCCGGGGATGACCGCTGCGACAAACAGCTGGCCGATGCTGGCTTCCGTCAGCAGGGCAAACAGGATGATCGGCGCGGATGGCGGGATCAGCGCGCCCAGCGTGCCGCCCGCCGCAACGGTCCCTGATGCCAGCGCGGGGGAATAGCCGGCCGCGCGCATCTGCGGCAGTGAAATCCGCCCGAATGTGGCGACGGTGGCCAGTGATGATCCGGTGACCGCGCCAAAGCCCGCACAGCCCCCGACTGTGGCCAGCGCCAGCCCGCCGCGAAAACGCCCCAGCCCCGCGCGCGCCAGACGGTACACATCATCCGACAGGCCCGCGACCATGGCAAAACTGCCCATCAGCAAAAACAGCGGCAGCGCGGCCACTTGCGGATTGGTCACAAACCCCACCGTTTCCGATGACAGCACCGACCATGCCGGACCCCAGTTCAGAAACAGCGCGGTGCCCACAAGCCCCATCAAACCCATCACCGCCGAGACCGGAAACAACAACAGCAGCGCCGCCCAAAGCAACGCAAACCCCACCCCGACAGAGGCAAGCGGGGCACGGGTCACCACGCGCGACATCCCGCGAAAATCCCCCCAGCCCCACCACACAAGCCACGCCACCGCCACAGCCGTGCCCAGCAACAGCCCCCAGACCAGCGGATGCGTGCGCCCGCCGCTGGCCGCATCACAGGCCGCGTTCCCGGCAGGCGCGCGCAGCGCCATGCGACGCAAATCCAGCGCGCAGATCACCGCCTGCACAGCCACAGTGGCCCAAAGCAAAACCCCCACCGCGCGCACAAACTGGCCCACCGGCCAGCCCAGAATGGTTGTCGTCCGCCCCCCCGAAATCAGCCGCCCCGAATAGGCGTAAACCTCGCGGGCCAGCAGCGTCACAAACAGCAAAAGCAGCACTGACCCCAGAAAATCCATCATGCGCCGCACCCGCGGCCCCATCATGCCCCCCAGCAGGTCGATGCGCAGATGCACCCGTTGCGCAGTGGCCGCAGGCAGCGTCGCGGCAATGGCCACGGCAAACAGCATGCCGGTTATTTCGTTCATCGCCGCCAGACCGCCCAGACCCGACCAGCGCAGCATAACCGCAATCACAGTGATGGCCGCCACCGCAAGCATGCCCAGAACCCCCGCGAAGGCCAGCGGGCGGGTGACGCGGTGCAGCACGACATCAATCACCGGCTTGCGCGGCAGGATATCTGTTTGCGGATGTGGCATGGGCAGTCCTCGCTGCTCCGCAGGGCAGACCGGCCCTGCGGAAGTGGCTTCGGAATTCGGAGGCGCGCCCGCATATCGGGGTGGGCGCGCGCGCGGTCAGTCTGTGGCCGCGTCTTCCAGCAATCGGGTAAAGCGCTCCAGCAGGGCCGCGCCACCTTCGGTGCGCGCCAGCCAGCTTTCGGTCACCGGCGCCAGCCGCGTTTCCCATTGCGCGGCCTGCTGCGGGTCGGGCGCGGCCAGCACATGCCCGTCCATGCCGGAAATGCGCGTGCGGATCGCGTCATTCTGGGCATCAAAGAACTGACCCAGAAGACGGCTTTGCGCTTCGCCGGAATGGCGCATGATGACATCGCGCGCCTCTGGCGGCAGATCGTCCCAGATGTCGCGGTTCATGAACACCATGCCGATGGCCGTGCCGATCGGCGCCTCGATATGGTAGCTGGTCACCTCCTCCATTCGGAAGGGGGGGAAGGCGGTCCAGGGCACGAACCGGCCATCGGCGGTGCCGCGCTGGATGGCCTCATAGGCGTCGGCGGGATTGATGGATTGCGGCAACCCGCCAAGCGCCTGAATGACCTGCGAATTGGTCTGCGATCCTGCGATCACCCGCGCGCCTGCCAGATCGTCCAGCGATGCCAGCGGCGCCGACAGATGCACGCCAGATTGCGGAAAGGCCGTCAGAAACAGCGGCACAATGTCATGATATTCCGCGTCCAGATGCCCCTCGGCATACAGCCGCCAGAACGCGACAGAGGCCGTCTCGGCATCATCGCCCAGCAATGGCAGCTCCACCATGCCGGTCAGCGGAAAACGCCCGCCAATCGTGGTCATGATGCCCCAGCTGATCGGCACCACGCCGTCCTTGACGCGGTCATAGAAATTGGCCGGGCTGGCCATCGTGAAACCGTGGCGGACGTCAATGTCAACAACACCCGCGCCATCCGCGTTGATGCGCGCGGCCCAATCGTTGAAAATCTCAGTCGAAATCGGCCCTTCCGACGGGCTGGCCGTGGCGAAAATCAAATGCTCCTGCGCAACGGCAGGACCACAAAACACAGCAAACGCAACCGCGAATGCACGCAAATCACAGGACATGGCTTCCTCCTCCATAGCGCCGAAACCAGCGCCCCAAAAAGAAGTAGCAAAACTATCTATATTTTAAAAATCGAAACTTCAGATGTAATATATCGGAAATAACAATACACAAAACCACACAAACAACAAAACCACGCAAACAAAGGAATACAATATGAGGTTCAATGG
>JAFIEO010000088.1 GCA_020832445.1 Paracoccaceae bacterium
CCGAAGAATTTTCCATTGCCGGTGTTCCGGTCTTTCTGACCTATATCACGGGCTATGTGGGGGTCATGGCAGTGCCGGGCACAGCGCGCGGCGCCTTCCAGCGCCGCGCGGAACAGATTGGGCTGGGACAGCACGAATATCGCGAAACTCCGGTCATTTTCTGGGATTTCTTTGGCGAGCATGGCCATCCTGTGCGTGCGACCATGGCCGAAGTCGGCCCGCTTTTGTTGTCGCGCATGCTGGATCTGACCGAAGCGCAGGAAGGGGTCATCAACGTGGCCTTCCGTATTTCCGATGATGAAGGGTTGCCCATACTGGACCTGAAAGACCTGCGCGCGATCCTGAATTTTCTGGGCGAGAACCAGCGCGAAATATCACGGCAATACGGCAGCGTCACCACGGCCAGCATCGGGGCCATTCAGCGCAAGTTGTTGGTGCTGGAAAATCAGGGCGCTGTGCATTTCTTTTCCGAACCGGCGCTGGATTTGTCCGATTTCATGCGCCTTGCGCCGGACGGGCGGGGCTATGTCAGCATTTTGCATGCCGAACGGATGATGCGCACACCGCAGCTTTATGCCACCTTCCTGCTGTGGTTGTTGTCGCAACTGTTCGAGGAATTGCCAGAAGTCGGCAACCCCGACAAACCCAAGCTGGTCTTTTTCTTTGACGAGGCGCATTTGCTGTTCAATGGTGCGCCGCGTGCGCTGATCGAAAAGATCGAACGTGTCGCGCGTCTGATCCGGTCCAAGGGGGTGGGGGTGTATTTTGTCACCCAGAACCCTGATGATGTGCCCGACAGTGTTCTGGGGCAGCTTGGCAACCGTATCCAGCATGCGCTGCGCGCTTTTACCGCGCGCGACCAGCAGGCGCTGCGCCGCGCGGCGCAAACCTACCGGCCCAATCCGCGTTTCGATATTGCAGACACAATCCGTGATGTCGGCGTGGGCGAAGCGGTGACATCATTTCTGGAAGATAAGGGCAATCCCGGCATGGCTGAACGCACGCTGATCCGCCCGCCCGCATCGGCCATGGGCCCGATCGAGGATGGCGCGCGGCGCATGATCATGCTGCAATCGCCCGTGGCCGGAAAATATGAACAGATGATCGACAGCGACAGCGCGCATGAAATGCTGGCGCGGCGCGCAGAATCCGCCGCACAAGAAGCCCAGCAGGCGCTGGACGCAGCAAACACCCCCGATGATGCTGACAGCCCGCGCGAATTCAATGCCGCACGGCGCTATGACGGGGGGCGCTCGCGGGCCGCGCGGGCCATCAAGCCACCATCGCGCACACTCGCGCGCCGCGGCGACAGTCCGGTAGATGCCTTTGCCAAATCATTTGCGCGCCAGATCGGGTCGCGTTCGGGGCAGGCATTGATGCGCGGTGTGCTGGGCGGTTTGCTGAAAGGGCGCTGAGTGCTTGAGGCCGCGCGCGATTCCCTGTAAGCGCTAAATCAAATCCGGTGATGCTGGGCCAAGGTCCGGGGCGGGATTGCATGAAACAATATGCCAAAGCGTGCCTTGACTGTCCTGAAGGACCGGCGCGCTTTCGTGCATGACAACACGCGGGGCGCGCGAGAGAGACATGAAATTCCTTGATCTGGCCAAGGTCCATATCCGCTCGGGCGGGGGCGGTTCGGGCTGTGTGTCCTTCCGGCGCGAAAAATTCATTGAGTATGGCGGTCCCGACGGTGGTGACGGCGGGCGCGGCGGCGATGTCTGGGTCGAAGTCGTCGACAGCCTGAACACGCTGATTGATTTCCGCTTTCAACAGCATTTCTTTGCCAATTCCGGCCAGCCGGGCATGGGCAAGGGGCGCACCGGCAAGGATGGTGCATCGGTCACATTGCGTGTCCCCGTGGGGACAGAAATTCTGGATGAAGATCAGGAAACCGTGATTGCCGATCTGACCGAAGTGGGCGAGCGCCTGCTGCTGGCCAAGGGCGGCAATGGCGGCTGGGGGAACCTTCAGTTCAAATCCGCAACCAATCAGGCCCCGCGCCGCGCCAATTCCGGCCAACCCGGCGTTGAACGCACCATATGGCTGCGCCTGAAACTGATTGCCGATGCGGGGCTTGCGGGCCTGCCCAATGCGGGTAAATCCACATTTCTGGCCGCGACATCGAATGCCCGCCCGAAGATTGCCGATTACCCCTTTACCACATTGCACCCTAACTTGGGTGTGGTGGGCATTGACGGGCGCGAATTTGTCATGGCCGACATTCCCGGCCTGATCGAGGGCGCATCCGAGGGGCGCGGGCTTGGGGACCAGTTTCTGGGCCATATCGAACGCTGCGCGGTGCTGTTGCAACTGGTTGACGGCACATCTGACGATGTGGCCGAAGACTGGCGCATCATCGACCACGAACTGGATGCCTATTCGACTGATGTCGCGCTGAAGCCGCGCATCATTGCGCTGAACAAGATCGACGCGCTGGATGATGAAGAACGCGCCGAGAAATGCGCCGAACTGGAAGCTGCGTGCAGGCGCAAGGTGTATATGATTTCAGCCGTATCCGGCGAAGGGATGCAACAGGTTCTGCGCGCGCTTCTGGCGCGGATCGACAAGGGCAAGCACGTCGAAGAGGATGACGGGCCATGGCAACCCTGACCACGGCGGCCACGCTGTCACAGGCGCGCCGCGTGGTGGTCAAGATCGGCTCGGCGTTGTTGGTGGAAGATGGCGGTTTGCGCGCAAGCTGGCTTGTTGCGCTGGCGCATGACGTGGCCGCATTGCGGGCGCGTGGCGCTGATGTGGTTGTCGTGTCGTCGGGGTCCATCGCACTTGGGCGCGGCGCGTTGGGCCTGCCCGCAGGGGCGCTGCCGCTGGAACAAAGTCAGGCTGCGGCATCGGTCGGACAAATCCGGCTGGCGCGCGCCTATGAAGAAGCGCTGGCCCCCCATGGCATTACCGCAGGGCAGGTTCTGCTGACGCTGGAAGACACCCACGACCGCCGCCGCTATCTGAATTCCCGCGCCACCTTGTCCACGCTTCTGGGGCTGGGCGTGGTGCCGATTGTCAATGAAAACGACACAATCGCCACCGATGAAATCCGTTATGGCGACAATGACAGGCTGGCCGCGCAAGTGGCCGTGACCATCGGGGCGGATGTGTTGGTGTTGCTGTCGGATGTGGACGGGCTGTATTCCAGCAATCCGCAAACCGACCCGAAGGCGCGCCGCTTTGACGCGATCGACCGCATCACCCCCGAGATCGAGGAGATGGCAGGCGAGCCGGTGTCGGGCCTGTCCAAGGGCGGTATGAAAACCAAGGTCATGGCCGCCAAGACCGCAACAACTGCGGGCTGCGCGATGATCATTGCGGCAGGGGGCGCGCATCATCCCTTGCAGGCTGTTCTGGACGGGGCCAATGCGACCGTATTTGCCGCGCAAGGTGATCCGCGTTCAGCCCGCAAGGGCTGGATTGCCGCGATGAAGCCCAAGGGCGTGGTGCATGTCGACGCGGGGGCCGAGCGCGCGTTGCAGCAGGGCAAATCGCTGTTGCCCGCAGGCGTTGCCCGTGTAGACGGGCAGTTCCAGCGTGGCGATCCGGTGACTATTGTTGGCCCGTCCGGTGCGCTGGGGTTGGGGCTGGCTGGCTATTCCAGTGTGGAAGCCGCTGCCATTGCGGGCCATCATTCCCGCGAGATTGAAGCGATTCTGAACTATCCGGGCCGTGTGGCCCTTATTCACAGGGATGAGATGGCGCTATGAGTTCTGAAATTTCACCTGAAATGCAGGAAATGGGCCGCCGCGCGCGTGCCGCCGCACAAGTACTGGCCATGGCACCGGCCGCAACCAAGGCGCTGGCGCTGACGGACGCGGCAGATGCCCTTTGGGCGCGGCGCGATGATGTGATTGCCGCCAATGCGCGCGACATGGCCGCCGCCACGCAAAAGGGGCTGTCGCCTGCAATGCTGGACCGTCTGATGCTGGACGAGGGGCGCATTTCCGGCGTGTGTGACGCGCTGCGCACCATTGCCGCGCAGGATGACCCTGTGGGCCAGATCATCACGGAATGGGACCAGCCCACGGGGTTGCATATCGCGCGGGTGCGCACGCCTTTGGGCGTGGTGGGTGTGATTTATGAATCGCGCCCCAATGTGACCGCCGATGCAGGCGCGCTGTGCCTGAAAGCGGGCAATGCGGTCATTCTGCGCGGCGGGTCCGAAAGTTTCCATTCCTCGCGCGCTATACACGGCGCACTTGTGCAGGGCTTGCGCGCAGCAAACCTGCCGGAAGATGCCATTCAACTGGTCCAGACCACCGACCGCGCCGCAGTGGGCGATATGCTGCGCATGGTTGACTATATTGACGTGATTGTCCCGCGCGGTGGCAAGGGGCTGGTGGGGCTGGTGCAGCGTGAAGCGCGCGTGCCGGTCTTTGCCCATCTGGAAGGGATTTGCCACATCTATGTCGATGCCAGCGCCGATCCGGCCAAGGCGCGCGCGGTTGTGCTGAACGCGAAAACGCGGCGCACCGGTATCTGTGGCGCGGCAGAATGCCTGTTGTTGCACCGCGATATTGTCGACGGGCTTGGCGCACAGATTATCGCCGATCTGGTCGCCGCAGGGGTAGAAATGCGCGTGGGCGCAGGGTTGCAGCATTTGCCGGGCGTTTCGGCGGCGGCGGCTGATGATTTCGGACAGGAATATCTGGACAAGATCATGGCGGCGGCAGTGGTGGATGATGTGGATGCCGCGATGGTGCATATCCGCGACTATGGATCGCAGCATACGGATGCGATTCTGGCCGAAGATGACGCTGTGGCCGCGCGGTTCTTTGCCGGGCTGGACAGCGCGATCCTGATGCGCAACGCATCGACCCAGTTTGCCGATGGCGGCGAATTTGGCCTTGGGGCGGAAATCGGCATTGCCACAGGCAAGATGCATGCGCGCGGGCCGGTCGGGGCCGAGCAGTTGACCAGTTTCAAATATCTGGTCACGGGCGACGGAACTGTGCGCGCCTGACACGGCTTTGGCTTGCGGTATGTGGTTGCCGCTGTCTGGCCTGAGGGGGACATTCGCACTTGGACTAAGCCCGCGCTATCGGTGGGCCGGGGTCTGCCGATCCGACATTATAAGACTGCAGTTTATGCGGGCTGCATACTCCGGCATCAAAGGCTTGGCCTGCCATCAGCCAAATCGGCAGGCCGCGGGACGGCCAGACCTATGGCGCGGCGGCCTGCGGCCTTGATTCCGCGCCTTTGGGTGTCCCCTTCAGGCCGCTTCGCGCAGCATCTGTGTCTGGTCGGGCATCAGCGGATACCCGTCCCCCCAGATCGCGGGAATGTCCCTGGCCAGACTGCGCGCTTCGGCGCGGGCCAGATGGGCCAGAATGGCCTGCCGGTCAGGCCCGTATTGGCGCGCGGCCCTGTGCCACAGCCGCAGCGCAGATCGCGCTGACCATGGCAGCGCTGCATGCGCCAGCCAATGGCGCAGCTCTGGCGGCAGGCGGTCGAATTCTGCCATCGGACTGGACCGCCTGCGTAAACTGGATTTCAGGTTTGCGCCCATGGATTACGCGGCCTTGCGCTGGCCCCATTTGGGGAACGGATCTTCCAGACCGGCCCAAAGTTCGGGGGCAAAACTGTCGCTGTCCACCAAGCAGGAATCCAGCTTGGCAATAAGCGCCGCATGATCCATGCCCGCGCCGATAAACACCAGTTCCTGCCGCCGGTCGCCCCATGGATCAACCCAGTTCTGGCGCATCTTTTCCAGCGCTTCGGCGTGGTCTGGCCAGCGGTCGCGCGGCACAGCCGCCCACCAGCCGCCCAAGGGGGTGACGCTGGACATCGCACCGGCAAGCGAGAATTCAGCCACCCAGTTGGGCCGTGTCGCCAGCCAGAAATGCCCCTTGGCGCGGATGACACCGGGCAGGGGACCATTGAGAACCGCATGAACCTTGGCCGGATCAAAGGGCTGGCGCGCGCGGTAGACAAAGGATGTCACGCCATATTCTTCGGTTTCAGGCACATGATCGGCAAAGCCATACAGTTCCTTTGCCCAAAGCGGGTGTTCATGCGCGGTGTCGAAATCAAACAGGCCGGTGTCAAAAATCTGGTCTGCGGCCACATGCGAATGATCGGTTTCGATCAGCCGCGCATCAGGGTTAAGGGCCTTGATGATCTTGCGCGCAGCATCGGTTTGCGCCGGCCCCGCATCGGTGACTTTGTTAAGGATGATGACATCGGCGAATTCAATCTGGTCGGTCAGCAAATCAACCAGGTTGCGCTCATCTTCTTCGCCCAGAACCTCGCCCCGGTCAGACAGGAAATCATGACTGGAGAAATCGCGCAGCAGATTGACCGCATCCACCACCGTGACCATCGTGTCCAGCCGCGCCACATCCAGCAGGCTGTCGCCCTGTTCATCGCGGAATTCAAATGTTGCGGCCACGGGCAGCGGTTCGGAAATGCCGGTGGATTCGATCAGCAAGTAGTCAAAGCGCCCTTCCTGCGACAGGCGGCGCACTTCGGCCAGCAGATCGTCGCGCAGCGTACAGCAGATGCAGCCATTTGACATTTCTACCAGTTTTTCCTCGCCGCGCTTCAGGTCGACACCGGCATCAATCAGGTCGGCGTCAATATTCACTTCGGACATGTCATTTACGATAACTGCCACGCGGCGGCCTTCGCGGTTGTTCAGGACATGGTTCAGCAGCGTTGTTTTGCCTGCGCCAAGAAAACCCGACAATACAGTGACGGGCAGGCGGGGGTCGGTTGCGGACATGCGACACCTTTCGTTATGATGGGGATCGTTATGATATAATATAACATTCATGAGAGTCATATAGTATCATTTTCCGCCCGACAAGAGGTCAGGGCAAAAGCTGGCGCAGCAAATCGGCATTGACATAGCCGTCAGGGGCCAGCCCCTGCGACTTCTGCCATGCCTGCACAGCAGCAACTGTGGCGGGGCCAATGCGTCCGTCCACGCCGCCGGTGTCATGGCCCAATGTGTTCAGCCGTTGTTGCAATGCGCGCCGTTCATCAAGCGTCAGGGCGCGGTCGCCGCGCGGCCAGCTGCCGCGCAACCCGCCATCACCGCGCAGCCGGTCGGACAGGTGGCCCACGGCCAGCACATAGGCATCCGACAGGTTATATTCTTTCAGCACATCATAATTGCCATAGGTCAGAAATGCAGGGCCGCGCGCGCCACCCGGCAGAACCAGCCGCGCCTGACCTGATTGCAATGGCACACCTGCCGCCGCGCGCACGCCTGCGTTTGTCCACTCTGCCGCTGATTGTGCCTGTCCGGTCAGGCGCAGGTCGAACCCGCCGGGCAGGACAACCTCGCGCGCCCAGGGCTGTCCGCGTGTCCAGCCGCGCCGTGCCAGATAATTCGCCGCCGATGCCAGCGCGTCGCTTGGGTCATCCGTCCAGACATCGCGCCGCCCGTTGCCGGTGAAGTCCACGGCATAGGTCAGGAAACTGGACGGCATGAACTGCATATGGCCAAATGCGCCCGCCCATGATCCGATCATGGCCTGCGGGCTGATATCGCCCGCCTGAATGATGCGCAGCGCATCCAGCAGCTGTTCTTCAAAGAATTCGCCGCGCCGCCCGTCCTTGGCCAGTGTTGCTAGGGTTGCCAATGTCTGGGTGCCGCCACGGTTTGCCCCGTAAGACGATTCAATGCCCCAGATCGCCACAAGGATTTCAGGCGGCACCCCGTAGCGCGACTCGATCCGGTTCAGAACATCTGCATGGCGGCGCAGTGCGGACTGCCCCTGCGAAATGCGTGTGGATGACACGGTGCTGTCCATATAGTCCCAGATGCGCGCGCCAAATTCGCTTTGGCGGCGGTCAAGGGCCACCGTTTCGGGCAAAAGCTGCATGACCGGAAGCGACCGGTCCAGTGTGTCCTGCGTGATGCCATTGGCGCGCGCGCGGGTCGCAAACGCCGCCCGCCATGTGTCGAAATTGCCAGTTTGCGGCTGGGCCAGTGCGGCGGGCCGCGCGGTGGGGCGGGGTGATGTATCCACATTGGCCAGACCGCAGGCCGGCAGTGCAAAGGCCAAGGTCGCGGCCGGTATCCAACGTGACATGGTGTTCCCCGAATTATGCTTATGACGGGGATGGTAGCGGTCCTGCGGCCGGGAACCAAGGTGGCTGTGTTCACAATATGCGGGTCTTCGCCGATGGCCGCTTTTATGCGCGCCGATGTTCGGCTACCCTTGCTACAAAAATGCACCAAAGGGGTGAGCAGTGCCATGCAACTTTCAAGACGTTTCTGTATCGCGGGGATATCCGCAATGTCGCTTTCGGCCTGTATGGGCGGGGGGGTGCCGATGACAACACCGCAAACAACAAGCCGCATGCGGCCACAGGCCAATGCCGAATTTGACGCGTGGCTGGCGCAATTTCGTACGCGCGCCGCATCGGCGGGCATAAACGCAAGCACGTTTGAGCCTGCGTTGCGCGGCGCGGGCTTCCTGCCCGATGTTATCGCGCGCGATCGCAGGCAGACCGAATTCACCCGCACGCTGGAAGATTACCTGTCAATCGCGGTGTCCGATGAACGGCTGTCGGGGGGGCGGGCGGCGTTGTCGCGCCACAGTTCCACCTTGCGCGCCATTGAGGGGCGCTACGGCGTCGAGGCAGAGGTCATCACTGCAATCTGGGGGCTGGAATCGCGTTATGGCACGGAACGCGGCGATATTCCGGTGATTTCGGCGCTGGCCACACTGGCCTTTGACGGGCGGCGGGGGGCGTTTTTCGAAAGCCAGTTGATTGCAGCACTGCGCATTTTGCAACGCGGGGACACCAGTGCCGCCAATATGCGTGGGTCCTGGGCGGGGGCCATGGGCCACACGCAGTTTATTCCAACCACCTATCAGGAATATGCGGTGGATTTCACCGGCAACGGGCGGCGCGACATATGGGCGGATGATCCGGCTGATGCACTGGCATCGGCTGCGAATTATTTGTCGCGCATGGGCTGGACGCGCGGCCAACCCTGGGGCGTGGAAGTGCAACTGCCTGACGGGTTCAACACGGGGCTGGCCGGGCGTGGCAGTTCGCGCGCGGTGTCGGACTGGACGGGCATGGGCGTGCGCGACATGAACGGGCGCGCGGTCGCAGACCATGGCGCATCATCGATCATTATTCCCGACGGGCCGCGCGGGCCTGCCTTCATGACCTTCCGCAACTTCACAGCGTTAACGCGATACA
Source organism: Paracoccaceae bacterium (assembly GCA_020832445.1). GTDB lineage: Bacteria > Pseudomonadota > Alphaproteobacteria > Rhodobacterales > Rhodobacteraceae > Roseinatronobacter. Next base: position 9,175 of record JAFIEO010000088.1, read on the forward strand.
ACAATTCCGAGTTTTATGTCATTGGAATTGGGCATCTTTCTGACAGATTGCGGGGGGGTGGTCCCATTCGCGGCAATTTCCAGCCCGACCGCCACGGCCTGCGGCTGGGCGAGCGGCAGGAAATCCAGCGTCTGCTGACGCGCGCGGGGTTTGATACGCAAGGCGTGGACGGGGTCATCGGGCCGAATTCGCAATCTGCAATTAGCGAATATCAGCGCGCGCGGGGGATGACGGTGACGGGGGATCCGTCGCGTGAATTGCTGGAGCGTTTGCGGCGGGGGTCGTGAAGCCGACAAAGGAAAAGGGGGCTTGCGCCCCCTTTATTATGTTTGTGCCCTGCGCTGCGCTACGGGCGGTCTTGAGTATTTTTGGCAAGATGAAATCCCTGATCTGCATCCAGCCACGGTTTTGGGGTGCTCAGGCCTTGCCCTTGTAAATCTCGACCAGCTTGGCCAGCATTGCAAGCGCGTCTTCGCGCGACCGCTGGAAGCTGTTGCGCCCGATGATGGACCCGTTGCCGCCGCCGTCGCGGATGGCGCGGGCATCATCATAGACCGAATCCTCGCCCTTTTTGGCGCCGCCGGAAAACACCACGATGCGCCGGCCATGGAAGCTGGCCTCCATGCAGTGTTTGACGCGCGCGGCCTGGGTTGCAATCTCGATCTTCTTGTCTTCATAGACTTTCTTGGCTTCGGGCAGCATCAGATGATCGGTGGAAAGTTTGATCTTGATGATATGCGCGCCCAGCAGGGCCGCGATCTGGGCTGCATAGGCCGCAACATCAATGGCGGTTTCGCCGTCTTTGGTGATGGCTTCGCCGCGCGGGTAGGACCAGATGACAGTGGCCACGCCCTTGGCGGCGGCTTCCTGTCGCATGGCGCTGATTTCTTCGAACATGCCCAGCGCACAATCTGAACCGGGGTAGATTGTAAACCCGATCGCCGCGCACCCAAGGCGCAACGCATCATCGACACTGGCGGTGATGGCCTGATTTTTGCCCGCTGTGCCTGACATCAGGGAATTGGCGCTGTTGACCTTCAGGATGGTGGGGATCTGGCCTGCGAATGTGTCGGCACCTGCTTCGATCATGCCCAACGGGGCCGCATACGCGTTCATCCCGGCCTCAATGGCCAGTTGATAATGATAATGCGGGTCATAGGCGGCAGGGTTGGGCGCAAAGCTGCGGGCAGGGCCATGTTCGAACCCCTGATCAACCGGCAAGATGATCATCTTGCCCGTGCCGCCCAGTTTGCCCTGCATCAGCATGCGACACAGATTGGCCTTCACGCCAGGGGTTTCGCCTTCGTAGTTGCTAAGGATCTTCTGAACGACGCGGGTTGCACGCATGGGCTGCTCCTGTCCGGTTGGTTGTTTCGGGCAGGGTTAATCGCTGCTTTGTGTCGAAACAATGATGATAATGCACAGGGGAATGATGTTAGCGCAATCAAGTCCCGGTTCGGTGATCATGCAGGACATTTGGGCTGAATCGTGCGCAAAACGGCGCTTTGGTGGGATGGCGCGACAGCCCCGCACGCCTGCCCAAGCGCGCAAACATGCGGGGCAGGCAACGCACCAACGGGGGATTTCATGCTTGTCATTCGGGCAAAAGCGGGGTTTTGTGAGGCTCGCCCAGAAAAAGAGTGACTTGATGCCTGATTTCAAACCGCCAAAAGACGCCTATACCTTGATTCTGGAGGCAATAGATCTTGGCGTATACAAGCCCGGTGACAGGCTTGTGGAATCCGAACTGGCGGATCGTTTCGGCGTGTCGCGCACGCCCATCCGCGAAGCGCTGCAACGTCTGGAAACGCAGTCACTGCTGACACGGGACGGGCGGTCGCTGATCGTGGCCTCGCTGGATCATAACCAGCTGGCAGAGCTCTATGCCGTGCGCGCCGAGCTGGAAGGGTTTGCAGCCCATCTTGCCGCGCGCCATGCGACAGAGGAAGAAGTGCGCCTGCTGCGCAGCATGGTTGAGCAAGACCGCAAGCTGATAAACGAGCCAAAAGCCCTGAGCCGTGCCAACAGGCGCTTTCACAAGCAGATTCATCTGGCATCCCATAACCGCTATCTGGTGCAACAGCTGGATCTGGTGCATCGGTCCATGGCGCTTCTGGCCACAACATCGCTTAGTTTTGAAGGGCGCGGCACCCAGACCATCGACGAGCATTCCGCGATTGTCGAGGCGATTGCCGCCCATGACGGGCAGGGCGCGTATGAGGCGCTGAAAACGCATATTTCGACTGCCTTCCTGACACGCTTGCGTCAGGATGCGGACAGTGCGGACCGCTATTCGTTATAGTCGCGGCGTGATGCTTGCGTGACCGATGCAGCGCTTGCGCCCGCAAGGACTGTAGCTGTGATATATGTGGATCACAAACCAGCGCCATTGCGGGGATTTCAGGCGACAGGGGGCCTTCAGGCCAGCCGCGATTTGAGGATTGCGCCCGCTTTGCCGAAATCCATTTCACCGGCATGGCGGGACTTCAGCAGGCCCATCACCTTGCCAATATCGCGCACAGATGCCGCACCCGTTTCGGCAATGGCTGTGTCAATCGCTTGTGCGATTTCGTCGTCATTCAACTGGCGTGGCAAGAACGACTCGATCACGCCAATCTCGGCGATTTCCTTTTCCGCCAGATCAAGACGCGCGGCTTCTTCATAGGCGCGCGCAGAATCACGGCGTTGTTTGACCATGCGCGTCAGCACCGCGACCAGATCGCTGTCGCTTAACTCGCTGTTGGTGCCATCGCCGCGCGCGACAATTTCGCGGTCCTTGATGGCTGCATTGATCAGACGCAATGTTGCCAGTTTCTGGCTGTCTCTGGCCTTCATGGCTGTCTTCAGATCGCTTGATATCCTGTCGCGCAATGACATGGGGCCAGTCCTGTTCCAGAAAAAGGGTGTTGGGCGCCGACCCTAACGAAGGCGCCTGTTGCCTGCAAGGTTCAAAAACCTATGCGCGTTGCCGCGATCTTTCGTTCTTTTTTAAACCGGACCGGATTCGCTTGATTCTTGGTGCGCATGGCCGTAGGTTCCGCCGAAATCCGAACATGACGGAGCGACAAGATGTGTGCGCAGACACTCAAACCCACAGCATGCCTTGTTCTGGCTGATGGGACAATTTTTTATGGACGTGGCTTCGGGGCTGCGGGCAAAACGGTGGCAGAGCTGTGTTTCAACACGGCCATGACCGGCTATCAGGAAATCATGACCGACCCGTCCTATGCGGGCCAGGTGGTCACATTTACCTTCCCGCATGTGGGGAATGTGGGTGTAAACCCCGATGATGATGAAACTGCCGACCCGGTCGCTGCCGGAATGGTGGTGAAATGGGACCCGACCCTGCCCAGCAACTGGCGCGCGACCGAAACACTGGTCGAGTGGCTGACAAAACGCGGGCGCATCTGTATCGGGGGCGTGGATACGCGCCGCCTGACGCGCGCGATTCGCCAGCAGGGCGCGCCGCATGTCGCGCTGGCCCATGACCCTGACGGCAATTTCGACGTGGAAGAACTGCTGGCCATGGCGCGCGGCTTCAAGGGGCTGGTCGGGCTTGATCTGGCCCGCGATGTGACCTGCGCGCAAAGCTATCGCTGGGATGAAATGCGGTGGGCCTGGCCCGACGGGTATGTGCGCCAGACAGCACCGGTCCATAAGGTGGTTGCGATTGATTATGGCGCGAAACGCAATATCCTGCGCTGTCTGGCCAGTGCGGGCTGCGATGTGACCGTGCTGCCGGCCAGTGCGACCGCCGAACAGGTGCTGGCGCTGAACCCTGACGGGGTGTTTTTGTCCAACGGTCCGGGCGATCCGGCCGCCACGGGCGAATATGCCGTGCCCATGATTCAGGGCGTGCTGAAAGCGGATATTCCGGTGTTTGGCATTTGCCTTGGCCATCAGATGCTGGCGCTGGCGCTGGGGGCGCAGACGATCAAGATGAATCACGGCCATCACGGCGCGAACCATCCGGTCAAGGACCACGATACCGGCAAGGTTGAAATTACGTCGATGAACCACGGTTTCGCGGTGGACAGCCAGACCTTGCCTGATGCCGTTATCGAGACGCATACATCCTTGTTTGACGGATCGAATTGCGGCATCCGGATGAAGGACAAGCCGGTGTTTTCGGTGCAGCACCACCCCGAAGCCAGCCCCGGCCCGCAAGACAGCTTTTACCTGTTTGAACGCTTTGCGGCCCATATGGCCGACCGCAAGGCCAGCTAGGCGCGTGCCCTGCTGTATGCAGCGGGGCACATACAAGGCGCGCGTGTCAAAAGATCCGTCAGTGGCACGGCATTTTTTGCGGCGCGCGCCTGACACACGGAATTCTTAATCAGTTGTTAATCAAAATCATGTTCCCCTTTGTGTTAACCAAAGTGGGGCAACGATGCGTCTGTTCAGACCTTCACACAAGTTCACGGCGCCGGATGTGCCCGTGGTGGCACCCGTTCGTCTGGCGGTTGTGCGCGACAACAGCCAGGCGCAGGACATGCTTGGTGCAATTCTGCGCGACATTGGGGCCATTTCAGATGAAGCGCTGGTTCACGCCCTGCAAATACAGGCGCAGCAGGCCACCAGCCTTGGCGATTTGCTGATCGCCCAAGGGTTAATTGACGAAGATACGCTGATGCGGGCGCTGTCGGTCCAGTTTGATACCCCGATACTTGATACAACCCGCCAGCAACCCGACCCCGCATTGACAGACCAGCTTGGTGCACAACACTGTATTGCACTGCGCTGCATGCCATGGCGCAACGCCGGTGCTGTCACAGTGGTGGCCACCTCGCGCCCCGACCAGTTCGAGGCGAAGCGCGCACAGTTGCAAGCCATCTTTGGCCCCGTTGTTCCTGCATTGATACCCGAGAATGTTCTTCATGACAGCCTGTTGCGATTGCGGCGCAACCGGTTGAAGATTTGGGCAGAAACATGTGTGTCGCCTATGGAAAGCTGCCGCTCGATGCCGTTTTCGGGGGTGCGGCAGGGTTTGGCTGCGGGGCTGGGGGCGTTGGGTGTGCTGGGCGCGCTGTTTCCGCAGATGGTGTTTGTGGTCTTCACGCTTGCAGCCTGCGTATTTCTGGCCTTGTCTGCCATGCTGAAGCTGGCGGCGGCGGTTGCCGCATTCACCACGCCCGCAGAAAAGCGCGCCCATGAAAACGGCGCGGTCGTCGAACTGGCACAGCGACGAAAACCCGTGGTGTCGATCCTTGTGCCGCTTTACAAGGAACCCGAAACAGTGCCGCGCCTTATGACACGGTTGTCCCGCCTGACATGGCCGCGCAACCTGCTGGATGTGCTGCTGATTGTCGAAGAAAACGATCATGCAACGCGACAGGCGCTGCATTGCGCAAGGTTGCCGCGCTGGATGCGGGTTGTGCCGGTGCCCGATGCGCGCCTGAAAACCAAACCACGCGCGTTGAACTATGCCATGTTGTTTGCCCGCGGCACGTTGATCGGTGTCTATGACGCCGAAGATGCCCCCGAACCCGACCAGATACACCGTGTGGTTGCGTGTTTTCAAAACGGGCCGTCCAATCTGGCCTGTGTTCAGGGGGTGCTGGATTTCTACAATCCGCGCAGCAACTGGATGGCGCGCTGTTTCACCATTGAATATGCAAGCTGGTTTCGCGTGATCCTGCCGGGCATGCAGCGGCTGGGTCTGGCTGTTCCGCTGGGGGGGACGACCTTGTTCTTTCGCCGCGACATTCTGGAACGGCTGGGGGGATGGGATGCGCATAACGTGACAGAGGATGCTGATCTGGGCATCCGGCTGGCGCGGCGCGGCTTTTACACCCAATTGCTGGACACCGTCACCTATGAAGAGGCCAATTGCCGCGCCATTCCATGGGTCAAGCAGCGGTCACGCTGGCTGAAGGGATATGCCATCACATGGATGGTGCATATGCGCGACCCGCGCGCCTTGTGGCAACAACTGGGCGCATGGCGGTTTTTCGGGGTGCAGGTGCTGTTTCTGGGAACATTGGTGCAGTTCATGCTGGCCCCGCTTTTGTGGTCGTTCTGGCTGGTCATGCTGGGCTGGGACCACCCTTTTGTGGACATGTTTCCACGCGGGGTTCTGGTGGCCTTTATCAGCCTGTTTGTGATGAGCGAAGTGGTGAACCTGTCTGTCGGCATCCTTGCGACGCGCGCGCGCCACCACCGGCATTTGCGCCTGTGGCTGCCAACGTTGCACGGATATTTCCCGCTGGCGGTGCTGGCCGTCTATAAGGCATTGTGGGAACTTGTTTCAGCGCCGTTTTACTGGGACAAGACTCAGCATGGAACGCATGGCGCGGCCCTTGACGCAGTCACGGTTCATGGTCAAAGCTGACACAGCGTTGGATTCTTGCGCAACACCTGCCACGCAACATGAAGATCGGCCATCAATGCTATATTTTGAAAAGCAAAATCTTGTTTTATTTGCGACCCCGAAAACTGCAAGCACATCACTGGAAGCCGCACTTGCGCCCATGGCCGATATTGTGTTGCAGGGTGACCCGCAGATCAAGCATTGCACATTTCACCGCTACAAATGGCGGCTTGAGAAATTCCTTATGATTTTCAATGAGTCAACGCCCGAAACTGTCGCACTTATCCGCGAGCCGGAAGACTGGCTGAACAGCTGGTTCAGGTTTCGCCACGGAAGCTGGCTGAACGACACTTCGCGCAGCACGCGCGGAAAAAGTTTTGATGAGTTCGTGGATGCGTATCTGTCCGACCCCAAGCCCGAATTCGCTTCCGTCGGGTCGCAGGCGGCATTTCTGACCCATCCGGTGCTGAACGATCAGGTGCAGACGCTGTTTCGCTATGATGCGATGCCCGAATTCCTGTCATGGCTGGAAGCGCGGCTGGAGTGTTCGCTGGAACTGCCGCAAAAGAATGTATCCCCACAGATCGACACCTCCTTGTCTGAACAAATGCGCTTCAGGTTGCGAAACGGGTGTGCGCGCGATTATGCGCTTTATGACTGCGCGCGCAGCGCTGCATGAATTTTGCGGGTGAGTGGCTTGTCGCGCCTGTGTTTTCAGTGCAGCCTGCGGGCAAGCACCCCTGCCCGAAAGGACCCTGACGATGACGCTAGAAACCCGCATTCAACAAGCGCGCGGCGATATGCCTGCGGACCTGGTTCTGCGCGGGGCCAAGGTGCTTTGTGTGGTGACCGGCGAGTATATTGCGGGCGATGTCGCCATATGTGACGATACAATCGTGGGCATCGGGGCGGAGTATGACGGCGCACGGGTTATTGACCTGCACGGGCAAATCCTTGTGCCGGGGTTTATCGACACGCATCTGCATATTGAATCGTCGCTGGTGACGCCGTTTGAATTTGACCGCTGCGTGGCGCCGCGCGGGGTGACAACTGCCATTTGCGACCCCCATGAAATTGCCAATGTCGCGGGCAGTGCGGGCATTCGCTACTTTCAGGATGCAGCGACCCGCACGGTAATGGATATTCGCGTGAACCTGTCATCCTGTGTCCCTTCCACGCATATGGAAACTGCGGGCGCGGCGCTGGATGCGCAGGACCTGCTGGCGCTTGGCGACCATCCCAGCGTGATCGGGCTGGCGGAATTCATGAATTTCCCCGGCGTCATTCACCGTGATCCCGGGTGTATGGCAAAGCTGCATGCCTTCGCGGGCCGCCATATTGACGGGCATGCGCCGCTGTTGTCGGGGCGTGACCTGAACGCCTATGTCAGTGCGGGCATTCGCACCGAGCACGAATCCACCACCGCCGCAGAAGCGCGCGAGAAGCTGCAAAAGGGGCTGCGCTGCCTGATCCGCGAAGGGTCTGTCAGCAAGGATATGGTGGCGCTTGCACCGCTGCTGACGCCGGTGACGGCACCCTATATGTGCCTGTGCACCGATGACCGCAACCCGCTGGATATTGCCGAGCATGGCCATCTGGACCACATGATCCGCAGTCTGATTGCGATGGGCTGTGACACGCTGGCGGTGTATCGCGCCGCATCGCTTTCGGCGGCAGAGGCATTCGGGCTGAAAGATCGGGGGCAGATCGCACCGGGCAAACGCGCCGATATTGTTGCCGTGCCCGATCTGGCCGCGTGTCGCGCCGGTCTGGTGCTATGCGGGGGCAGGGTGGTCGATGACGCGGCTTTTGCCGCGCGCGATGTGATTGCGCCGGTTGCACGCGATTCCGTTCGCGCGCCGCAGGTCAGCGCGCACAATTTCCGCCATGCAGGAAACAGCCCCGAAACCCCCGTCATTGGCATTCTGGAAGGCAAAATCATCACCGAACATCTGCGCAAGCAGATTGTCCCCGAAGATGGAGACAAACGCCCTGACCCTGCGCGCGATCTGGCACGCGTTGCGGTGGTCGAACGCCACGGCAAAAACGGCAATATCGCCACAGGGTTTGTGCGCGGGTTCGGCATGACATCGGGCGCGATTGCGGCAACGGTTGCGCATGACCACCACAATATTGTGACGGTCGGGGTGGATTATGACGATCTGGCGGTGGCTGTGAACCGCCTGTCAGACATCGAAGGGGGGTTCGTCGTGGCGCAGGGCGGGCGGATTGTGGCGGAACTGCCCCTGCCGGTTGCAGGGCTTATGTCGCTGGACAGCTATGAGCAGGTTCACGCCCGCCTTGTTGACTTGCGCAGCGCCGCAAAATCGCTGGGCGTCACACTGGAAGAGCCGTTCTTGCAACTGGCTTTCATTGCGTTGCCGGTTATCCCGCACCTGAAGATCACCGATTTCGGCATGGTCGATGTGGACCGTTTCGAGGTGATCTGACATGCGCTATTCAATGGTATAGGGAAGCAACCTGCGGTGGTCGGGGTCAATGCGCAGATGCCGTTCCAGCGGGGGCACCGATCGCTGGTGGCAATTGTCGCGTTCGCAGATACGACAGGAAATCCCGATAGGGTCATAGCCCCCTTCGCGGCCCAGATCCATGCCGTCACCATAAACGAGTGCGCTTGCGTGGTTAATCTCGCAGCCCAGCCCGATGGCGTAGCGCCGCACGGGTGCATGAAACGCGCCGCCGCCCTTGGTCACGGCCAGTGCAAGGCAGAAATACCGCATACCGTCAGGCGTTTCGGCCAACTGGCGCAGGAACCGCCCCGGCGTTTCAAAGGCGCGATGCACATTCCATAACGGACAGGCACCGCCGAAGCGCGCAAATTGCAACCGCGTGGCCGAATGGCGTTTCGTAATGGTACCGGCCTGATCCACGCGTACAAAGAAAAACGGCACGCCCTTGGCACCGGGGCGCTGCAAGGTCGAAAGCCTGTGGGCCACCTGTTCAATCGACGCGCCAAACCCTTCGGCCAGGGTTTCCAGATCATGGCGGGTGTCCTGTGCCGCCGACAGGAACCGCCGATACGGCATCAGCGCGGCACCGGCGAAATAATTGGCCAGCCCGATCTTGGCAATCGCGCGGGCCTCTGGCGATTGAAACCGCGCAAGGTCCAGCGTGGCCTCCAGCAGGTCATGTTGTGTCAGCAATGCCACCTGATGGGCCAGCTGGAACGCCTGTGTTGCGCGCGACACTTTGGATGACAGTTCCAGCACACCGCGCGCAGGATCAAAGCGGCGCAGATCGTCGCTTGCGCTCAGGTGAACGGTGATCTTGCGATCATTCAGCGCGGCCGCAGCATGTGACATGAAATCAGCGCCGGGTTTGGCCCGCGACGCAAAATGTTCGGCGGCGCGGTCAACGGCATCGATATAATTGTCGCAATAATGGAAGAAATCGCGCACTTCTTCCCATGGTGACAGCCGCAGCGTGGTGTCTTCGCGCCCCAATGCCTCGTCCAATGACGCAAGCTGTTCCTGTGCCTGCCTGTAGGCGCGGTGCAGGTCCAGAAACGCGCGGGCAAATACCGGCGCATTGGCCCCCACCAGCCGCAGGTCGGGCAAGGCGGGGTTGGCGCTGGCGAAAAGCGGGTCTGCCAATGCCTCTCGCAAATCGGAAACCAGCCTTTCGCTGTCACCTGCCGAAAGTTCGGTCACATCCATGCCGAATTCGCGCGCCAAGGCCAGCACCACCGCCGTGGACAGGGGGCGGTTGTTGTTTTCCATCTGGTTCAGATAGGGCAGGGACACGCCCAGCTTGGCTGCGAAATCTTTTTGTGTCAGTTGCAGTTGCAGGCGGGTTTCACGCAGCTTTGCACCGGCATAAAGTTTCTGTGGTGGCATGTTTTCCCCCGACCACTTTGCTAAGCTTGCATTTAAACTTTGCAAAGCCCCGATTTAACGTCAAGCGCCGATCTGGCGCGCCCGCCGCATGACATAAAGAACCGGAAGGATTGTGGCCCCGGTGGTGGCCAGCATCATCCATATCAGCGGGCCGGCCCCGCTGCCCGGTGTCAGCAACGCACCCGCCAGCGCCGACAGCGCAGCCCCGCCCCCGATCATGATTGCACCGCCCATGCCGCTGGCCGTGCCTGCCAGATGCGGGCGCACCGACATCATGCCCGATGTGGCCGATGGCAACAGCATCCCGTTGCCAAGCCCGATCATGATGAAGCAGCCGAAAAACACCGCCGCCGACAAGGCCCCTGCCAGATACAGCAGCGACAATATGATCATGCCCGAAAACCCGATCAGGCTGCCCACAAGAATCATGTAATTGATCCCGAAACGCGCCGCATACCGCCCCGACAGGAAATTGCCAAAGGCATAGCCAACCGCAGGCGCGCCGAAATACATTCCAAGCACCGATGGCGACAATTCGAACACGCGCGATCCGACAAAGGGTGCCCCGCCAAGATAGGCAAAAAACGCCCCCGACGCCAAAGTAGCAGACCCGCAATACCCCCAGAAACGCCGCGCGCGCATCAGTTCGGGCAGGGTGGCGAATTGCTGGCGCAGTGACCCGCTGCGGTTATGTTTCGTTTCACCCATATCCGCCCAGCTAAGCACCAGAACGGCGACGCCCGCCACCAGCATCAGGGTAAAGCTGCCGCGCCAGCCGAACGCCTCGTCCAGAAAGCCGCCGATGGCGGGGGCAATCATGGGAACCAGCGCCATGCCCATGGTGACATAGCCAATGCGCGATGCGGCCGCGTTTTCATCCAGAACATCGCGGATGGATGCACGGCTTAACACCATGGCCGACACGACCAGCGCCTGCATCATGCGAAAGACCAGAAACACAGTGACATTGGCGGCAAGCAGTGTTCCCACTGTCGCGATGATGAAAACCACCAATGACGCCAGCAAGACCGGCCTGCGCCCGTATCTGTCGGAAATGGTGCCGATGAAGACCTGTAGCACCGCATTCATGGCCAGATACAACGATACCGAAAGCTGCATGACACTGTAGCTGGTGTCAAAATACACCACCATGGACGGAAGTGACGGCAAAAACACATTCATCGCCAGCGCGGCAACCGACGCTTGCGCCACCAGGGTTGCGACATGGGGCGGGGTGTTTCGGTTCAGAAATACAGATTGCGGCGGGATGAGTGGTATGGTCACTGCGCGATCGACCTTCAGCTTATATCTTTGCATTTGAACTGTTACACATGTGAAAAGAAGGCGCAATGTTGATTGCGAACAAGCGCCGCACTTTGCAAATTAGCCTGAATACTTGTAGACTGGTTTGCAAATTATCTTAATTTCGCTTTTCACAGGCAGAACGAAACATTATTGTCTGGCAGAATTGGCGGCAAACACCGTGTGCCGCGCGAAGGGGGACCGCATGAAAGATATTCTTCAACAGTTGGAAAGCAACCGCGACGTCGCGCGTCTGGGTGGGGGGCAGCGCCGGATTGATGCGCAGCATGCAAAGGGCAAGCTGACCGCGCGCGAGCGCATCGAGCTGCTGCTGGATGAAGACAGCTTTGAAGAATTCGATATGTTCGTGGCCCATCGTTGCGTAGATTTCGGCATGCAGGATGACCGCCCCGCAGGCGATGGCGTTGTCACAGGATGGGGCACAATCAACGGGCGTCAGGTCTATGTGTTCAGTCAGGATTTCACCGTCATGGGCGGGTCCGTCAGCGAAACCCACGCGCAGAAGATCTGCAAGATCATGGATATGGCCATCCAGAACGGCGCCCCTGTCATTGGCCTGAACGATTCCGGTGGCGCGCGTATTCAGGAAGGCGTCGCCAGCCTTGCCGCATATGGTGAAGTGTTCCAGCGCAATATCATGGCATCAGGTGTGGTGCCGCAGATCAGCGTGATCATGGGCCCATGTGCGGGCGGCGCGGTCTACAGCCCCGCAATGACCGATTTCATTTTCATGGTCAAAGACACCAGCTACATGTTCGTGACCGGTCCCGATGTCGTCAAGACCGTGACAAATGAAATCGTCACCGCCGAAGAACTGGGCGGTGCCAGCACCCATACGCGCAAATCATCGGTTGCCGATGGGGCGTTTGAAAATGATGTGGAGGCCCTGATCGAAGTGCGCCGCCTTGTCGATTTCCTGCCCAAGAACAACCGCGAAAAGCCGCCTGTGCGCCCCTTCTTCGATGACCCTGCACGGCTGGAGCACAGCCTGGACACCCTGATTCCGGACAATGCAAATACCCCCTATGATATGAAGGAACTTATCCGCAAAGTCGCGGATGAAGGCGATTTTTTCGAGATACAGGAAGATTTTGCAAAGAATATCCTGACCGGCTTCATCCGTCTGGAAGGGCGCAGTGTGGGCGTTGTTGCAAACCAGCCCATGGTGCTTGCAGGTTGTCTGGATATTGATTCCAGCCGCAAGGCCGCGCGTTTTGTGCGGTTTTGCGATGCGTTTGAAATTCCCATCCTGACCTTTGTGGACGTGCCCGGCTTCCTGCCCGGCATAGGGCAGGAATATGGCGGCATCATCAAGCATGGCGCGAAATTGCTGTTTGCCTATGGCGAGGCAACCGTGCCAAAAGTGACGGTCATCACCCGCAAGGCCTATGGTGGTGCGTATGATGTGATGGCGTCCAAACACCTGCGCGGTGATTTCAACTATGCATGGCCCACAGCCGAGATTGCGGTGATGGGCGCCAAGGGCGCGGTTGAAATCCTGTACCGGTCCGAACTGGGTGATTCTGACAAAATTGCCGAACGCACCAAAGATTATGAAACCCGCTTTGCCAATCCCTTCGTTGCCGCGGAAAAAGGGTTCATCGACGAGGTGATCATGCCACATTCAACGCGCAAACGGGTGGCGCGGGCCTTTGCATCCCTGCGCAACAAATCCCTGCAAAACCCGTGGAAGAAGCACGACAATATTCCATTATAAGGGGGCATGGTGGACGCGCGTGGTATCATAATCTGTGCTGGGCTGACACTTGCAGCGCCGCTTTCGGCTGCGGGGCAGGGGATGCCTGATTCTGCGCCGTTACTGATGCCGTCGGGCGAAATGGCCTATCCGCTGGATGAAATATGGGACGAATCGCAATCGATGATCCGGCTGCGTTTTGTGGTCCCCAAACTTGCGGAACCGTCCAGCGTTTATGGCGGGGATCCGTTTCGCGTGTTTGAAGATATGATGTGGCTGTGCAGCACCCAGATGCGTGGCCTGACGGATATAGGAGAATTTCCACAAGATCAGGGCTGGCAGGGCGCAATTATCACCATGCTGGAACGCGATATTCCCTTTGGGACGCGGGACGCCGATGTGGTCCAGTTTTTTGAAGGATTCCTGTTTGGAATGGACGGGTGCGAGCTGGAAGATGATATGTATCATGACTGAAAACGCCGTGAAATCCCCCCGTGATGCAGAACCGCCACATCCGCGCGGGCATGTTGAATTTCGATGGTCAGGATTCAACAGGCGCTGTATTATGGACGAGCATGTGCATTTGCATGCACCCAGAGGCACCCCGGCGCGCAAAAACAAAACAACGCGCCTATCTTACATGAGCAGGAGAAATTCATGTCTAAAGTTGCACTTCTTGCCGCAGTATCGGCAGTCTTCGTGCTTGGCGCTTGCGAAAAGCACAAGCGCGCACCGGTTCTGGAACCGGTCGCAGCCCCCATCTATGTCGAGCCGGTTTCGAGCAAGTCGAAATATTGATGAACGCCTGGGGCAGGCATTGCTGCCTGTCCCATCCATGCGCGCCGGGTCGAATGTGACCTGGTGCAGGTTGGACGCAGTCCAATCCTGCCTGTTGTCATCGTTGCAAAACCAGTGGTCAAGTTCTTGTGCATGCGCTACGCTGAAGCGCAAGCGCAGGGGTTGTTCCTGCGTGGCCAGTATGCCTGAAGGACCAACCTTTACGCATGCTTTTGCGGAACGTGACAACAGGAGATATGTATGTCCAAGTTTACCATTCTTGCAGCCTTCGGCGCAGTCCTCGCATTGGGGGCATGTGCGAAACACCAACCTGCACCCGAGCCGGCACCTGCACCAATCATGGTCGAGCCGGTTTCGACCAAAGGCTGATCTTGCAATAGCCGGGCAGGCGCTGCCCGCGCCTGCCTGTGCCGTGGTTTATGGCGCGGGCCTTCAACGATTTGGGGGACGGCCATGTTAAAGCATCGCGGCTTTCCTGGGCGTTTGCCCAGCACTGATTTTCAATTTGTCATTCGCCGCGCAAACCCCAAAGGGGTAACACCGCTTGTTGCGCGCAAGCGGTTTGCGGACCGGCGCACACCCGACCGGCGCGCAGATGAAGCGTTCCTTGGCGGGCTGATTGCGCATTTCGGTGAAGACCCGTTCGCGCGCGGCAATCTGGATGCAGGGCGTCTGTCGTGGCTGTTCGGGCGCGAAGTCGTCCCCGCCGAGGATAATTTCGATCCCGCAAGCTATGATTCCATGCTGCGTGTGGACATGCGCGCCGCCGAAGCCAGCTTTCCGCAGCTTTTCGACGGATCATCCGAGTTTGCCTTTGATACATGGGAAGAGTGATGCCGCAAGGCACCGCCTTCATTAACCTTTTCCGCGCCATGGGTGCGCTTACCTTCAAGGAGTCCGCATGTTTCGCAAGATCCTGATTGCCAACCGTGGTGAAATTGCCTGCCGCGTCATCAAGACCGCCCGCAAAATGGGGATCGCGACCGTGGCCGTCTATTCCGATGCAGACCGCAACGCGCTGCATGTGCGCATGGCGGATGAAGCCATCAATATCGGCCCTGCGCCCGCGAACCAGTCCTATATTGTCATCGACAAGATACTGGATGCGATTCGCCAGACAGGTGCGGAAGCGGTGCATCCGGGCTATGGCTTTCTGTCTGAAAACATGAAATTCGCCGAAGCACTGGCCGCAGAAGGGGTTGCTTTCATTGGCCCGCCCGTGAACGCGATTGAAGCGATGGGCGACAAGATCACGTCAAAGAAGCTTGCCGCCGAAGCGGGCGTCAGCACTGTGCCCGGCTATATGGGGCTGATCAGCGACGCCGAAGATGCGGTGAAAATCAGCAACCAGGTCGGCTATCCGGTGATGATCAAGGCCAGCGCAGGCGGCGGTGGCAAAGGCATGCGCATCGCATGGAATGATGCTGAAGCGCGCGAAGGGTTCCAGTCCTCCAAGAATGAAGCGGCATCCAGTTTCGGCGACGACCGGATTTTCATTGAGAAATTCGTGACCCAGCCCCGCCATATCGAAATTCAGGTTCTGGCCGACAGCCATGGCAACACTGTCTATCTGCATGAACGCGAATGCTCCATCCAGCGCCGCAATCAGAAAGTAATTGAAGAAGCACCATCCCCGTTTCTGGACGAATCCACCCGCCGCGCGATGGGTGAACAAGCCTGCGCACTTGCGGCAGCGGTGGGCTATACATCAGCAGGAACGGTAGAATTTATCGTCGATGGCGACAAGAATTTCTATTTCCTTGAAATGAACACCCGCCTTCAGGTGGAACACCCTGTCACCGAACTGATTACGGGCGTCGATCTGGTTGAACAGATGATCCGTGTGGCCGCCGGTGAAAAACTGCCATTCGCGCAGTCCGACCTGAAGATCAACGGCTGGGCCATCGAATCGCGCTTGTATGCCGAAGACCCTTATCGCAACTTCCTGCCCTCGATCGGGCGGTTAACGCGCTATCGCCCGCCCGCCGAAGTCACCGAGGCGGCGCGCGCCGTGCGCAATGATACCGGCGTTTTCGAAGGCGGTGAAATCAGCATGTATTACGACCCGATGATTGCGAAACTATGCACATGGGCACCAACGCGCGGACAGGCGATTGACGAAATGCGCCTTGCGCTGGATGAATTCGAGTTGGAAGGGATCGGCCATAACCTGCCCTTCCTGTCGGCCGTGATGGACCACCCGCGCTTCATTTCCGGCGAGATTACGACCGCCTTCATCGCGGAAGAGTACCCCGACGGGTTCGAAGGGACGACACTGCCGCGCGATCTGTTGCACCACGTGGCCGCAAGTGCCTGTGCCATGAACCGCGTGGCCGAAATCCGGCGTGCGCGTATTTCAGGGCGCATGGACAATCATGAACGGGTTGTCGGCACGGACTGGGTGATCAATATTCAGGGCGAAAGCCTGAATGCCAGCATCGACGCCGACCGTGAAGGCGCAACTGTTTCGCTGGCAGGGCAGTCTTATCGCATCACATCCGACTGGCTGCCCGGCCAACCGCTTGCGCGGTTGAATGTCGATGGAACGCCCTTGGTTATGAAGATTGGCAAAATTCCGGGCGGATTTCGCGCACGCCTGCGCGGGGCGGACCTGAAGATACATGTCTTCTCGCCCAGGCAGGCAAAACTGGCCGAGCTGATGCCGGAAAAACTGCCGCCCGACACATCGAAACTGCTGCTATGTCCCATGCCCGGAATGGTCGTGTCCATTTCCGTCCAAGAAGGCGAAGAAGTCTATGAAGGCCAGACACTTGCAACAGTGGAAGCCATGAAAATGGAAAATATCCTGCGCGCCGAACGCAAGGGAATTGTGTCGCGCATCAGCGTTCAGGCAGGCGCGTCGTTGGCGGTGGATGATGTCATCATGGAGTTTGAATGATGCAAAAGCGCACGCTCCTTCGCCTGTTTCTGGTCTATTTCGCCAGCTTCATAGCGGCGATGGTGCTGGCCTGGCTGATTTTGACCCGCGTGGCCGAAGGGGTGCGCGACGGCTATGCCGTGCTGCTGCTTTTGCCCCCCTTGGGGGGAATGGCGGTATTTCACGGGCTTTTCCCGCTGCTTAGCCGCATACGCCTTGGGCTGGAATTCATCGCAGTCGGCGGGGCGCTTGTGTATGGAACAGGCGCTGTAATGGGCGCACTTGTCTGGCTTGGCTTTCTGGACCCCGGCAGCGCGCTGGTGCTGTGGCTGGTTGGCGTCTTTGGTCCGGGCTGGTGGCTTATGTCACAGCGTGCTGAAAAGATTGGCTATTTTGAATGATCACGTTTTCATCTTGCCAAAAATACTCATCGGGGAAAATGGCGGGGACTATAGCACAGCCACATGCGGGTGCCCGCCCCACGAACCATAGGCATGGTGCAAGCCACCATAAGGTCACACCCGATCAGCGCCCCGATGGCAGGCGTTCCAGCATCTCCTGTCTGCGTGACGGAAAGCGGTCAATGACGGCCATCATCTCGCGGCCTGTGCGCACTGCGGGACGCCGCGCTTTGACTTCGCCATCCTTGTCGATGATTGCAGTCATAAAACCGCGCGGCCGCAGCACTTGCCGCAACGGGCTGCGGTCTTCGGGGTGGGCGTCGAAAATGACCACGGCATCGCGGGCAAAAAATTCGTCGGCGCGGTCGCGCAGCGCATCCAGCTGGCGTTCGAAGTTTGGGTCATTCGGTGTGTCTGCCATGACAACGATGATGCGGTTGACCCAGATGAAATCGCGCGCCTCGATTTCGCGGGCGTCCAGAAACAGCAGCGTTTCCTGCGCATCCTCGCCATTTTCCACCTCCGATGACACGCTGGACGTGACTTCGGTATTTTCGGGACCGTCTGTTGCAAGCGCCGCAAACGGGAAATGTAACGCAAAAACAAGCGTGAAGATCGGTTTCATAATGCCTCCTGCATGCAATGCATATAGTCGTAATTGTCAGGAAAACACCATAGCCCATGCGTTTTTCCATGCGCGTGATGTCAGAAAGGAGCAGCCATGAGCACGCCAAAGAGCCGTTGGGCCGAAATCGCCGCAAAGGAATTGAAGAACCGCCCCGTTGAAAGCCTGACCTGGAACACATTGGAAGGGATTCCCGTCCAACCGCTATATACGGCCGAAGATATTTCCGATCTTGACCATCTGGGCACAATCCCGGGAGAGGCGCCTTACACCCGTGGGGTGCGCGCCACGATGTATACGGGCCGCGCATGGACCATCCGGCAATATGCCGGGTTTTCCACCGCAGAGGATTCGAACGCATTTTACCGCAAGGCCCTTGCGGCGGGGCAGCAAGGTGTGTCTGTCGCGTTCGATCTGGCAACCCATCGCGGGTATGACAGCGACCATCCGCGTGTGACGGGCGATGTGGGCAAGGCCGGTGTGGCCATCGATTCGGTCGAGGATATGAAAATCCTGTTTGACGGAATCCCGCTGGAAAAAGTCAGCGTTTCCATGACAATGAACGGCGCAGTCATACCCATTCTGGCCAATTTCATTGTGACAGGCGAAGAACAGGGCGTGGACCGTAAGCTGCTGTCGGGCACCATTCAGAACGACATTCTGAAGGAATTCATGGTGCGCAACACCTATGTCTATCCGCCCGAACCCAGCATGCGCATCATTGCCGATATTATTGAATACACCACCGCCGAAATGCCCAAATTCAACAGCATTTCGATTTCCGGCTATCATATGCAGGAAGCGGGCGCCAATCTGGTGCAGGAACTGGGCTTTACGCTGGCCGATGGCCGCGAATATGTGCGCGCGGCTATTCATCGTGGCATGGATGTTGACCAGTTTGCGGGGCGATTGTCGTTCTTTTTTGCCATAGGCACGAATTTCTTTATGGAAATCGCAAAACTGCGTGCGGCACGGCTGCTGTGGTCGCGCGTGATGGCCGAATTTAACCCCAAAGACCCGAAATCCAGCATGTTGCGCACGCATTGCCAGACATCTGGGGTCAGTTTGCAGGAACAAGACCCTTACAACAATGTCATCCGCACCGCCTATGAAGCGATGAGTGCGGTTCTGGGCGGCACGCAATCCTTGCACACAAACGCGCTGGACGAAGCGATTGCGCTGCCGACCGAATTCAGCGCCCGCATTGCGCGCAACACACAGCTTGTGCTGCAAGAAGAAACCGGCGTGACCAAGGTGGTCGATCCGCTGGCGGGCAGTTACTATATTGAAAAGCTGACCCATGATCTGGCCGAGGCTGCCTGGACCCTGATGCAGGAAGTCGAGGAAATGGGCGGCATGACCAAAGCGGTTGCATCCGGCATGCCAAAACTGCGGATCGAGGAGACGGCAGCGAAGCGGCAGGCGATGATCGACCGCGGCGAGGAAGTGATCGTGGGCGTGAACAAATACCGCAAGGATTTTGAGGACCCGATTGATATTCTGGACATTGACAATGTGAAGGTGCGCGACAGTCAGATTGTGCGCCTGGAAAAGATGCGGGCCACACGCGATCAGGCGGTTTGTGATGCTGCATTGAACGAATTGACCCGCCGCGCAAGCGAGGGGGGGAACCTTCTGGAAGCTGCCGTGGACGCCGCGCGCGCCCGCGCCTCTGTCGGGGAAATCAGCATGGCAATGGAAAAGATATTTGGCCGCCATCGTGCCGAGGTCAAAACACTGGCAGGTGTTTACGGTGCCGCCTATGAGGGGGATCAGGGCTTTGCCGCCATTCAGGCCGATGTCGAGGCCTTCGCCGAGGTTGAGGGGCGCCGCCCGCGTATGCTAGTCGTCAAGATGGGGCAGGACGGCCATGATCGCGGCGCGAAGGTGATTGCCACGGCCTTCGCCGATATCGGGTTCGATGTCGATGTGGGACCGCTGTTTCAAACCCCGGCTGAAGCCGCACAGGATGCCATTGACAATGACGTGCATATCATTGGCATTTCCAGTCAGGCAGCAGGGCATAAGACCCTTGCACCACAACTGGTGCAGGCACTGAATGACGCGGGCGCGGATGATATTCTTGTCATCTGTGGCGGTGTGATCCCGCAACAGGATTACGAATTTCTGTATAATGCGGGGGTAAAGGCCATCTTTGGCCCCGGAACCAATATACCAGACGCGGCAAAGAAAATTCTTGATCTGGTGCGCAAGGCGCGCGGCTTGTCATAACGCAGCAACATCTGAATGAAATTGCAGGGCAGGGGGCCTGGCCCACCATGCCCTGCATGTCGTGTATGGTCAGCTTGTGACTGCGCCGCCCCGATCATCAAGACGTGCGTCCACGGACAGGCGGCCTGCACCAGTGACAGACAGCGCCAGATAACCCCCGGCAAGTGCCAGATTTTTCAGCAATTGTGTCATTTGCATCTGATCTGCGGGGTCAAAATGATACAGCAACCCCGATACCACGCAAAACGCCGCCAGCGCATAAGCGGCAACCCGTGTCATCACGCCCACGATCAGTGCCGCTCCGGCAATGATTTCAAACAAGACCGCCGGCCATGCAAGCGCTGCCGGAATGCCGCCGGATGCCATATATTGACCAAAACCCGAAACATCGCCCAGTTTGCCAAGACCGGAAACCAGAAATAGCGCGCCCAACAAAATGCGCGCAACAAGTAGAACTGTGGAGTGTGTCATGTGAACCTCTGACGTGAATAAGTTATGAAGCGCAGATATAGCGGTTTATGCGATGTGCAGAATTCACTGATACCCCACATGCCATGTGCGAAATTACACAGGCGCGTCCGTCAATCTTGCAAAGATTGCGTTTGATCAATGCAACATCACAGGGACAGGTTTAGGGTGTGCAGCAATAGCAAGCTGCACTCTTTGCATGACAGATCGGGCAGGTTGCACGCCATAATGTGAACGATAGGACCAATACCCATGCGCATAATAATATTCAATGCAGGCAGTTCATCCCTGAAATTCGGGGTTTTCGATCTGAATGCGGGCGACAGATTGGACAAGGCGCAGCATGTGTTCAAAGGCAGTTTTGACAGGTTTGGCCCCGATGGCTGCGATTATCAGCATGGCACGCAGCAGCCAGTGGTCGAACGCGCGCCCTATACCAGCCTTGCTGCCGCCACGCGTGCAGTCCCCGACCTGCTGTCCGCTGCGGGCGTGGGCGCAATAGACGCCGTTGGCCACCGAATTGCGCATGGCGGTGAAAGTTTTGCTGCGGCCACCGTGCTGAATGACGCAACGCTGGCGCGGATTGACGCGCTGACCCCGCTGGCCCCCTTGCACAACCCCGCCAATCTGGAAGCTGTGCAGGTGGCGCGGCAGGTCTGGCCCGATCTGGCGCAATGGGCCGTTTTCGACACGGCCTTTCACCTGTCCAACCCGGCCCGCGCCAGCACCTATGCGGTGCCCAAGGACTGGCGCGACCGCGGGCTGCGCCGCTATGGGTTTCACGGCACATCGCATAAATATGTGGCCCATCGCGCGGCTGAAGAACTTGGGCAACGCTTGCGCGACCTGCGCCTGATAAGCCTGCATCTGGGCAATGGGGCAAGCGCCTGCGCGATCGCGGGCGGGGTCAGTATTGACAGCTCCATGGGGATGACACCCATGGAAGGGTTGGTCATGGGCACGCGTTCGGGCGATGTGGACCCCGGCCTGTTCGGGTATGTGCACCGCGAACTGGGGCTTGATATTGCGCAGATCGAAGATGCGCTGAACCGCCATAGCGGTTTGTTTGGGCTGACCGGATCATCGGATATGCGCGATGTCGAGGCGCGCGCCGCACAGGGCGACGCGGATGCGCAGCTTGCGATTCATATCTATGCCTACCGCGCGCGCAAGTATATCGGGGCCTATGCGGCGGCCATGGGCGGGCTGGATGCGTTGGTGTTTACCGGCGGCATTGGCGAAAACTCCCCCTCGATGCGCAGGCGTATCTGTGACGGGTTGGGGTTCATGGGCATCTTGCTGGACCATGACCGGAACATGCAGGTCGATCTGGGTGCACGCGCAGCACCGCAAATTCAGGCTTATGGCGCAAGGGTTAATGTGCTGGTCACCGAAACGGCCGAGCAGTTGATGATTGCCCGTGAAGTGGTTGTGGCCGCCAACCGGCCCAGGGGGCAGGGCGCGCGCATTCCGGTTGCGGTATCGGCGCGGCATGTGCATTTGTGCCGCAAGGCCGTGGATGCGCTGTTCGGGCCGGGGTATGAGCTGACGCCCGACAAGCCCTTGCGCCAGCAAGGCCATTGGGCGGCAGCGGAACGTGTTGCACTGCATGGCCCGAAAGGCACAATTCGCAATGTGGCTATCCTTGGCCCGCTGCGCGAGCGCACCCAGATCGAAGTGTCGCGCACTGACAGTTTTGCGCTGGGTCTGGACGCGCCTGTTCGCCAAAGCGGCAAACTTGACGGCACGCCCCAGATCCGGCTGTCAGGCCCTGTGGGCGAGATGGACAGCGACGGGCTTATCATTGCATCGCGCCATATCCATATGGCGCCTGAAGATGCGGCCGGCATGGGGTTGGCCAATGGTGATATGGTTGATGTCAAGCTGGACGCAACAGGGCGTGACCTGACATTTACCCGCGTGCTTGTGCGTGTGTCTGACAATGCGTTCACGGAAATGCATATCGACACGGACGAGGCCAACGCCGCCGGAATTTCTGGCGAAGGTGACGGCCAAATTTCAGCCGCCGCCACATTGGAACCCGCATCGAGCAGCACCCAGGATTGAAGCAACTTCCGAAAACGTTGATCGGTTTTGCGGTTCGAGATTACGCAATCCCTTCTCTACAGTGTTTCCAACGGTTCAACGGAAAGCCGAAACGCTGTAGGATGTCAGCGGTGGCCATCCGTTCCGGCAGCATCTGCACTGGCGCGGGCTGTGTCGCATTAGAGCATATCACGTTCATTCGCATTCACGAGATATGCCCTGACTTATTGATTTCGCATGTTCGAGAAGCTCAAAACCGGTACCCACTTTTGGGCAACATGCTCTATGCCCGTACGCAGCCGCCCTTTTTCTTTGGGTGTGTTTTGCCGAACGAATGTCTGTCCGACATGTCACATCCGGTCCGGTTGCAGGGGGTGGGGTTAAACGTCCTCCTCCTCAAGGGATTGAAGCGTGATGGTGCCTGCGTCAATCATGCCGCGGACGGACCCCATCACCCGTGCCATGATTTCATCTTTTTGTTTGGCCGTCGGAACGGGTAGGGCGGTTGCATCCTCGCGCATGGTATCGGCAATGCGTTTGGACATGTTGGACAACAGAAATTCCAGTGTTGGCTGATCTTCCGGCGTGTTTGCCGCGATGATGAACATCATGTCATCAGATGGCACTTCACGCATCAGTGCCGGCACATCGCGCGGTGTAATTCGCGCCGGAATATCCTGAAACGTGAAGATGGACTTGCGCACACCGGTCGCAAACCCCTGATCCAGATTGTCCAGCCCGGCAAGAAGCCTGTCGCGCAACGCGGTCGGGGAGGAATTGAGTATTTCACCGACGCGCTTGGTCGATGGTTTGGCAAATGCGCGCAAGGGTTTGTCGGTGACCTGCTGTGCCAATGCGACGCCAATGCGGGCCACGGTATCGGGGGCGATATCTTCGGTCTTTGCGACAGATATGGCCAATGCCTGTGCCAGATCAGGGGCCATCTGGGACAACAATCCCGCTGCCTTGTCGATGCTGAGTTTCGAAAGCACGACCGCGCCCACGACGGTGCTTTCAGCCTCCAGCACAGGTAACAGGTCAGTGTCTGGTGCTGCTTCAAGATCGGCCCACGGGTCACGCCGGTTCGCACCGCGCGCCAGCATCCTTAGCTGCTGGGTGGCCATTGCATCCAGCCGCCCGTCCAGCAACGACAGCGCGCCATCCAGCCCGTCCGGAAAGGAAAGCCCGACCTGTTCCAGCATATCCACATATTCGGCCACAACGGCATTCATTGTGGTGCGATCAATCAGCCGCATTTCCCCCATTGTGCGGGTCAGGTTTTCCTGCATGCGCGCAGACAAGGCGGAAAGCTGCAAGTCGACCCCTTCGGCAACCAAAACCCGCACAATGATTGCAGCTTTTTGTATGCCGCTAAGATGGTCGGTTCCGGTGGGGGCCGCGCGATGCGCATCATCCATGCCCGAACCCGGAAAATTCATACTATTTGCCATTGTATTGAAGGGCATCATCGCGGCATCGCTCATTTCGCCAAACCGTTTGCAGACATGGTCCATTCCGGCAGCATGCGAACTCCAATCATTGCATTACATGAGTGCTGAGCCTGCCAGAAAATCGTCAATAAATTATTGATCCCAAATTGATTCACGGAATATTTTTCATGAAAAAGCCCCCGCCAAAAGGGGCAGGGGCTTCTGAGGGCGGCGCGATGCCTTAGCTTGTCGCGGGGTCAATGCAGGTTGCGGTATCCGCGTCCCAAACCTGCCCAGCCATACAGCTGGACGCGGTCGTTTCAGGCTTCATGCCCGAACACATTGCCGACGCCAAAGCGGGCGTCAATGAAAGTGCGATCGCGGCCAATGCAAGTTTAAGTTTCATTTCATTGCCTCCATCTTGGGAACCTTGACGATAGCACGATTCTTGCCAGATCAAGGTCATTCCTGAAATTAAATGTCAAAAACCCGCGAAAAAATCGTCTCTACATGCTTGGTGTGGTATTCAAGATCAAATTTTGCGCGGATTTCATCCTCGGACAGGGCCGCGCGCACATCCTTGTCTCCAAGCAGTTCTTCCAGAAAATCACAGCCTTTTTCCCAGACTTTCATCGCGTTGCGCTGCACCAGCGTATAGGCATCCTCGCGGCTGACACCGGCCTGCGTCAGCGCCAGCAAAACACGTTGAGAGTGGATTAAGCCGCGGAATTTGTTCATGTTTGTGATCATATTGTCGGGATAGACAACCAGCTTGTCGATCACACCGGTCAGACGGGCAAGGGCGAAATCCAGTGTCACAGTCGCATCCGGCCCGATCATGCGTTCCACGGACGAATGCGAAATGTCGCGTTCATGCCAAAGTGCCACATTTTCCATCGCGGGAATGACCGCCATACGCACCAGCCGGGCAAGGCCGGTCAGGTTTTCTGTCAGAACGGGGTTGCGCTTATGTGGCATCGCGCTGGACCCTTTCTGGCCCTTGCTGAAAAACTCCTCTGCCTCCAGCACCTCGGTGCGTTGCATATGGCGGATTTCGGTGGCGATATTCTCGATGCTGCTGGCAATCACGCCCAGCGTGGCAAAGAACATGGCGTGGCGGTCGCGCGGAATGACCTGCGTGCTGATGGGTTCAGGCGCAAGACCCAGTTGCGCGCAGACATGTTCTTCGACACTTGGGTCGATATTGGCGAATGTGCCGACTGCGCCCGAAATAGCGCCCGTGGCCACTTCGGCGCGCGCAGCCGCCAGCCGGTCGCGATTGCGTTTCATTTCCGCGTAAAAGCGCGCAAGGGTCAGGCCCATTGTGGTGGGTTCCGCGTGAATGCCGTGGCTGCGGCCCATGCGGATGGTGAACTTGTGTTCCATGGCGCGGCGCTTCAGCGCATCCAGAAGGGCGTCCATGTCAGCAAGCAACAGATCACTTGCGCGCACCAGCTGCACATTGAATGTGGTGTCCAGCACGTCAGAACTGGTCATACCCTGATGCACAAAGCGCGCTTCGTCATTGCCGATGATTTCGGCCAGATGCGTCAGAAAGGCGATGACGTCATGTTTGGTAACTGCCTCGATCTCGTCTATGCGGGCAACATCGAATTCGACATCTTTCGCTTTCCACACGGCGGCTGCACTGGCTGCCGGTATAACGCCCAGATTGGCCTGTGCATCGCAGGCATGTGCCTCGATCTCATACCAGATGCGGAATTTCGTTTCCGGTGACCAGATGGCAACCATTTCAGGGCGGGAATAACGCGGGATCATTGGCGGGCCTCTTGCGGTTTGGTTTGGTTGCGTCATAGCGACTGGGGCTACAGGCCGCAAGTTCACCTTGGCATATCTATAATTAACATAATACTGATTATGAGAGATTGCGGTATGAGCTGCAATATACCAAAATTTAGCTCTTTGCCTGTATCGGTTTCGAAGATTGTCACCTTTCCAAGGAATTCCTATGCGTTTCTGGCGTTCTTCCTCGTTCAAGCCTTCAACGGATTTCAGTTTTCTGGAGCATATCGCCAAGCCAAGCGTCCTGATCGATGCGCAAGGCAGGGTCGTATATGCAAATGCCTACTTTTCTGAAATGTGCGGAAAATGGGGCACTGAACTGTGTGAAATTGCCCTTGAAGACATCCTGAACGCCACGCCGGCATCCGGCACCCTGCCCCTTTCATCCTACAAATCCATATCGCATGACATGCATCTGGGGGACACCGCGTTTCGGCTGCTATGTCTGGAGGTCCCGAAAGAACATCAAAATGATGCCATTCTTGAACAGGCTATAGACGCTGTCGTGTCGATCGACGCGAATAATGATGTGGTGTTCTTCAACAAAGCCGCAGAAGAATTGTGGAAAGTATCGCGCGACGAAATTCTGGGGAAGAATGTCAAGCGTCTGGTTCCACAGGCAATGCGCAGCGGTCATGACGACATGGTCAATCATAACCGGCGCACTGGCGAAAACCGGATCGTCGGAACAATGCGGGAAGTGCAGATTGAACGTTTCGACGGGACGCAAGCGACCGTGGGGCTGACCTTGTCCAAGGTCCATACGGAAGAAGGAATATGCTATACAGCGTTTCTGAAGGACATTTCAGGGATCAAGATCGCGGAAAGGCGCCTGCGGGAAACCCTTGAACAGGCGCTTGATGCCGTGGTCGAAATCGATGCGCAAAACAACGTTGTATTTTTCAACCCGGCGGCCGAGCGGCTTTGGGGCTATTCCCGCGACGAAGTTATGGGCAGGAATGTCGATATGCTTGTGCCGACAACCCACCGTGCGCAGCATGATGATCTGGTCAACCACAACCGCAGAACAGGTATAAATCGCATTGTCGGGACATCCCGCGAAGTGCTGCTTGTGCGCAAGGATGGTGAAAAACGTTGGGTAAATCTTTCCCTGTCGAAAGTTCCCCGAGAGGATGGGACAATCACCTACACGGCATTCCTGCGCGATGTCACCGAGGAGGTGGGACGCCGTGAACATATCCGCCTGCTGTCGCTGGTTGCTGATGAAACCGATAACGCCGTGCTTATCACTGGCGCGGATCGCAAGCTCATCTATGTGAATTCGGGCTTCACACGCCTGACCGGCTATAAACCGGAAGAGGTTATGGGGCGTAAGCCGGGCGAGTTTCTTCAGGGGCCGGAAACCGACCCTGAAACGGTGAAACGCATCTCCAAGGCGCTTTCCAGCGGGAACCCGTTTTATGAGGAAATTTTGAACTATGACCGGTCCGGCAAACCCTACTGGATTTCACTGGCGGTCAATCCAGTGTTCGACAAGAATGGCAAGATCGAGAAATTCATCTCAATCCAGGCAAATATTTCGTCGATCAAGCTGACATCGCTGGAATATACCCGCCAGTTGGAAGCGATTTCCCAAACTGCCGCCATGGCAGAATGGAATGCCGATGGCCGAAGCATTAAGGCAAACGCCTATCTTACAACGCATCTTGATGGCCAGCCCCTGCCCGGCCTGCTTGAGTTGCTTGAAGCGGAAAAACTGGACAAGCTGAAGGAAACTGGCGAATGTCGACAGGATATTGTGTTCGCGCGCACTGACGGGACGCAATCCATTTTCGATGCCTATTTTCTGACCCTGACCGATATTTCGGGCGATGTGCAGAAATACCTTATGTATGGCCCGGACATCACCTCTCGCGCGCAGGCCGTCAAGGACACGAATGACGCTGTGCGCGATGTAACGGCCTCCAGTCAGGAGATTTCACAGGTGGTCGAAACGATTGACAGCATTGCGATGCAAACAAATCTTCTGGCGCTGAACGCGTCTGTAGAAGCGGCGCGCGCCGGTGATGCCGGTCGCGGATTTGCAGTCGTCGCAGGAGAGGTTCGCGCGCTTGCAGTGCGCGCACGCGAAGCAGCAGAACAGGTGAATGCGAAAATCGCGGCGACACGCGATCGCGTGGGACGACTTGCAGAAACCATCAACCGATTGAAGGAGTGAGTGTATCGTTAACCCGCCATATTGTAGCAGGATACCCGAAGCAACTTTCGGGGCGTAACTTCAATATTCAAATCTTGCAATATGTTTGTGCCGTAAGTATATGAGGGGTCCGCTGTCCTGGCATGCAGGCCGGCCCCCCTGACTGACAGGCTATGCACTATGCAAACCCGATTTCTGCCCTTCCTGACCTGGGCCAGACAGTATTCGCGCGCGGATCTAAGCAATGATCTGATCGCGGCTTCGGTTGTAACGATCATGCTGATCCCGCAAGGTATGGCATATGCGATGCTGGCAGGTCTGCCACCGCAGGCCGGGCTGTATGGTGCGATGTTGCCACTGGTGCTGTATGCGGCATTCGGGACATCGCGCGCGCTGGCCGTGGGTCCGGTTGCCGTGGTTGCGCTGATGACAGCGGCCGCCGCGGGCGCGGTCGCGCAATCAGGCACGGAACACTATCACCTTGCCGCGTTGTGGCTGGCGCTTCTGTCTGGTGGTATGATGCTGGTTCTGGGGCTGTTCAGACTGGGCTTTATTGCCAGCTTTCTAAGCCATCCTGTCATCTCCGGATTCATTACTGCCGCAGGAATATTAATTGCTGCCAGCCAGTTACGCCACCTTCTTGGGGCTGATATTTCTGGCAAGACGCTGCCGCAGGTCGTACCGTCCGTATTTGCAAACAGCGCCGATATCTCTGTACTGACCGTTGTTTTCGCCGCAGTTATCCTTGCCTTCCTGATCTGGTCCCGCGCAGGGCTGGCACGCCTGTTGCAGCGCATTGGTATAGCGCCACCTTTGGCGAAACTGTTGGGCAAGACAGCGCTGCTGATCGCGGTTGTCACATCAACACTGCTTGTCTGGGCATTGGGGCTGGATGAACGCGGCATTGCCATTTTGGGGGATGTGCCGCGCGGCTTGCCGGAATTTGGCCTGCCTGCGTTCGATTTTGGCTTGCTGCAACTGCTGATTGCACCGGCGGCAATGATCGCCATTGTCGGCTATGTTGAAAGTATTTCCATCGCCCAGACCCTTGCCGCCAAAAAACGCCAATCCGTAGACCCCGACCGCGAGTTGGTGGCGCTTGGTCTGGCCAATCTGGGGGCTGGCGTCAGCAACGCCATGCCGGTCACTGGCGGGTTGTCGCGATCCATCGTGAACTATGACGCGGGCGCGGCCACACCTGCTGCTGGGGCCATCACGGCTGTGTTGATTGCCATGGCGCTTATGGTTCTGACCCCGCTTATGTATTTCCTGCCGCGCGTGACCCTGGCCGCCATTATTGTGGTTGCTGTCTTGTCGCTGCTGGATTTCCGCGCCCTGCCGCGCACATGGGCCTATTCGCGCGCGGATGGGGCTGCCATGGCTGCGACAATGGTGTTCACCTTGTTTGTGGGCGTTGAACAAGGGTTGATGGCGGGTGTCGGGCTGTCGCTGGTGCTGTTTCTATACCGGACATCACGCCCGCATATGGCCGTTGTGGGGCAAGTGCCGGGGACCGAGCATTTCCGCAATATCGAACGGCACAATGTTGTCACCGACGATCAGGTGTTTTCGATCCGTGTGGATGAATCGCTGTATTTTCCCAATGCCCGCGCGTTGGAAGACCGCGTGACCCAAGCCTTGTCCGACCGCCCTGCCCTGCGCCATGTTGTGCTGCAATGCACAGCGGTGAATTACATTGACGCGTCCGCACTGGAAAGTCTGGAGGCGATCAACGAACGCTTGCAGACCGCAGACGTTAAGTTTCACCTGTCAGAGGTCAAAGGCCCCGTCATGGACCAACTGACACGCAGTCACTTCCTTGATGCACTGACCGGTCAGGTTTTTCTGACACAGTTCGACGCTATGGTCGCGCTGTCGCCCGACCTGACGCGTGCGTGTCAATTACAGGACCGCTGCGAAACGCTGCGCAATCATTAGCTGTGTGTTGACGCGACTGAGTCGCGCGCCTTGGCATTGCACCGAACAAGATGCCCCCTGCGTGAGGTCGTGTGATCAGCGGTGATCAGAAATCAGCGGTTTCCCGCACGGTTCCATCGCTGCCATGTGATAAGGTGCGTGCGGGGCAATAACTTGCCGTTAAATACAAGGGTTTTGGCAAAGTGACGCCGACCTGCTGGCGTGAACTTGCCGGGCTTCTTGTATCCATGGGCCGGTTGCGCGCATCTTCACCCCAGATGCGGGACACCCTGCATCTGTCCCCAAAATAGGAGAGTGAAGATGTTCAAGAAAACCATGACCTCGATTGCGGCACTTGCATTCATGACCGGCATCGCCACTGCACAGATGGGCGCGACCGACATCGCGTGGACGATGGAAGACTTCATGATTGCCTTCCCCGAAGCAACGCCGGAACTGTTCGACGAAGTCGATACCAACAATGATGGTGTGATTGACAGTTTTGAATATGAAGCGGCTGTTGAAGCCGGGTTGATTGATCCTGTCGAAGGCGGCGAAACCGCACCGCTTGAGGAAGAACCCGCACCGCTTGACTGATCGGCGCGTCATCTGAACGCGCGGGCGGCAATCATATGCTGCAACATATGACTGCCAGATTGCCCCGCATGTAACGCAAGCCAAAAGCGACGCCGATAAAAATCGGCGTCGCTTCAGTATTTCAAACAAATGTTATTTTGTCGAGGATAGTACCACGAAAAAAGCGGCGCCCCGAAAGGGCACCACTTTATAATCAAGCTGACAGTCGCGATTAGAGCATATCACGTTCATTCGCATTCACGAGACATGCTCTAACTTATTGATTTCGCATGTCCAGGAAGCTCAAAGCAGGTTCCCACTTTTGAGCAACATGCTCTAACCCTGAAGTTTTGCAACTTCGGCAGCGAAATCTTCTTCTTTTTTCTCAATACCTTCGCCAACTTCCATACGGATGAAGGACAGCACTTCGACGCCTGCATCGGCGGCAACTTCGGCAACGGTCTTGTCCGGGTCCATGACGAATTTCTGTCCAAGAAGTGTGACTTCTTCAAAGAATTTCTTCATGCGGCCTTCGATCATCTTTTCGATGACTGCTTCTGGCTTGCCGGATTCGCGTGCCTGTTCGGTCAGAACAGATTTTTCACGCTCGATCAGCGCAGGGTCCAGATCGGCTTGGGACAGTGATGCGGGGTTGGTGGCGGCAATATGCATTGCGATTTGCTTGCCGATACCGCTGTCTGTGCCTTTCAGCGCGACCAGAACACCGATTTTGCCCATTCCATCGGTGGCGGCGTTGTGGACATAGGCCGCAACCGCATCCCCTTCGACCAGCGCCATGCGACGCAGTGTCATGTTCTCGCCGATTTTCGCGATGGCGTCGGTCAGCACGGTCGAAACCGGTTTGCCGTCCAGTTCGGCCGCATTCAGCGCGTCCACATCGGACACGCTCAGCGCAACAGTGGTGATGCCGGAAACCATGCCCTGAAATTCGGCATTCTTGGCAACAAAATCGGTTTCGGAATTGATCTCGACTGCGACACCCTTGGTGCCGTCAACGGCCACGCCAACCAGCCCTTCGGCCGCAACACGACCGGATTTTTTCGCGGCCTTGGCCAACCCTTTGGTGCGCAGCCAGTCCTGTGCCGCTTCCATGTCGCCGTTGTTTTCAGTCAGCGCTTTTTTCGCGTCCATCATGCCTGCGCCTGTGGTTTCGCGCAGTTCTTTCACCATTGCAGCGGTGATGGTCATTGTTCTTACTCCTGAAAAAGAAGGAAACAGAGGCGTTGAACCACGCCCCTGTCACAATTTCATGTCAAAAACTGGCGCTTACGCGTCCGAAGATTCAGCAACCGGTTCGGCCAGTGCTTCCTCTGTCGGGGTTTCTTCCAGTGCGCCGACATCGATACCGGCAGCGCCCATCTGCGCGCTCATCCCGTCAAGGGCGGCACGGGCAACCAGATCGCAATACAGCGAAATCGCGCGCGATGCGTCGTCATTGCCGGGGATGATGTAATCAACACCATCGGGCGAGCAGTTTGTGTCAACCACGGCCACAACGGGAATGCCCAGTTTGCGCGCTTCTGCGATGGCCAGATCTTCCTTGTTGACGTCGATGACGAACAGCAGGTTAGGGAGGCCACCCATATCGCGGATACCGCCAAGGCTGGCTTGCAGTTTCGCCTGCTCGCGTTCCATGCCAAGACGCTCTTTCTTGGTCAGGCCTTCGGCACCGCCATCAAGCTGCTCGTCAATGGATTTCAGCCGCGAAATCGACTGCGACACGGTTTTCCAGTTGGTCAGCGTGCCACCCAGCCAGCGGTGGTTCATGAAATATTGGGCAGAACGTTCAGCCGCATCGGCAATCGGTGCCTGTGCCTGACGTTTGGTGCCGACAAACAGCACACGCCCGCCTTTTGCAACGGTTTCGCGCACAACATTCAGTGCCGCGTCCAGCATGGGGACGGTTTGCGTCAGGTCCATGATGTGGATGCCGTTGCGTTCGCCATAAATATATGGCCCCATACGCGGGTTCCAGCGCTGTGTCTGGTGACCGAAGTGAACGCCAGCTTCCAAAAGCTGACGCAGTGTGAATTCAGGAAGCGCCATATCGTTTTCCTTTCCGGTTTGCGCCTGGGTAGGGGATTTGAAGGCCATTGCCTCAACCGGTGGACCTTGGGGGATGTCTGTCCCTTGGCCCTGCCCCTACCTGTGAAGTGGCGCTGCATTAGCGGCTTTACGGTGTGCGCGCAAGGGCCTTTGATACGGCAAGGCCCGAATACCTTATGCCCGCTTGACCGGATTTGTTTCGCGCGCCACTGTAGGCACCGCAGTTGATAACCAGTGGAATGAGTATGGACCAGTTCAATGTTGCCCGCGCCATGGCGCAAATGTCAGAAGCTGCACAGTTTTATGACTTGCGCGAGCGCGAGGGGCGCAAAGTATCTGCGCGGCAGTTGCGGCAGCTTTTCTACGGGTTGCAGCGGGCATTGAAACCCGCCCAGTTTGTTGAGGCGGGCGCACATAACGCCGCCACATCATTGAAAATCCGCGATGTGTCGCCGGATACAACAGTGATCGCGTTTGAAGCAAACCCTTATAACTTCAACAAGTTCACCGCCAGAACGGATTTTGCCGCAGCGGGCGTCGACTACCGGTTGACGGCCCTGACCGACGAGGACGGCCCTGTCACCTTTAATGTGCTGGTTGAAGAAGGCGGCGTTGCGCGCGCCCCCGCATCAGGGCGCAGTTCGCTGCTGATACGCACAGATGCAAGCGCGCGCCATGAAGAAGTGACCGTCGCAGGCACGACGCTGGACGCCTGCATCGGCGACCAGTCCGGCACCGTGGCGCTCTGGGTCGATGTCGAAGGGGCGGCGGGAAAACTGCTTGCGGGGGCTGCACGCACCCTGCCCCGCGTGCAATCCATGATGATCGAAGTTGAAACCCGCGCCTTCTGGTCCGGCCAGTGGCTGCACACCGATATTTGTGCGCATCTGATGGGGCTGGGGCTGATTCCCGTCGCGCGCGATTTCGAATTCCGCCACCAGTTCAACATTTTGTTTGTGCATCCGGCGGTTCTGGCCGACGCCCAGGCCTTGGCTGTGCTGGAGCAGTTTTTCAGCGCCCGCGCACATAAAAACGCAGGGTGATGGCGAACTGCGGCTACTTGGCGAATGCGGCTGTCAGGGCCAGTTCGAACATGCCCTCAAACCCCTGTTCACGGTCCAGCGATGTCAGGTGCTCGCCCCGCAGCAAATGGTCCGACACTGTCATCACGGCCAGCGCGCGCGCGCCAAAACGGGCTGCAACCGCGTATAATTCCGCCGCTTCCATCTCGACCGCCAGAACGCCGTGGCGGGTCATGATCGCGTTCAGGTCGGGGCGTTCGTCATAGAATGTGTCGGAGCTGTAGATATTGCCCACATGCACCGGCAACCCAAGGGCACAGGCCGCATCATGGGCCGCGCGCAACAGGCCGAAATCTGCACAAGGTGCGAACTGCACGTCCCTGAACAGCGGCTTGGAGGGGGTGGATATGGTTGTGCAGGTCTGGGCCAGCACGATGTCGCGCAAATTCATATGCTCTTGCATCGCGCCGGTGGACCCAACACGAATAAGCGTGCGCGCGCCATAATCGTGCAGCAGTTCATGCGCATAAATCGACATTGACGCCATGCCCATGCCGGAGGCGTGAATGCTGACACGGTGACCGCGCCATGTGCCGGTATAGCCCAGCATACCGCGCACCTGATTGACACATTCAGCGCCCGTCAAAAACCGTTCCGCCGCCCATTTTGCGCGCATCGGATCGCCCGGCATCAGGACTGTTTGCGCAATTTCCCCCGGCTTCGCCCCGATATGAACTGTCATCTGCGCCCCTTTTCATATGTTGCGCCCAGATTGCCCCCTTCCCCCGACCCGCGCAAGCGCCTATACCACGCACGCATGCCCAGATAGACAGAATGAAGGCCAGACAGAATGAAGGATTGCCCATGCGCGAGGCTTTGATCACCCGCAAAACCGCCGAGACCGAAATTTCGGCCCGCATCAATCTGGACGGAAGCGGCGCTTATGACATTCAGACCGGCGTGGGGTTCTTCGATCACATGCTGGACCAGCTTGCGCGCCATTCGCTGATCGACATCACGCTGAAAGCTGCGGGCGACCTGCATGTCGATGATCACCACACTGTCGAGGATTGCGGCATAGCGCTGGGTCAGGCGATTGCGCAGGCCTTGGGCGACAAGCGCGGTATCCGGCGCTATGGTGAATGCCATCTGCCCATGGATGATGCGCAGGTCCGCTGCGCGCTGGATCTGTCGGCGCGGCCCTATCTGGTGTGGAATGTGAATTTTCCGACCGCGAAAATCGGCGCATTCGACACCGAACTGGTGCGCGAGTTCTTTCAGGCGCTGGCCACGCATGGCGGGATTACCCTGCATATCGACCAGTTGCACGGCATCAACAGCCACCACATTGCCGAGGCGGCCTTCAAGGCGGTTGCACGCGCGTTGCGCATGGCCGTGGAAACCGACCCGCGCAAAGGCGATGCGATCCCGTCCACCAAGGGGGCATTGTAGGCGCATATGCTGACAGTTCTGGTTGATTACGAAAGCGGCAATCTGCATTCCGCCGAAAAAGCGTTTCAGCGCATGTCGGCCGAGACAGGTGCAGGCAATGTGCTGGTCAGTGCGCGCGCCGAAGATGTGGCGCGCGCAACCCGCATCGTGCTGCCCGGCGATGGCGCCTATCCCGCCTGTCGTCGCGCGCTGGGGGCGGTAGACGGGCTGACCGAAGCGCTGGAAGAGGCCGTGCTGAAGCGCGCAGTGCCGTTTATGGGCATTTGCGTGGGCATGCAGATGCTGGCAAGTATGGGGCGCGAATATGAAGATGTGGCCGGTCTGGACTGGATCGGCGGCGAAGTCGTGCGCATTGCCCCCGATAACCCCGCGCTGAAAGTGCCGCATATGGGCTGGAATGATCTGGTGATCGACCGTGCCCATCCGGTGCTGGAAGGCGTCAGCAGCGGGGATCACGCCTATTTCGTGCACAGCTACCAGTTTCGCGTGGCCGACCCTGCGCATTTGCTGGCACATGTCGATTATGACGGGCCGGTGACCGCGATTGTGGCGCGCGACAATATTGTCGGCACGCAGTTTCACCCTGAAAAATCGCAGGCCACTGGCCTGCGGATGATTGCGAATTTCTTGCGCTGGACACCTTAAGGCGATGTGCGGGGGCGCTGCCCCCTCTTGGGCCTTTGGCCCAATTCACCCCCGGAGTATTTTTGGCAAGATGAAACCTATGGAGGGGCAGATGCCCGAGGACGGATCACGCATTGCCAAGGTTCTGGCCCGCGCAGGTGTCGCATCGCGCCGCGAGGCCGAGGTGATGATCACCGCAGGCCGCGTTGCGGTGAATGGCAAACGCATTGACAGCCCCGCGTTGAATGTCACCGCGCGCGACCGCATCAGCGTTGATGGCAAACCGCTTGCCGCGGCGGAACCCGCGCGACTGTGGATGTATCACAAGCCGCTGGGACTGGTGACAACAACGCGGGACGAACAGGGCCGCCAGACGGTGTTTGACGCCCTGCCCGACGATATGCCCCGCGTTATGTCAATCGGGCGGCTGGACCTGAATTCTGAGGGGTTGTTGCTGCTGACCAATGACGGTGATCTGAAACGCCGTCTGGAACTGCCCAGCACCGGCTGGCTGCGCAAATATCGCGTTCGCGTGAATGGCACCCCCACGGATGACATGCTGGCCCCCCTGCGCGACGGTGTGAAAATAGAAGGCGAGCGGTTCCAGCCCATGATCGTCAGCATTGACCGCCAGCAAGGCGCCAATGCGTGGCTGACCATCGGCATTCGCGAAGGCAGGAACCGCGAAATCCGCCGCGCCATGGATCATGTCGGTCTAAGCGTGAACCGCCTGATCCGTGTCAGCTATGGCCCGTTTCAACTGGGGCAGCTGGCCAAAGGTGCTGTGGCTGAAGTGAAATCGCGTGTCTTGCGCGAGCAGCTTGGTGAAGCGGCCCCGCACGAAGACGTGGTCGTCAAGGGCAAGAAGCCAAGGCCCGCAGGCTTGAAACCCGCAGGGCAGAAACCATCGGGACCAAAGCCGTTCGCGCAAAAGTCACAGGGCAAGCGGCCCACGAAACCCGACAGTAAGGCGCCAGACACAGGGCCGCGCAAAGGGCCGCGCACTGGGCCAGACAAAGCACCAGGCACGGGGCCACGCCCCCAGCGCGCCAACAGCGCGTCCCGCACCGCCACCACCCGCAGCGCAGGTCCGGCCAAGGAGATGGCCGGCAAACCCGCCCGCCCCCCGAAATCAAAGCGTTAGGCCACCAAAGTCAGAGATTCCGCTTATCTGCGGTGCGGCTGGTAATCCATCCTTTCAATCTGGTTCATCAGCTTTTATATTTTAGTCTTGTTCGGCCTATATATCGGGGATCAGATGACTACGGGATTGCAAAAGACATCCTACGCGCTTCTTCTGGCCTTGATCGTGTATGTAGCCATTATAGGGGGCTAGAAGATGACCCAGCGTTTTGGTGGACGTTTCAGCCCCAATGCTGACCAACGCCCCCTTGCATCTGCGCCAGTCCGCCCCCATCCGGTGGGCGCGCGGGTCAATCTGCTGTTTGTGGTGCCGTTTGCCTTTGCCATCCGCGCGTTTTTCAATGATCCGGTCGGGCTTGCGCTGAACCTTGGCGCGTTCGCGGTGCTGATGCTGGCGGCATGGCTGACCCGCGAAGGGGTTCTTGCACAGGCGGCCTATGAGGCGCGCAAGATCGCACGCAGGCCCGCCATTCCGCGCAAAATATTTGCATCAGTCCTGACAGGCGGCGGGCTGGCATTGGCAGGGTTGTCGGGCGGCCTGGGCGCTGCGCTTATATTCGGCATATTGGGCGCAGTTCTGCATTTCGGGGCTTTCGGGCCGGACCCGTTGAGCGATAAGGGCATGGAAGGTGTAGACACGTTCCAGACCGACCGCGTCACACGCGCGGTTGAGGAGGCGGAGACCCACCTGTCGGCCATGCAAGACGCCATCAAGCGCAGCGGGGACCGCGCGCTGGCCGGTCGGGTCGAAAGTTTTGGCGCGACACTCCGGCAATTGTTCCGTGCGGTCGAGCACGACCCCAGACGCCTGAGTGTGGCGCGGCGCTATCTTGGAATTTACCTGATTGGCGCGCGGGATGCGACGGTCAAGTTCGCCGATCTTTATGTGCGGAACCGCGACCAGCAAGCGCGCGTTGAATATCTGGCACTTCTGGATGATCTTGAAAACCGCTTCGCGCTGCGCCGCGAAGCCTTGCTGGAAGATGACCGCACCGATCTGGAGATCGAGATAGAAGTCTTGCGCGAACGGCTGGAGCGTGAAGGTCTGCGCGCAGAGTAAAGTATGATTTATTTTTGTTTAGTTTACACAGTATGAGAGGAACACTGCAATGTCAGACGCCATCCGCCAAGAGGCCGCGAGCCTTACCAAAGAGATAGACGCTGTGGTGGCGATGCCTCTGGCAGACCCTGCAACAGATATGCCCAGTCTTGAAAGCGCGCCCGCAACGGATGCCGACGCCATTAAGGCGCGTATGGGTGAAATCGACATGGGATCGACCAGCACCATCATTGGCTTCGGGTCGCGTGCGCAGATGGATCTGCAACAGATATCGCAGGCGATGCTGGCAGATGTGAAGAACAAGGATCTGGGACCGGCAGGCGACGGTTTGCGCGAAATGGTGTCTACATTGCGCGGGTTTTCGGTTAGTGAACTGGACACCCGCCGCAAGCGCAGCTGGTGGGAACGCCTGACCGGTGCTGCGGCGCCCATGGTGAAATTTCAGGAACGCTACAACACCGTTCAATCCCAGATCGACCGGATTACGGGAAGTTTGCTGAACCACGAAACCGCGCTGTTGAAGGACATCAAGGCGCTGGACAAGCTGTATGAAAAAACGCTGGAATTCTATCATGAACTGGCGATCTATATTGCTGCGGGCGAAGCCAAGCTGAAGGAACTTGACGCAACAGATATTCCGGCAAAGGAAGCCGAAGTTGCCGCCGCGGATGAAAGCGACAAGGTGCTGAAAGCGCAGGAATTGCGCGATATTCGTGCCGCACGCGATGATCTGGAACGCCGCGTGCATGACCTGAAGCTGACACGTCAGGTGACGATGCAATCGCTGCCCTCCATCCGGCTGGTGCAGGAAAATGACAAAAGCCTTGTCACCAAGATCAACTCCACACTGGTCAACACTGTGCCGCTTTGGGAAACGCAACTGGCGCAGGCACTGACAATCCAACGCTCGCGCGAAGCGGCACAGGCGGTGCGTGCGGCCAATGACCTGACCAATGAATTGCTGACCTCGAACGCCGAGAACCTGCGCGATGCCAACCGCGAAGTGCGCGAGGAAATCGAGCGCGGCGTGTTTGATATTGAAGCGGTCAGACAGGCGAATGAAACCCTTATCGCCACAATCGAGGACAGTTTGCAGATTGCCGATGAAGGGCGCACAAAGCGTGCTGCGGCAGAAGAAGAACTGACCCGCATGGAAGCTGATCTGCGCAAATCCCTGTCATCTGCGCGGTCATCTGCCCGCGATGGTGACACTGTGGCGGATGCTGGTTCGCAAAAGGCATGATCTGATGGTTTGGGGGCGTGACATGAAAGCACCGCAAGGGCATTTGCCAGCATTTGCGCTGCTGTTTGCGTTGGGGGCTTGCACGCCATTTACGGGCACGCAATCCCCGTCCGGCACTGTGGCGGCACCCGCTGCCGCCCCCGCGCCGCCCACTGCAGAAGCGCCCGCAACCGAAATCGAAACCCCTACGCCGCTGTCTTCGGCGGTTGCCGCGCATTTCAAGCGCGTCGAAAACCAGCGTCTGGCCGACGGGTTGTTGCGCACCGACCCCCGCCCCGCTGATGTGCCATTTGCCGCGCGCGATCTGGAGGATGTTTTTGTGCGGGTGGCGCTGCATGATGAATACACCTTTGTGGGCAACCGCCTTGTGGAACAGAAAACCCCTGCCCCGTTGCGGCGCTGGCGCGGCCCGGTTCGCATGCGGTTGCAGTTTGGCGATTCCGTCCCTGAACCGATGCAGCGCGCCGACACACGACTTGTAAGCCAGTTTGCCGCGCGTCTTGGTGCGCTGACAGGCCATCCTGTCAGCGTTACGCAAGGGTCTGCGAATTTCCATGTTCTTGTTCTGGATGAAACCGAACGCCGTGCCATTGGCCCGCAGTTGCGCCGGTTGATCCCCGGAATTGACCAGACCACGCAAGATGTGGTCACGAATTTGCCGCGCAGCGTGTCTTGTCTGGTGCTGGCTTTCTCGCGCAGCGGAACAGATATCTATACCGATGCCGTTGCCGTTATTCGTGCGGAATTGCCTGATCTGTCGCGCATGGCGTGCTATCACGAAGAGTTGGCACAAGGCATGGGCCTGCCCAATGACAGCCCCCGTGCGCGCCCGTCGCTGTTCAATGATGCGGCGGAATTTGCGGTATTGACGGCAATGGACGAGTATTTGCTGCGTATGCTGTATGACCCGCGCCTGCGCCCTGGAATGCGCGAACCCGAAGCCCGCCCCATAATCCGCCGCATCGCATCGGAAGTGATGGGCGGCGAAAGCTAGACAGATCTGTCCCCAAATCCACATCTAAACCCAGAGGTTCCGTCATGGTGTTCAGTTTCCTTAAAGGTCAGTTTATCGACGTTATCGAATGGACCGACGACACCCGAAATACGATGGTCTACCGCTTTGAACGCTATGGCAATTCCATCATGTACGGGGCCAAGCTGACAGTGCGCGAGGGGCAGCTGGCGGTATTTGTGCATGAAGGCCAGCTTGCCGATGTGTTTGATCCCGGCATGTATCAGCTGGAAACCAACAACATGCCGCTGATGACAGCGTTGCAGCATTGGGACCACGGCTTCAATTCGCCCTTCAAATCGGAAATCTATTTCATCAACACCCGCCGGTTTGCCGGCCTGAAATGGGGCACCCAGAACCCGATCATGCTGCGCGACCCGGAATTTGGGCCATTGCGGCTGCGCGCCTTCGGGTCCTATGCCATCCGTGTGGCCGACCCTGTTGCCTTCATGCGTGAAATCGTGGGCACAGATGGCGATTTTACGCAGGAAAAGATCGCAGGCCAGATCCGCAATATCGTAGTGCAAAAGGTCAGCCGCGTTCTGGCAGCAAGCGGCATTCCCGCGCTGGACATGGCCGCAAATACCAAGGATTTGTCGGATATGGTGGGCAAGGCTATTGCCCCCACACTGGCCGAATACGGGTTGGAAATGCCCGAATTGTATATCGAGAATATCTCACTCCCGCCCGAGGTCGAGAAGGTGCTGGACCAGCGCACCAGCATGGGCATTGTGGGCGATCTGAACAAGTTCACGCAGTTTTCCGCAGCACAGGCCATGCAGAACGCCGCCGAAGGTGGCGAAGGCGGCATGGGTGCCGGGCTTGGTGCAGGCATGGGGATGGGTATGGGCATGGGTATGGCCCAGTCCATGGGGCAGGCGATGTCCGGCCAGCCTGCTGCCGCCCCTTCCGGTGCGCCGTCTGCGGCAACCCCGCCCCCGCCACCACCCCCCGCGTCAGAGCCGATGTGGCATATTGCCGAAAACGGGCAGACCCGCGGTCCTTTTGCACAATCGCAACTGGCAAGCCAGATCACACGCGACACATTGGTCTGGACCGAAGGGCAATCGGGCTGGAAAAAAGCAGGCGATATCCCTGCCCTGGCACAACTGTTTGCATCCATGCCCCCGCCACCCCCGCCGCCTGTTGGCTGATACACGCAGGCACAGCGCGCCTGCGCGCCTGTGTTTTTGAGTATTTTTTGCAAGATGAAGGTGCAGGGGTGCAGTGCCCCGAACCGCACGGCCGGAACATTTCATGCCAAGCACACAGACCGAACACCGTTTTCCATGCGCGCAATGCGGGGCGTCGCTGCGTTTTTTGCCGGGCCAGCCCCGGCTGAGTTGCGAATATTGCGGGCATGAACAGGAAATCCCGCAAATTGACGATGAAACCCGCGTAACAGCGCTGCAATCGCTGGATTACCACGAAGCGGTGGCGCAAGCCCTGCCCGCATCGGAACTGGAAGAAACGCGTGTCGTTCATTGTGACACCTGCGGGGCAGATGTTCAGTTTGAAGAAAATGTGCATTCGGCGGAATGCCCGTTTTGCGCCAGTCCCATCGTTACGGATACGGGCACGAACCGGCATATCAAGCCGCATGCGATCCTGCCTTTCAAGTTATCGGAATCAGATGCACAGGCCAAGATGAAGGCATGGCTGGGGGGGCTTTGGTTTGCCCCGTCGGCGCTGGCCAAATACGCGCGCAGCACGGGCCGCCTGAACGGGCTGTATGTGCCCTACTGGGCTTTTGATGTGGCGACCCGCAGCCAGTATACCGGACAACGCGGGACATATTACTATGTCACTGTCAGGGGGGCGAATGGCAAAACCCGGCGCGAACGGCGCACGCGCTGGCGTGCGGCCTCGGGGCGGGTGTCGCGGCAGTTTCTTGATCTGCTGGTCATGGCGTCCAATTCGCTGCCGCGCGCGAATATTCGCAGGCTGGAGCCGTGGACCATGGCAGATCTGCAACTTTATAGCGCCGATTATCTGTCGGGCTTTCGTGCAGAAGCCTATAGTGTGGAACTGCCCGAAGGGTTCGAGATTGCCAAGGAACGTATGGCCGAGCAGATTCACGCCGATATCTGCCGCGATATTGGCGGGGATGAACAGCGGGTATCGTCAGTTTCGACGGACTATGATGATGAACGTTTCAAGCATCTGTTATTGCCCATCTGGATGGCTGCCTATCGCTACCGCGACAAAAGCTACCGCTTTATCGTGAATGGCCAGACCGGACGCGTGCAGGGCGAGCGGCCATGGTCATGGCCAAAGATTGCAGGCGCAGTGCTGGCGGGGCTGGTGCTTCTGGCGGTTGCGTTTTACATCGCTGAAATGGGCGGATAAGGGAAGATCATGATCTTGTGTTGTGGCGAAGCGCTGATCGACATGTTGCCGCGTGAAACATCCGCGCAAGAGGCCGCGTTTGCCCCCTATGCGGGCGGCGCTGTCTTTAACACGGCTGTCGCGCTGGGGCGTCTTGGGGCACAGTCGGGCTTCTTTTGTCCGCTGTCTGATGACCTGTTCGGCGCGCAACTGCGCGCGGGGCTGGATGCGTCCGGCGTGGATCACAGCCTGTCACCTGCAGTTGACCGGCCCTGCACACTGGCTTTTGTTACATTGCGGGACGGTCAGGCGCGCTATGCGTTCTATGACCGCGGCACGGCGCTGCGCGACATGGACATGGCCGAGTTGCCCACCCTGCCTGACACGGTGGACGCGTTGTTTTTTGGCGGTATATCGCTTGCGGGTGATCCGTGCGGCGCGGGCTATGAAGCGCTTTGCGCGCGGGCGGGCGGGCGTGTTGTCATGCTGGACCCCAATATCCGCCCCGATTTCATTCGCGATGAAACCGCCTATCGGGCGCGGCTGGATGCCATGATTGCGCAGGCAGATATTATCAAACTGTCAGATGAGGATCTGCACTGGTTGATGGGGGACGGGACGATTGAACCCTTGGCGCATGATCTGCGCGCGCGCGGTCCAAATATCGTGATCATCACCGAAGGGGCCAAAGGCGCGCGTGCCTTCTGGGCTGGCGGGGTTGCACAGGTTCATTCTCGCCCTGTTGCCGTGGTCGACACTGTTGGCGCGGGGGATACGTTCAATGCAGGGGTGCTGGCAAGCCTTGCACAGGCAGGTGTGTTGAGCAAGGCAGGCATTGCCGCGATTGATGCCGCGACCCTGACCGCCGCGCTGGAGATGGGGGCGAAAGCGGCGGCGGTGACCGTGTCGCGCGCCGGTGCAAACCCGCCATGGGCGCATGAAATCTGATGCGCGCACTTGTCCAGCGGGTTGCTCAGGCGCGGGTCGATGTCGCGGGTCAGACCATTGGCCAATGCGGCCCCGGCCTGCTGATCCTGATATGTGCGATGCAGGGTGATACGGTCGCGCAGGCCGATGCACTGGCCGCAAAAATACACAAGCTGCGCATATTCTGCGACGATGC
This sequence comes from Paracoccaceae bacterium, assembly GCA_020832445.1. Lineage (GTDB taxonomy): Bacteria > Pseudomonadota > Alphaproteobacteria > Rhodobacterales > Rhodobacteraceae > Roseinatronobacter. The sequence goes on from JAFIEO010000088.1 coordinate 52,767, forward strand.
GGGCAAGATGAACCTTGCGCTGAAAGATACCGGTGGCGGGGCGCTGGTGGTCAGCCAGTTCACACTGGCGGCCGATACGCGCAGCGGCAACCGGCCGGGGTTTTCATCTGCCGCCCCGCCAGATGAAGGCGCGCGCCTGTATCTGCATTTCGCCGATGCGCTGCGCGGTCTGGGCGTGCCCGTTCAAACCGGCGAATTCGGCGCATCCATGGCGGTGCATCTGGTCAATGACGGCCCTGTGACCATCTGGCTGGACACTGCTGCGTGACTGGCCCTTAGGCAATGATATCCGGCAAATGCCCGATATGGGGCAGCACGATATCGGCGAACGGGGCCAGATCATCCTTGCTGGCCATGCCTGTCAGAACACCGATTGTGCGCATGCCCGCCGCCTGCCCCGCGACCAGATCATGGGTGCTGTCGCCCACCATCACCACTGCCTGTGGCGCGACGCCTGCCAGTTGCGCATAAGCCAGCAGCATGGCGGGGTCCGGTTTGGGTGTGAAGCCGCTGTCATAGCCCAGAATATGGCTGAACAGATGCAAAATGCCCGCCCGTGTCAGATGCGCGCGGGCGGGCATTTCACCGTCATTTGTTGCGACCCCCATCAAGACCCCCCGCTTTTGGAATCCCGACAGTAGCGGCACCAAGGGCACGGGCGGAACCATTGGCGCCTCGGCAGATGTTTCGGCCAGATATGTGACAAGCGCCTTGTGCGACATCTGCGGCAGATGCACGCCCAGCAACTCCGCCGCATCGTCGATTGTGCCGGCGATCACGGGCGATGTCGGCGCAAACCGGCGCGCGCCCATGTCGAACTGTATTGCGGCGGCCATGGCGTTGGCGTGGGCGGTATTGCCTTTGGACAGATCATCCAGAATCCGGCACACCCAGCCTGCCCAGCTTGTGCTGAAGTCAAACAAGGTGCCGTCCTTGTCGAACAAAATGGCCGAAACGCCGGTAAGTTTCATGTCCGTCCCATATAGTTAGCAATGCGCGTGCAGCATGGTATCACAGGCGTATGTGACGCCTTCATGACAGCCTTGTTTGCATCAAAACGGCAAGGGTATTGCCCTGTGCACCTTGTCGATGGCGGCGCGCACTTGTGGGTCCAGTGTCACATCAACACCGTTCAACAGATGCTCCAGCTGGTCTGCATTACGGGCGCCCACAATCGGGATGCACTGGAAAGGCCGCGTGCGCGTCCATTGATAGGCCATATGCACAGGGTCCAGCCCCGTTTCATTGGCAATGGCCAGATAGCCTGACACAGCTTCAAACACGCGCGGTGTAATACGCCCGCCCAGTTCGGGAGAGCGCGCGCGGCGCGTGTTTTCAGGGGTGACATTGCCTGCATATTTGCCCGTCAGCAGCCCTGCCCCCAACGCGGAATAGGCCAGAAGCGGGATGTCTTCATTGACGGACAGTTCTGCCAGATCAAGATCGAACATCCGGCACAGCATCGAATATTCATTCTGAATGCTCGCCACACGCGGCAGGCCCGCTTCTTCGGCCAGACGCAGCCATGTTGCGGTGCCCCACGCGGTTTCGTTCGACAGCGCGAAATGCCTGATCTTGCCTTCATCAATCAAAGTCTGCGCCATTTGCAGCACTTCGGTCATATGGGCAACTGTCTCAACTCGGTTCTGATGCGACGGGTCGAACCCCCAGCCTTTGCGAAAGTGGTAGGACCCGCGATTGGGCCAGTGCAACTGGAAGATATCGATGCAATCACTTTGCATCCGCTTCAGCGATGCCTCGACCACGGTACGCAGGCGTGCGCCGCTTATCGCGGCCCCGTCCTGCACGGCGGCCGACCCTGCGCCGGTGATTTTGGTGGCCAGAATCGCATCAGCGGGTTTGCGGCTGGCCAGCCAGCGCCCGACGATTTCTTCGGTCAGGCCCGCAGTTTCGAATGCCACCGGATTGACCGGATACATTTCCGCCGCATCCAGAAAATTGATTCCGCGTTCCCATGCCAGGTCAAGCTGGCGGTGGGCGTCGGCCTCGTCGGTTTCATTTCCGAATGTCATGGTTCCCAGACAATAGACCGAGACATTCAGACCTGTGCGGCCAAGCTGTTCTTTTTGCATCATTCCTGCCTTGCTGTTCGTTTCGGGCGGAACATAAACCATATTTTACGGATTGGCAGGTGAAGAATTCACCAAAACTTGCAAGATGTTGCTGCGCGGCGGCAGATCACCGCGCAGCGCTTCATTTATCCGCAATAGATGCGTGTAATGACAAGATCTTCATCATGCTCGACATTCAGGCGATCAGGCCGGTGATCCATGGTGACCGCCATGCCCGGTGCAATCACACGGGTGGCGTCCGCATCGGGGTGTCCCTGAAACTGCGCCAGCGGCTGGCCGGTCAGCGATTGCAGATCTTCAGCGCCACAGCTTGCAAACATATCAGGCGCGGGATCGGGCGTTTCGCTTTGGCACGCGGCCAGCAGGGCAAGTCCAAGGATCGGGGCAACAAGACGCATATTCGGGCCTTTCTTCATGTTCATACGCTGCCACGCTATGGGAAATTTCACAGATATGCACCCCATCCGCCGCTGCATCGGAAGAAACCTGCCGAATGCGGCCAAGCGCTACGGTATATAAGGGCTTTCCGCATGGCACTGCACAGGCTATATGCCGCGCCATGAGTGATCGCACACAGCTTAATCCCCCCGACCTGCGCCCCGACCTTGCACCGCAAGCGCGGATTGGCCAGCATGCGCCCGCACGCAAAGGGCAGCCAACCATCGGCATGGTCAGCCTTGGCTGTCCAAAAGCGCTGGTGGATAGTGAACGCATTCTGACGCGGCTGCGCGCCGAAGGCTATGCCATCAGCCCCGATTATGCCGGTGCGGATGCCGTGGTTGTCAACACATGCGGTTTTCTGGATTCGGCGCGCGCCGAAAGCCTTGATGCCATTGGCGAGGCGCTGTCTGAAAACGGCCGCGTCATCGTCACCGGCTGTCTGGGCGCGGAGCCTGAATTCATAACCGGCACCCATCCGCGCGTCATGGCCGTGACCGGCCCGCACCAGTATGAACAGGTGCTGGACGCGGTGCACCGCGCCGTGCCGCCATCGCCGGACCCGTTTATCGACCTGCTGCCCGCTTCAGGCGTCAGCCTGACACCGCGCCATTACAGCTATCTGAAAATATCCGAGGGGTGCAATCACAAGTGCAAATTCTGCATCATCCCCGATATGCGCGGCCGCCTTGTCAGCCGCCCGGCCCATGCCATTGTGCGAGAGGCTGAGAAGCTGGTCACCGCAGGCGTGCGCGAATTGCTGGTGATTTCGCAAGATACTTCTGCCTACGGGGTGGATGTCAAACATGCCACCGATCGCGGCCACCGCGCCCATATCACCGATCTTGCGCGCGATCTGGGGTCGCTGGGCGCATGGGTGCGGCTGCATTACGTCTATCCCTACCCGCATGTGCGCGAAATTATCCCGCTGATGGCGGACGGGCTGGTGCTGCCTTACTTGGATATTCCGTTCCAGCATGCGCACCCTGACACGTTGAAACGCATGGCGCGCCCTGCCCATGCCGAACGCACGCTGGACCGTATTGCCGAATGGCGCGGGATTTGCCCTGATATTACGCTGCGATCCACGTTCATCGTGGGCTACCCCGGCGAGACAGAGGAAGAATTCCAGACCCTGCTGGACTGGCTGGACGAGGCGCAACTGGACCGTGTCGGCTGTTTTCAATATGAAAACGTCAAAGGGGCGCGGTCAAATGACCTGCCCGACCATGTCCCCGCCGAAGTGAAGGCAGAACGCTGGGATCGTTTCATGGAAAAAGCGCAGGCCATTTCCGCAGCCAAACTGGCGGCCAAAGTGGGCCAGCGCATGGATGTCATTGTCGACGACATAGACACTGACGGAATCGCCACCTGCCGCACCAAGGCCGACGCCCCCGAAATTGATGGCAACCTGTTCATTGACGAGCGGACAGACGCACTGTCGGTCGGCGATATTGTGACGGTTCAGGTTGACGAAGCCAGTGAATATGACCTGTGGGGGCAGATCACTGCTTAAGTCTTTTCCTTGTCATTCGGGCATGCTATGCCCCGCCGGAACTGGACGGTGACGCCGTCCGCCGCTTGATTTCTGAATTGGAGACTACTCATGGCACTGGAACGCACGTTTTCCATCATCAAACCCGATGCAACGACCCGCAACCTGACCGGCAAAATCAATGCCAAGTTCGAAGAAGCCGGTCTGCGCATCGTCGCGCAAAAGCGCATTCATATGACCAAGGCGCAGGCTGGCAAATTCTATGAAGTCCATGCTGAACGCCCCTTCTATGACGAATTGTGCGAATTCATGGCATCTGCCCCTGTTGTTGTTCAGGTTCTGGAAGGCGAAGGCGCCATTGCCAAGAACCGCGAAGTGATGGGCGCGACCAACCCCGCCGATGCAGCACCCGGCACCATCCGCGCCGAATTTGCGCAATCGGTTGGTGAAAACTCGGTCCATGGATCGGATGCACCGGAAACCGCTGCGGTTGAGATCGCGTATTTCTTTTCCGGTCTGGAACTGGTCGGCTGATCGTCCGGCTGTCATTCGGACAAAGTGTCAGATGGCGTGGCCCCGGACCGTTTCCGGGGCCTTTTTTGCTACTTGATCAGCATTTACCAAGCGCGGCTTTCCTGACAGATTATTTTCATGTTCCAAACGGTTGAAATTCCTTTCTGGGCGCTGATTCTTGTTCTTGCCTTTGCCGCGGTCACTTTCGCGTCGCATTTCCTGTTTCCGTCCGTGCGCTGGTTTTTTCGCAGGCGCATGGAACGGGCGGTGGCCAAGCTCAACACACGCCTTGCCCGCCCGATTGAACCGTTTCGTATTATGCGCAGGCAAGATCAGGTCACCCGTCTGATTTACGACCCCAAGGTGATGGAAGCCGTGCGCGATTACGCCCGCCAGATCGGCGTGCCCCCCAATGTGGCCTTTGAACGGGCCAGATCTTACGCGCGCGAAATTGTGCCCGGGTTTTCCACCGCGACATATTTCGGGTTCGCCATCAAGCTGGCCCAACGCCTGAGCCAGGGGCTATATGATGTCCGCCTTGGCGGGGGCGAGGCAAAAGCCCTTGAAAAGATCGACAGCAAAGCCTCGGTCGTGTTCGTCATGAACCACCGCTCCAACATGGATTATGTGTTGATTACATGGCTGGCCTCCAGCCATTCTGCGCTAAGCTATGCGGTGGGCGAATGGGCGCGTGTGTGGCCGCTGAAGGCGCTGATCCGCGCGATGGGGGCGTATTTCATTCGCAGGCGGTATTCAAATTCACTGTATCGCGCGATTCTGGCGCGCTATGTCCAGATGTCGATCCAGCAAGGCACCACACAGGCCATTTTCCCCGAAGGCGGGCTAAGCCTGAACGGCAGTGTCGGAAAGGCCCAGAAAGGGCTGCTGCATTACATTGTGCGCGGGTTCAATGTGCATGATTCGGCAGATGTGGTGTTTGTGCCGGTTGCCCTGAACTATGACCGTGTGCTGGAAGACCGTGTGCTGATTGCTGCCGGTATGCATGGCATTCGCCGCTTTCCGGTGCGCGCAAAGGTGGTGTTGGGGTTCATCCTGCGTGTTTTATGGCAAAAGGCGCGCGGGCGGTTTTCCCCCTTCGGGTATGCAGCAGTTTGCTATGGTGAACCACTGTCGCTGCGGGATTTTCTGACACAATCACCGGCCCCCAGCACCAGAACCCTGTCCGAAGCCCTGATGCTGCGCATCCGCGCGGCAGTGCCGGTGCTACCCGTTCCGCTGGTCGCGGCGGCGCTGGTGCAAAGCGATCTGTCTTGCAGCAAGGACGCCCTTGTGCAGGCATGCCGGTCCATTCTTGACACGTTGTCCGACAAAAACGCGTGGATACACCTGCCAGATGGGCAGCTGGAACAGGCCGTAGAAACGGGATTGTCGGTGCTGAAGCAGCGCGGCGTCATCACGCAGGACGGCGGTCAGGTATCGCTGACCCCGTCCCAGTCAGATGTGCTGAGCTTTTATGCCGCGTCTGTATTGCAGCGGCTGGATGCGCCCGCCGGTATAGCGCCTTCCGCCAGCCTGCGCCTTGATCTGCCGCCAAGATCGAAAAAGCTAAAGTCATAAAATTACAAATTCGGCCAAAATAGGGTTGCATTGTTGCGCACGCGATTCTATTCATGCTGCAAGTGCCGCATGAATTGCTGCGGCGCGGCACATTCAGCGGTTGCCCGCAATACATTTACATGGAGGCACACATGGCTCTGGACCAGACTATCGGAATCGCGCCTTACGACGCACCGGAAAAAGACCTGTATGAAATCGGGGAAATGCCCCCTTTGGGATATGTTCCCAAACAGATGTATGCGTGGGCGATCCGCCGCGAGCGTCATGGCGAACCCGAAACCGCGATGCAGATCGAAGTGATCGACATCCCCACGCTCGACAGTCACGAAGTTCTGGTTCTGGTCATGGCGGCGGGTGTCAATTACAATGGCATCTGGGCCGGTCTGGGCCAGCCTATTTCACCATTTGACGTGCATAAAGCACCGTTTCACATTGCCGGATCGGACGCATCCGGCATTGTCTGGGCTGTCGGTTCCGCAGTCAAGCGCTGGAAAGTCGGCGATGAGGTGGTGATTCACTGCAATCAGGACGATGGTGATGACGAGCATTGCAATGGCGGCGATCCGATGTACTCGCCCAGCCAGCGCATCTGGGGGTATGAAACACCTGACGGGTCTTTTGCACAATTCACCAATGTTCAGGCCCAGCAGCTTATGCCCCGCCCCAAACACCTGACATGGGAAGAATCGGCCTGCTATACGCTGACACTGGCCACTGCATACCGCATGTTGTTCGGCCATGAACCGCATGATCTGAAACCCGGCCAAAACGTGCTGGTCTGGGGCGCATCGGGGGGCCTTGGGTCTTATGCGATCCAATTGGCCAACACCGCCGGTGCAAATGCAATCGGTGTCATCTCGGACGAAAGTAAACGCCAGTTTGTGCTGGATCAGGGTGCAAAGGGCGTCATCAACCGCAAGGATTTCAACTGCTGGGGACAATTGCCCACCGTCAACACGCCTGAATATAACGACTGGCTGAAAGAAGCGCGCAAATTCGGCAAGGCCATCTGGGACATTACCGGTAAGGGCGTGAATGTCGACATGGTGTTTGAACACCCGGGCGAAGCGACATTCCCAGTGTCCACGCTTGTGGTCAAAAAAGGTGGCATGGTTGTTATCTGCGCGGGTACCAGCGGGTTTAACTGCACGTTTGATGTGCGCTATATGTGGATGCACCAAAAGCGCCTTCAGGGGTCACATTTTGCCCATCTGAAACAAGCATCCGCTGCCAACCAGTTGATGATCGAACGCCGCCTTGATCCGTGCATGTCCGAAGTGTTCCCCTGGGCCGAAATCCCGCAGGCGCATACGAAAATGTATCGCAACGAACACAAGCCCGGGAATATGGCGGTTCTGGTTCAGGCACCGCGCACCGGCCTGCGCACATTCGAGGACGCATTGGCCGCAGGCCCCAAGACCTGACGCAACGCGTGATCACGGCATAAAGCTATAGACCGCCGCCCCATTTCGGGGCGGCGTTTTTCTGTGGTGTCCGTCAACGCTTTCGTAAGCCCCCGTCCCCTATCCTTGGTGCTCAACCGGTTCGGGCATGACCCTGCCGCAAAACGGAGGGATCAGGATGCGCCATGACTGGCTGGTCGCACAGTTGGATGCCATGAAACGCTATGCATTGCAAAACCACCTGTCGGAACTGGCTGACGCCTTGCAGACTGCGAAGCTGGTCGCTTTGGTCGAAATCGCATCGATCGAAGGAAAACCCCGCACGCCACCACAACACGACACCTGACCTGCATGCAGATTATGTGATGCCACTACAGACACTGCACTTTTTTGACCAATCCTTCTGAAAATGGTTCCCATTTCCGGCGGGGCATGCTGTAGACAGGCATCATGTCCATCCCTGCCCTGCAATTCTCCGATGATCAGGCCGAAGCCTGGGATCAGATCGCCTCTACGCTCCAGAAAGCGGGTGTCGATCTGACCGAAGGCCTATGCCTGCCTGCCCCCGATGCCGACAATACGGTTCTGGCCATCACCGGCAAGGCAGGGTCGGGCAAGACCATGCTGCTGGCCGGTCTGACCAAGGCGCTGACCGATGCAGGCGTCGAAATCGTCTCGGGCGATTATGAAAGCCGCAGGCGGGCAGAGCGGCGCAGTCTGGCCGTGCTCGCACCCACAAACAAGGCGGCATCGGTTCTGCGTGCGCGCGGTGTGCCCGCCACCACAATTCACCGCATTCTTTATACGCCGGTCTATGACCCCGAGTATGAGAAAATCGCGGAATGGCTGGCGGGAAACCTGCCGCGCCCCGATGTCGAAGGGCTGACCGACACCGCGCTGGACCGCGCGCAGGCATTTTATGAACAGGTCAAATCCATCCCCGGTGCATTGGCGGCGGCGGGTCTGCGCGGGTCGGATTTCATAACCGGGTGGAAACGGCGCGATGATCCGCTGGACATAGGCTTTGTCGATGAAAGCTCGATGCTGGATGCGCGCCAGCTTGATGACCTTAAGGAATTGTTTTCCACTCTGATTCTGTTCGGGGACCCTGCGCAGCTGGCCCCTGTCGGGCAATCGGGGGAAATGGTGTTTGACCGGCTGCCCGCGCCTGCGAAACTGCATCTGTCGCGCATTCACCGGCAGGCACAGGACAACCCCATTCTGGACCTCGCCCATGCGCTGGCCGACCCCGATCTGGGGTTCGAGGCGTTTGAACGCCGGGTTGAGGCGGCGGCGGCACAAGACAGCCGCGTGCATCTGGCCGAACGCGTGAACAGTGATCTGATGGCGCGCTCGCCCGTGCTGGTCTGGCGCAATGCAACCCGCCTGCGCCTGATCAACGCGTTCCGCCGCGTCCATGATGCCCCCGACACCGAACTGCGCCCGGGCGAGCCGTTGATGTGTGACGGGCTGGAACTGCCATTGAAACACCGCAAGAAACGCATTGATCTGGAAGCGCGCGGTCTGATCAAGGGCGCGCAGGTCGTCTATCTTGGACCGGGGCGCAAACCCGGCTTCTCAAGGCTGCATATTTTCGGCGCGGAGGAGCCGCAGATTTCTGTGGCCTCGATCATCAAGATCGAAACCGACATCGACGAAGAACCCTTCATTCCCTTTGCCGCAACAATGGGCGCGGCTTTCGTGCATGGCGCGGCGGTCACCATCCACAAGGCGCAGGGGTCACAATGGCCGGAAGTGCAGGTCTTTGCGCCCGATCTTTTTGCCGCAGCGCGCGCCGGTCGGGTGGAAGCGGGCATTCCCCTGTGGAAACGCCTTGCCTATGTCGCCATCACCCGCGCCGAACACCGGTTGCACTGGGTCATTCGCAACCGCCTTGCGCGACCGCAAACCCCCTTATCCACAGATGATCTGGCCAGTCCCGCAGCGCCGCTGGCCCTTGCCGCCGAAACCTGAACCACACGCCAATACCCGGTAACGGGCTTGCCAGTTTTCTGCGCCATGCCCTGAAAATCCACTTTCAACTTCATCTTGCCACAAATACTCTGGGGTGAATGGGCGCATTCGCGCCCAGAGGGGCAACGCCCCTGCCCGCCGACCCTGACCTTGCCCGGAAGGAATGCCCATGCGCTGTGTCTTTGTCCAGTTTCGTTGCCAGCCCGGTAAAACCTACGAGGTTGCCGATGCGATTTATGACCGCGAAATTGTGTCCGAACTGTATTCCACATCCGGCGAATATGACCTGATCGCCAAGATCTATATCCCTGACAATGAAGATGTGGGCCATTTCCTGAATGAGCGCCTGTTTGATATTGCGGGCATCAACCGCACAATGACAACCATGACATTCAAGGCATTCTGACGCGCCCCAACCGTGCTTTGCAGGCGCGCGGGTTTGCGTCCCTCAGCTTCGGACAAAGCGGAATAACGCAGACGCCCCCCAGCCAAAAAAAACAGCCAGCGCCAGCGCCATCAGGCCGTAAAGCGCGGGACGGTCATAGGCCATGTTATACAACCAGCGTTCAAGCACCGCCTTCTGAACGTCGATAAACGTTTCTGCCTCGTTCAGAACCTCGCCATCGCGCAGCAGGAATATGCGCGCGGTATAGGTGCCCTCGACGATGTTCTTGGGCAATGTCACGCGGGTGTTGAATAATGTGTCACGCTGCAAGGCAACCGTGCTGTCAAGTTCCTGATAAAGCTGCTCGCCCTGCCTTATGCGAATAAGCGCCTCGGTGAAGGCGGCTGCGTCGCGCGGGTCCGGCCCGCGCGCTTCAAAAATTGCCAGCCGTGTTGAAATGCGGTGGGTCAGGTCCGCCTCTGCCGACAGGATATCGCTCAGCGGCGCGGTGCCCGCAACTGCATAGAAACTGGGCGCCGCGCGCACTTCCTGACTTTCGGTATTCACCCATATCCCCAAACGTCTGGCCTTGCGCCAGATCACCGCAGGCATCGGCGGCCCCTCGATCGTGACAATGATATCCAGATCACTGTCATCGGGCAGCGGGGCTTCGCGGCGCACCGCCCCAAAAATCAGAATTTCGGACCCTTCATAATTCACGGTCAACGACACGCGGTTCTGACTAAGCCCGACGATCACTTCCTCTGCGCGTGCGGGCAGAAGCGACAGCATGCCCAGCAGTATGAACAACACGACCCCCCGCATCAGAACCGCCCCGGAATGCTGATCGAATACACCTCGGACGGGGTCAGCAACAAATCCAGCGCGATCTTGCCGCAGACAGCCAGCACCAGCAGCGCCAGCAATATCCGCAACTGTTCGGCCTTCAGCCGCAAACCTATGCGCGTGCCTATCTGCGCGCCGATGACGCCGCCCAAAATCAAAAAGATCGCCAGCATCACATCGACCGAATAATTGGTCAGCGCATGCATCATGGTGGTGAAGGCCGCAACAAAAGTCACCTGAAACAAGGACGTGCCAATCACAACCTTGGTGGGCATGCCCAGCAAATAGATCATCGCAGGCACCAGAATGAACCCGCCGCCAACCCCCATGATCGCGGCCAGTATGCCCACGCCCACGCCGACCAGCAAAGGTGGAACCACTGAAATATACAGCCCCGAGGCGCGGAATTTCATTTTCCATGGCAGGTTATGCACCCAGTTATGGGTATGCAGCTTCCGGCGCGGCGCATGGGGGTTTTTGGACCGGCGCAAGGCCCGCAGGCTTTCTTGCAGCATCAATGCGCCGATGATGCCCAGAAAAATCACATAGGACAGCTGCACAATCAGATCGAGTTGCCCCAGCCGTTGCATCAGGTTGAAAAACCATATCCCGATGATGGACCCGACCAGCCCGCCAATCAGCAAAACCGTGCCCATCCGCAAATCGACCGTCTTGCGTTTCAGATGGGCCAACACACCGGAAATAGACGAGGCAACGACCTGATTTACCCCTGTCGCAACAGCCACGGCAGGCGGCACACCAATAAAGAACAACAGCGGTGTAATCAGGAAACCGCCGCCCACACCGAACATGCCCGACAAAACGCCGACCCCCCCGCCAACCCCCAACAAGGTGAAGGCGTTTACCGATGTTTCGGCGATGGGCAGATAGATCTGCATCGTTTCCCTGATCCTGAAAAGGGGCAGAAAATTCGCGCTTCCCTGCCTTCTGCCTCTACCATGACAATCACGACGTTTCAGGGCAAGGGGGCCTGCCGCGATTTGATGCAATCAGGTAAATTCCCGACCTGCCTGCAACTTTCGCGCCACATTCCGAATTTTGATCGCGGGATTGTTTACGCAGACGGCACGTCAAGGCGCAGAACAAGCGCATCGACGGGGGCGGCACAATCATTCTGGCGGTAATAGCCCTTGCGCAAACCAACCTGCACGAACCCGGCCTGTTCATACATTGCGCGCGCCGCCATATTTGTGCGTGCCACTTCCAAAAAGCACGATTTCGCCCGCCCCCGAAGCCGGTGCACCCCCGCATCCAAAACGGCGCGCCCAATGCCCTTGCGCCGCATATGCGGCGCAAGGGCATTGGGCGCGCCGTTTTGGATGCGGGGGTGCACCGGCTTCGGGGG
>JAFIEO010000012.1 GCA_020832445.1 Paracoccaceae bacterium
GGGGGGGGGGGGGGGCCCCCTCCGGGCGGTGTCCCGGGGGGGCCGCCCCCCCCAATGCACAACAGCGCGAAGCATTGCCCGTCAGGAATGGCGCTGAAGCCAGGTTTCCATACGCCCGCGCAAATCCTCGGCCAGATCGGGATCGGCAATTTCTTCCAGCGCTTCGGCCAGGAATGCCAGCACCAGCAACATTTTCGCCGAAGCCTCGGGCAGCCCCCGCGCGCGCAGATAGAACAATTGCTCCGGGTCAATCTCGCCCGATGTGGACCCATGGCTGCATTTCACATCATCCGCGTAGATTTCCAACTCGGGCTTGGCCAGAAACTGCGCATTTTCATCCAGCAAAAGCGCCTGACTGATCTGGTAGCCATCCGTCTGCTGGGCCGCCTGCTCCACCAGAATCTTGCCCTGAAACACACCAACGGCCCCGTTGCGCAACACTTTCTTGAACACCTGACGGCTTTCGCAACCCTGCGCCCTATGGGTGACAAACACAGTGTCGTCATGATGAAACGCACCATCCCCCACAGTCGCCCCTGCCAGATGCGCGGAACCGCCTTGCCCGTCCAGCCAGATCATCGACTCGTTGCGCACAAGCCTGCCATTCGCGGTCAGGGTAAAGGATTTCAGCTGCGCCCCCTGCCCCAGCTGCGCAAACACATGCGCGCTTCCTGCGCGGTCATGGTCGCGCCCTTGGGTGCGCACATGATGCAGCGTGCCGCCTGCGGCGATATCCACCTCTATCACCTGATTGAACCGCGCCGCGACCGGCCCGTTTTCCAGCAATGTCAGCTCTGCCTCCTGCTCCACGCGGATAACGTGGTGCATAATGGCATCCGCATCCTCGGTGCTGCGCAGATAGACCAGCGCCACAGGTTTTGCAGCTTTGCCCGTTGCACGGATCAGCACACCTTGTTGCGCAAATGCCGTATTGAACGCGGCCAGCGGACGGTCAACAGGCGATTGCCCGCGCGCTTCCAGCTTACCATAGATATCCTGCACCCAATGCAGATCCGTCACCGCCACATCCTGCAACAGGCTGATTTCCACACCGGCCAGCGCGGGATCATCCGACGATGCGGGGTCAAACACACCATCCACAAAAACCAGTTTCACACGGTCGAACGCGGAAAAGACAGGGTCTTCATCCGTGACATTCAGCACCTTGGCCGCAGCGATCTGATCTGACGACAGATCGCGCGGATCGGTGTAGCGCCAGTATTCATCGCGCTTGACGGGCATGCCCATATCCAGCAGCCGCGCTTTCGCCGCCTCGCGTGCGCGTGTGGCCCATCCGCCCCCTTGGGGCAACGACAGCGCGGCCAGACGGGCCTGCGCCGCATCGCGTTTTTGCGCTTTCAGCTTCGCCCTTGGCATCATCAGCGTGCCTCCGCCATCAGGTCGGCATAGCCGTTCTCTTCAACTTCAAACGCCAGTTCCGGCCCGCCCGTCTTGATGATGCGCCCCTCGCTCATGATATGGACAACATCGGGTTTGATATGGTTCAGCAGGCGCTGGTAATGGGTGATCACCAGAAACGACCGCCCTGCGTCGCGCAGCGCGTTCACACCGTCCGACACCAGTTTCATGGCATCCACATCCAGACCGGAATCGGTTTCATCCAAAATGCACATTTTCGGCTCCAGCATCGCCATTTGCAGGATTTCGTTGCGCTTCTTCTCGCCGCCCGAAAAGCCCACATTGACGGGGCGTTTCAGCATATCGGCGTCAATCTGCAAATCCTTGGCTTTCGCGCGGATGATCTTCAGAAACTCGCCCGCCGACAACTCGTCCTGCCCGCGCGCCTTGCGCTGCGCGTTCACAGCGGTGCGCAGGAATGTCATGTTGCCCACGCCGGGAATTTCCACGGGGTATTGAAACGCCAGAAACAGGCCAGCCGCCGCGCGTTCTTCCGGCTCCATATCCAGCAGGTCTTCGCCTTCCAGCGTGGCGCTGCCTTCGGTCACCGCATAGCCGTCGCGGCCCGACAGCACATAAGACAGCGTCGATTTGCCCGAGCCATTGGGGCCCATGATCGCATGCACTTCGCCGGGGTTGATTGTCAGCGACAACCCTTTGAGGATTTTTACCTCGGAATCTTCTTCAAGTTCAGCGTGCAGATTTTCGATTTTCAGCATCTTCATTCCCTCAGTCAAGTGTCTCGGCGGGGCTGTTTCACGACACGGTAAATGTCAGATGGCCCGCCGGTTTCTATTTCAAATATTCAAAGTTACCGGCCAACGCCCCCCTGCGCAGGGCGCAACTCTTTATCGTGACGGGCGCGCCCCCGGCTTGTGACGCCGGACTTGCGCCCATACGAGAACAATAAATCCGGCGGTCATCATCACGGACATGCCTACGAAAAACACCACCGCCATCGGCAGGGCCATCACGCCACCGAACACATGTGTCGCCAACAGCACAAGTGCGCCCACATAAGCTGCCAACGCAGCCCACCCCCGCCAGTTGGCAGGGCGCGCGCCCGAACCATGCGCCATTGGTTTGAACCATGCGTCAGCCATTAGCCGACTGACCCTTCCAGCGAAATAGCGACCAGCGCCTGCGCTTCCATGGCAAATTCCATCGGCAATTCCTGCAACACTTCCTTACAGAACCCGTTGACCACCAGGGCCACCGCTTCTTCTTCGTCCATGCCGCGTTGACGGCAATAGAACAGCTGGTCGTCATCAACCTTGCTGGTCGTCGCCTCATGCTCCACGCGGCTCGATGCATTGCGCACTTCAATATAGGGCACGGTATGCGCGCCGCATTTATCGCCAATCAGCAGGCTGTCGCACTGCGTGTAATTGCGCGATTCCTTGGCCTTCGGGTGCATGGACACCAGCCCGCGATAGGTGTTTTGCGCATGCCCTGCCGAAATGCCCTTGGACACAATGCGCGAACGCGAGTTCTTGCCCAGATGCACCATCTTTGTGCCGGTATCGGCCTGCTGCCAGTTATTGGCGATGGCGATCGAATAAAACTCGCCCTGCGTGTCATCGCCGCGCAGAATGCAGGACGGGTATTTCCATGTAATGGCGCTGCCGGTTTCGACTTGCGTCCACATCACTTTCGCGCGGTCCTCGCGGCAATCGGCGCGTTTGGTCACGAAATTGTAAATCCCGCCCTTGCCGTTTTCATCGCCCGGAAACCAGTTCTGGACAGTCGAATATTTGACATCGGCATCTTCCAGAATGACAATCTCGACCACTGCCGCATGCAACTGCGTCGTGTCGCGCTTGGGCGCGGTGCACCCTTCCAGATAGCTGACAGATGCGCCCTTTTCCGCCACAATCAGCGTGCGCTCGAACTGGCCGGTATTTTCGGCATTGATGCGGAAATACGTGGACAATTCCATCGGGCATTTCACACCGGCAGGGATGAACACAAAACTGCCGTCTGAGAATACCGCCGAATTCAGCGCCGCAAAGTAATTGTCGTTCTGCGGCACGACGGACCCAAGGTATTTTTTCACCAGATCAGGATGATCCTGCACCGCTTCAGATATGGAACAGAAAATAACGCCCGCCTTCTTCAGCTCATCCTTGAAGGTGGTGCCCAGCGACACGGAATCAAACACCGCATCCACGGCCACCTTGCGGCCTTCATCTGCGCCCTCGACACCCGCCAGGATCATCTGTTCCTTCAGCGGAATGCCCAGTTTGGCATAGGTTTCCAGCAGCTTCGGGTCCACCTCATCCAGTGATTTGGGCTTTTCAACCATGGATTTGGGTTTGGCGTAATAATACTGCTCCTGATAGTCGATTTCAGGGATTTTCAGCATGGCCCAATCGGGGGATTCCATGGTCAGCCAGCGGCGATACGCCTCCAGCCGCCAGTCCAGCAACCATTGCGGTTCCTTGTTCTTTTCCGAAATCAGACGCACGATATCCTCATTCAACCCTTTGGGGGCGAATTCCATCTCGATATCGGTTTCCCAGCCATGCTTATAGGTGCCCGCCATGGACTGCACGGTTTCGACAGTCTCGCGGTCCACACCTTCACGCAGTTGGGTTTCATCCAATGCAGCCATGTCTTTTCCCTTCTTCACGGCAGCCACAGGGCCGCACGCTCTCTCAAATCAAACCGTGCCCTTAGCGACAGCGCGGCGGTATTCCTTAAGCCAGGCTTGCGCAAAGCGCAGCACATCTTCCCTCGTTACATCCGGTCCCAATGACACACGCACCGCACCCGCAGCCGTTGCATCATCGAACCCCATCGCCTGCAACACTCCCGAGGCCCGCAGCTTGCCCGAAGAACAGGCAGACCCGGCCGAAATCGCAAAGCCCGCAAGGTCCATCTGCATCACCTGCAACTCGCCCCTCCAACCCGGTGTTGCAAGGCAAAGTGTGTTGGGCAACCGTTGCGCGTCTTTCCCGACTAAAATAGTCTTGCTTGCCTCTGAGTCCAGTGCCTCTTCTAGAATATTTCTAATTACAGATACACCTTCCCAGACCCCGTTGGCAAGATCACGCGCGGCAGCTTCTGCTGCGGCCCCGAATCCCGCAATGGCGACAATATTCTCGGTGCCCGCGCGGCGGCCCATTTCCTGCCCGCCCCCCCTGATCTGCGCGGCCAGCTCCGTGCCGCGTGTCATGACCACAGCGCCAATACCCTTCGGTCCCCCCAGCTTATGCGCCGAAACCAGCCCCATCTGCACATCCAGCCAGTTGAACGCAAAGGGCAGCTTCCCGAATCCCTGCGTCAAGTCACTGACGGCCAGCCCCGCGGGCAAGTCCTGCACGATTCCGGTTTCCGAATTCGCCAGTTGCAACGTGGCCTGCTCCGGCATGTCCACATGCACCCGCCCCTGCGCATCGACCGCCAGCCCGTCCTCACACCAGGCCCGCACCGCGTCATGCTCGACCCGCGCACAAGACAACCCGCGCCCCCCAAGCGCCAGTGACGCCGCTTCCGTCGCCCCCGAGGTAAAGACAATCTCCGCCCCATCCGCCCCCAGCGCTTGCGCCACCTGTGCGCGCGCCTTCTCGACCAGCGCGCGCGCCTGCCGCCCTTCGGCATGCACCGAAGACGGGTTTCCCACGACATCCATCGCGGCCACCATCGCCGCGCGGGCCTCATCGCGCAAAGGCGCAGTGGCATTATAATCAAGATAGACGCGGCGCATCACTCGCCCTTGTATTTCATTCTGGCCCAAATATCCCGGGGGGTCACCGTAGGTGACGGGGCAGCGCCCCTATTCATCCACAACCTCGAACAAGGTCGGCACTGCGGGACAGGGCGTCAGGCTGTTGCCTGCAACATCGGACAACCGTGTCTGGTGCAAAAAGACATAGACATGCGCCGACAACCCTTCCCACAGGCGGTTTGTCATCGATTGCGCCCGCGACCCCGACACACCGCCGGACGCACCCGCGCCCGAATGCATGGCGCTGACTGTTTCATCGACCGCTTCCAGCACCTCGGACACGCGAATGCTGTCTGCGCCCCGCGCCAGACGATACCCCCCGCCCGGGCCGCGAACTGATTCAACAAGCCCCGCCCGCCGCAACTTGACGAAAAGCTGCTCCAGATAGGCCAGCGACACCTGTTGCCTTGCCGAAATCTCGTTCAACGAGACCAGCCCGCCCCCCGGGGCCATCGCCAGATCAACCAGCGCAACCATTGCATATCGCCCTTTGGTCGAAAGTTTCATTCCGTGTGTTCCCCGATCTCTTTCATCAAGCGCCGGTTCCATGTTACAGCATGCATATGGCCCGCGCCTGCGCCGCCCGTCAGATTTCATAGCCTGTCGTCGCGCTGCTGCGCCAGCTTAAAGGTTGACGCGGGCAGGGCACACGCCTAAGTCTATGCGGCCTTATATCTGACGAAATCACGGTGACCACGGGCAGTTTAGAATCTTTCTAATCACACCAAAAGAAAAGAGTCAACAATACATGCAGTCGCTGCACATCCCTGATCAGCCGTTTTTCGTTGCCGCGCCGACACCACATAATCCCAACAGGTAAGCCCCTATGCCCGAGATCATTTTCCCCGGCCCCGAAGGTCGCCTTGAAGGCCGCTACCATGCGCAGCCCAATCGCGATGCTCCGATTGCAATTTTGCTGCACCCGCACCCGCAGTTCGGTGGCACCATGAATAACAAGGTCGTCTACAACCTGCATTATGCCTTCCACAAGATGGGCTTTTCGGTGATGCGCTTCAACTTCCGGGGCGTGGGCCGGTCGCAAGGCGAATATGATCAGGGCGTGGGTGAATTGTCCGACGCCGCAGCGGCGCTGGATTATATGCAGGCCATGTCACATAATGTGCGTCATTGCTGGGTTGCGGGCTTCAGCTTCGGCGCATGGATCGGCATGCAACTGCTGATGCGCCGCCCCGATATTACCGGCTTTGTGTCGGTGGCGCCGCCTGCCAATCTGTATGATTTCAGCTTCCTTGCGCCCTGCCCCGCATCCGGCCTGATCATCAATGGCAGCGCGGACCGTGTCGCCCCGCCGCGCGATACCCGTTCGCTGGTGTCGAAATTGCAGGAACAGCGCGGAATCACCATCACGCATACGGAAATCGACGGTGCGGATCACTTCTTCAAAGATGAAGAAACCCATATGCAACCCATGCTGAACACGGTTTCAGATTACGTCGCCAACCGCCTGACGGAAACGACGCGCTAAGCTGCCCCCGCAGGCGCGGTGCCGGGCGCGCCACGTCTGAATGCAGATTTTTCGTATACAACGGCATACTGTGCTTTGCATCCTGTGCTGAATGGGGTATGAGGGCGCAAATCGACTCATCCAAAAGGCGGAGGATCACATGAGCAAGATCAAGGTAGCAAACCCGGTCGTGGAACTTGACGGCGATGAAATGACCCGGATCATCTGGGATTTCATCAAGAAAAAGCTGATCCTTCCCTATCTGGACATCGACCTGAAATATTACGATCTGGGGATCGAAGAACGCGACCGCACCGATGACCAGATCACGGTGGATGCAGCAAATGCCATCAAACAATATGGTGTGGGCGTCAAATGTGCGACCATCACCCCCGATGAAGACCGCGTTGAAGAATTCGGCCTGAAGCGCATGTATCGCTCGCCCAATGGCACGATCCGCAACATTCTGGGCGGCGTCATCTTCCGCGAACCGATCATCTGCCGCAACGTGCCGCGCCTTGTTCCGGGCTGGACGCAGCCCATCGTCGTGGGCCGCCATGCATTTGGTGACCAGTATCGCGCGACAGATTTCCGCTTTCCGGGCGCAGGTAAGCTGACGATCAAATTCGTGGGCGAAGATGGTCAGGTTATCGAAAAGGAAGTGTTTGATGCGCCGTCATCGGGCGTCACCATGGCGATGTACAACCTTGACGATTCGATCCGCGATTTCGCACGCGCGTCCATGAATTATGGTTTGTCCCGCGGCTGGCCGGTTTATCTGTCCACCAAAAACACCATTCTGAAAGCCTATGACGGGCGCTTCAAGGATCTGTTTGCCGAAGTGTTCGAGGCCGAATTTGCCGACAAATTCAAGGCAGCGGGCATCACCTATGAACACCGCCTGATCGATGACATGGTGGCCTGCGCGATGAAATGGTCGGGCGGCTATGTCTGGGCCTGCAAGAACTATGATGGCGACGTGCAGTCCGACACTGTGGCGCAGGGCTTCGGCAGCCTTGGCCTGATGACCAGCCAGTTGATGACCCCCGATGGCGCGATCGTCGAGGCAGAGGCCGCACATGGCACCGTCACCCGCCATTACCGCCAGCATCAGGCAGGCAAGGAAACCTCGACCAACTCCATCGCGTCGATCTTTGCATGGACCGGCGGGCTGAAGCACCGCGCAAAGCTGGATGACAACGCAGAACTGCTGAAATTCGCCGAAACACTGGAAAAAGTGACGGTCCAGACTGTTGAGGATGGCTTCATGACCAAGGATCTGGCGCTTCTGGTCGGGCCTGACCAGAAATGGCTGACCACCATGGGCTATCTGGAAAAAGTCGACGAATACCTGAACAAGGCGCTGACCTGAAGGTTCCGCACGTTCAACACATGAAAAAGGGGGCAAATGCCCCCTTTTTCTATGCCCTGCGCAAAGCTGTGAACTTTGCTTGGTTGCCCTGCGCCCAGTTGCCCGCTAGATGATGGGACACTTGCACACAGGAAAAATCCGATGCAGATTTCCCATATCCTTCGCAAAGGCGCTGCCATTGGCGTGATTTTGCTGCTGTCCGCGTGCCAGATGGCACCCGTCGTCATGGCCCCGCCACAGCAGGCCGCACCCGCGCAGGGCACATCTGTCACCCGCGCCGAATTTGGCGCGGTCGTGGCCCGCATGCGCCCGGTCGCCACGCAGGTTTGCCGCGAACGCAGCCCGCAGCTGGATTGCAATTTCAACGTCATTCTGGACGACCGCCCCGGCCAGCCGCCAAATGCGTTTCACACACGCGACGAACGCGGCCGCCCCATCATCGCCTTCACACTCGCGCTGCTGGACGAATTGCGCACCGCTGATGAAGTCGCCCTGATTTTCGGACATGAAGCCGCCCACCATATTGCCGACCACCTGCCCCGCATGCAAAATCAGGCCATGACCGGCGCGTTGCTGGGCGGTTTGGTGGCCACATTGTCGGGTGCCGACCATACCACGGCACAACGCATCGTCAATGCAAGCGCAACAGTCGGCGCACGGCGCTATTCCAAGGCGTTCGAGCTGGAGGCCGACCGCATCGGCGCGTTCATTGCAGCACGCGGCGGCTATGACCCGCTGGCGGGCGCGGCATTGTTCCGCCGCATTCCCGACCCCGGCAACCAGTTTCTGGGCACCCACCCGCCAAATTCGGAGCGCTTGCGCGAAATCGAACGCGCGGTGGCCGACATGGCAGCAGGCCGCCCGATCTGAAGGACACGCGATGCACTGGCTCTTTCTGGCAATCGCCATCGTCTTTGAAACGCTGGGCACAACAGCGCTGAAGGCCAGCGACGGCATGACACGCCTACTGCCGTCAACGGCCGCAGTTCTGGCCTATGCACTGTCCTTCTGGTTGCTAGCGCTGGTGTTGCGCGTAATCCCCGTGGGTGTGGCCTATGCCATCTGGGCGGGGCTTGGCATTTGTCTGATTGCGCTTCTGGGCTGGATCATTTTCGGGCAGAAACTGGATATGCCCGCCATCATCGGAATTTCACTGATCATCGCGGGTATTTTGGTGATCAACCTGTTCAGCGCAAGGGTCTGACACAATGACTGATACCCCACGCCACACCCGCATGGAAGACGCCCAAGGGCTGGTTTTCGGGGCCGCCATGTGCGCCTTCGGGCTGTTGGTTCTGACCGGTGCGGGGCTGGTCACGGGCCAGACCGCCGGTTTGGCCGTGTTGATATCCTACGCGACAGGCTGGGCCTTCGGGCCGGTATTCTTTGTCATCAATATCCCGTTCTACATTCTGGCATGGGTGCGGCTTGGTCCGGAATTCACCATCAAGACGCTGATTTCGGTCACGCTTATTTCTGTCATGTCGGGGTTCATGGGCGATCTGGTCACGGTCATCCCGCAAAACCCCGCCATTGCGGCTGTGCTGTTTGGCATGATCACGGGCGCCGGCCTTCTGGCCATTTTCCGCCACCGTGCCAGTCTGGGCGGGGTGGGGATTGTGGCCTATGATTTGCAGGAACGCTTCGGCTGGCGCGCGGGACTGGTGCAACTGGCCTTCGATCTGGTCCTGTTTTCCGTAGCCTTTCTGATACTGCCGCCCAATCTGGTTTTGTGGTCGCTGTTGGGGGCCGTGGTGCTGAACGCAATTCTGGCCATCAATCACCGCCGTGACCATTATATCGCAACGTAATGCGATCAGGGCTGGCAATTCTGGCGATCTTCGGCTAATGCGGCGGCGCAGCATGAAAAGGCACTTTTGTTATGGACCTTCGCAATATCGCGATTATCGCCCACGTTGACCACGGCAAGACAACACTTGTCGACGAACTTCTGAAACAGTCGGGCACCTATCGCGAAAACCAAGCCACCACCGAACGCGCAATGGACAGCAATGATCTGGAACGCGAACGCGGGATCACGATTCTGGCCAAGGCAACTTCGGTTGAATGGAAAGACACACGCATCAATATCGTGGACACCCCCGGCCACGCCGATTTCGGCGGCGAGGTGGAACGCATCCTGTCCATGGTCGATGGCGTTGTCTTGCTGGTCGATGCCGCCGAAGGTCCGATGCCGCAAACAAAATTCGTCACCTCCAAAGCGCTGGCGCTGGGGTTGCGCCCGATTGTCCTTCTCAACAAGGTGGACAAACCCGCAGCCGAACCCGACCGCGCACTGGACGAAGTGTTTGACCTGTTCGCCAATCTGGGCGCCAGCGACGAACAGCTTGATTTCCCTGTGCTTTATGCCTCTGGCATCAATGGCTGGGCTGATGTGGAACTCGATGGCCCGCGTCAGGACATGTCGGCGCTCTTTGATCTGGTTGTGGCCCATGTGCCCGCACCTGCCCAGATCGCGGCGCGCAACGACCCGTTCCGCATGCTGGCCACCACGCTTTCCGCAGATCCCTATCTGGGCCGCATTCTGACGGGCCGTGTCGAATCCGGCACACTCAAGGCGGGCGAAACCATCAAGGCGCTCTCGCGCGATGGCAAGAAGCTCGAGCAATTCCGCGTCACCAAGGTTCTGGCGTTTCGCGGCCTTGGCCAGCAGGCCATCGATGCGGCCGAAGCAGGCGACATCGTCACCCTTGCAGGCATGTCCAAGGCCACAGTGGCCGACACGCTGTGCGCGGTCGAGGTTGAAACAGCACTTGATGCCCAGCCCATCGACCCGCCAACCATCTCCGTGACCTTCGGCATCAATGATTCGCCACTGGCCGGTCGTGATGGCGCAAAGGTGCAAAGCCGCGTTATCCGCGAACGCCTGATGCGCGAAGCAGAACTCAACGTCGCCATCAAAGTCAGCGACACCCCGGGCGGCGAGGCATTTGAAGTGGCCGGGCGCGGTGAATTGCAAATGGGCGTGCTGATCGAAAACATGCGCCGCGAAGGGTTCGAATTGTCAATCTCGCGCCCCCGCGTGCTGATGCGCAATGAAGACGGCCAGCGTCTGGAACCAATTGAAGAAGTCACAATCGATGTGGATGATGAATATACCGGCACCGTCATCGAAAAGCTGACCGGTCCCCGCCGCGGCGATCTGGCCGAAATGAAGCCTGCGGGCGCGGGCAAAACGCGCATCATCGCGCATGTGCCCTCGCGCGGGCTTATCGGCTATCATGGCGAATTCCTGACAGACACACGCGGCACTGGGGTTCTCAACCGCGTATTCCACGATTGGGCACCCTATAAAGGGGCCATTCCCGGCCGCCGTCAGGGTGTGCTGATCTCCATGGAAGATGGCACTGCGGTGGCCTTCGCATTGTGGAATCTGGAAGATCGCGGGCGCATGTTCATCAACCCGCAGGAACCGGTCTATCAGGGCATGATCATAGGCGAGCATTCGCGCGACAATGATCTGGAAGTGAACCCGCTCAAAGGCAAGAAACTGACCAATGTGCGCGCATCAGGCACTGATGACGCGGTAAAACTGACGCCTCCCACGATCATGTCGCTGGAACAGGCGATTGCCTATATCGATGACGATGAACTGGTCGAGGTCACGCCAAATGCGATCCGGTTGCGCAAACGCTTCCTTGATCCGCATGAACGCAAGCGTCAGGCCAAAGCAAGCGCCTGATCCCCACACAGAAAACGCATGCATCAGATGCATAGAGCATGTTGCTCAAAAGTGGGAACCGGTTCTGAGCCTCTCGAACATGCGAAATCAATAAGTTAGAGCATGTCTCGTGAATGCGAATGAACGTGATATGCTCTAGAAAAAGGCCATCTTGACGATGGCCTTTTTTGCCTATCTCCGCCAACCCGCACGCGCGCTCACATCCTGCGGCTTTCATTCTGGCAAAAATATCCCCCGACACGGGTTTCTCAAGGGGGGCACGCCCCCCTTGAGGCAGGGGGTTTGGGGGGCAGCCGCCCCCCAACCCACCCCCAAGCCCCACATACCGGCGAAATAAGATCCCACGCAACCCCGCCCCGAAACGCCCCATATAAGCGCGGTACCCCGCCCCGGAATACACCAAACCCGCGCCCCCCGCCGCAGACAGCAGAC
>JAFIEO010000043.1 GCA_020832445.1 Paracoccaceae bacterium
TGGGACCAGAAGCCTCGCAGGCCTTCCTCATGCAATGGCGCAAAAAATGGGCGCCCACCGGCGGGCCGAAGCCAAGCTGATGACGGTGCTGTGTCGTCTGGATGATCTGCCAAATGGCACCGCCAAAGGTTTCAAGGTGGCGGGACTGCCCTGCAAAGTCATCATCGTGCGCCGCGGCAATCAGGTCTTCGGCTGGCGCGACCTGTGCCCGCATTACGCAGGCGGAACACCCATGGCATGGAAACGCGACGCATATCTGAATGGCGCGGGCACCCATATCGCATGCCATGCACATGGCGCGTGGTTCGACATTGAAACAGGTCAATGCACCAAAGGTCCATGCCTGGGAAAACGACTGACAAAAGTACCGCTTATCGTCGATGACGAGGGCGCAATACACATACCCTGATCTGAAAAATATTGAGGAGGACGCAATGAACACCCCCGGACGTATTCTGGTTATTGGCGGCGGCTTTTCGGGAATGTCCGCAGCAATCTTGCTGTCAGAGCAAGGACATTCCGTCGATCTGGTGGAAATCGATGCAGACTGGCGAAGCTATGGCGCGGGGATCAGCCTGAATGGCGGCATATTCCGCGTCTTTGACCGGCTTGGCATTCTGGACGGATACCGTGAATGCGGCGCAATGATTGACGGCATTGAAATACGCGGGCCTGCTGATCAGGTGCTTGCGCGCATTCCCACGCCATCATTGATAGAGGGGGCGCCGGGCAGTGGCGGGATCATGCGCCCGGTGCTGGCACGGTTGCTGGCGGATCGGGTGCGCAAAACGGCGGTAAATATCCGCCTTGGCCTGACCTTCGACACGCTTGCAGACAGCGCGGATGGTGTGGATGCCAGTTTTCGTGATGGCAGTTCGGGCAGATATGATCTGGTGATCGGTGCTGATGGATTGTTTTCGGCAACCCGCGCGGCCGTGTTTCCCGACGCGCCCGCCCCCCGCTATATTGGTCAGGCGGTCTGGCGCGCCGTTGTCACGCGCCCCGCGCATCTGCCAAGTGTTGCCATGTGGATGGGACCCGGCCTGAAGCTGGGCATCACGCCGGTGTCAGATAACAAAAGCTACATTTTCCTGACCGAGAACCGGCCCGAGAACACCTATGTCCCGCCAGAAAGCCAGTTGGACAGCCTGAAAGTGCTGTTGGCCAATTTTACAGCGCCCACAGCACAGGCCATCACCGCAGAGTTAAGCGCCGACAGCCAGATCGTGTATCGTCCGCTGGAGCAACTTTTGCTGCCGCGCCCGTGGTATAAGGGGCGTGTGGTAATGATTGGCGATGCCGTGCACGCGACAACCCCGCATATGGCGGCCGGTGCCATGATCGGTATGGAAGACGCCGTCGTTCTGGCCGAGGAGTTGGCGGCGCATGACACTGTGCCCGCAGCGCTTGATGCCTTTCAATCCCGCCGCTGGGAACGCGCGCGCATGGTTGTGGAAAATTCCGGCCGGCTGGCGGAAATCGAGCAAGGCCACGGCACACCGGATGAACACCGCCAGATCATGGGCCAGACATTGGGCGCTTTGGCGCAGCCGATCTAGGCCAACGGGCAATCCGACCACTGAAATGGCTTCAGCGCCGCATAGCGACGATAGCAAAAAGGACATTGTGATGAAGTTTGCTACCCTTCCCGACGGAACCGAAGATGGCGCGTTGCTGGTCGTCTCTCGTGATCTGACACGGGCTGCTCCGGCGGCCGATATCAGCCCCAGCCTGCTGGCGGCGCTGCGTGATTGGACAGGCACGCAGCCGCTGTTGCGCGCGCGTGCGCAACAGATCGAAGATGGCACTGCCCCGGGGCTTGTCCCGTTTTCACCCAAAGACGTGCTTGCGCCCTTGCCGCGTGCGCCGCAATGGCTGGATGGGTCGGCCTTTCTGAACCACGGGCGCTTGATGGATCAGGCTTTCGGTCATGACCCGTTGCCCGATTTTGACACGCATCCGCTTGTCTATCAGGGTGCAAGTGATGATTTTCTTGGCCCGCATGCTGCGCTGGCCACGCCCGATGAAGCCCTGAATATTGATTGCGAGGGGGAATTCGGTGTTGTCGTAGACGAGGTGCCAATGGGCACCAGCGCAGACGACGCGCTGGGTCTTGTGCGGCTGATTGTGCAGATCAATGACTGGTCCTTGCGCGGCCCCGGCCCTTGGGAAATGAAGCGCGGTTTCGGGTTCATACAGGCCAAACCATCGACGGGCTTCGCGCCTTGTGCTGTTACGCCCGACGAGTTGGGCACCTATTGGCAAGGCGGGCGGGTGTGTCTGCCATTGCATGTGGCCGTAAATGGCAGACGTCTTGGCAGCCCCAATGGTGCCGAGATGGATTTCCATTTCGGGCATATCATCGCACATGCCGCGCGCACCCGGAAGTTGCGCGCGGGCAGTATCCTTGGGTCTGGCACAGTGTCAAACGCGGCGCGCGGGGCCGGGTCTGCCTGTTTGGCAGAAGTGCGCGTGATTGAGAAAATTGATTTCGGGGCGCCCCAGACACAGTTTCTGCGTTTCGGGGACCGTATCACCATGGAAGCCCGGTTGCCGGACGGGCCTGCCTTTGGGGGCATCGATCAGAAAGTGCAACACGGCTGACGGAAACGGGCGCTGCCACAAAATTTGCATGGCTGTTCACGGCGCATGCTGGCCCGCAGCTTCGGGCTTTTGGTCTGACACGCATTGCGCGACGAATACTCAGCGATGCTGCATGTTTTCAATCTGTTCAAGATTGCCCTCGATGCAGGCGGCCAGCGCATGGACCTTTTCGGCCACCAAACGGCCCAGCGGCGTCAGGTCGTATTCCACATGCGGGGGCACAACCGGATAGGCGGTGCGCCGGATAAACCCGTCATCTTCCAGCACGCGAAGGGTCTGGGCAAGCATCCGTTCCGACACCCCCCCGATGCGGCGGCGCAGGCTGCTGAAGCGATGCGTGCCATCTTGCAGCGCGATCAGCACCAACACACCCCAGCGGCTGGTCACATGGTTCAGCACCCTGCGCGAGGGGCATTTTTCGTTCAGGACATCGGGGGTTTTGTCGGTCACGTCGATCCCGGGCATTTTTCTTTATACTTACATTTTTGTGCGTACTTCCTTTTCGTAAGTATTTTGTTATTTGTGCCGCGTCAACACAACAAAAGGAGCATTCCATGACCATCGCCATCACCGGCGCCAGCGGCCAGCTTGGGCGTCTTGCCATTGATCACCTGAAGACCCTGACCGATCCGGCAGGGATTGTGGCCCTTGCGCGCGACCCTGCAAGCTTGTCCGGTCTTGGCGTCGCCGCGCGCGCCTTCGACTATACAAAGCCAGATGTGATGGCCGCAGCGCTAAAGGGGGTCACGACACTGGCGTTGATTTCATCAAGTGATTTCAATGACCGCGTCGGCCAGCATCGCCATGTGATCGAAGTTGCGAAAACCGCAGGTGTGGCGCGCATCCTGTATACGTCTATTCTGAAGGCCGACCGCTCGCCCATGTTGATCGCCGCCGATCATGCGGCCACCGAAGGCATCATCGCTGCGTCTGGTCTGTCGGCCACGATCCTGCGCAACGGCTGGTATACCGAGAACTGGACCGCCAATCTGGGCGGTGCCATTGCCGCAGGCGCGTTGATTGGTTCGGCGGGCAATGCACGGTTCACCCCCGCCATGCGCGCCGACTATGCCCATGCCCTGGCCGTGGCCGCCGCCGATCCTGCCCATGCAGGCCAGACCTATGAACTGGCAGGGGACGAAGGTTTTACGCTGGCCGAACTCGCCGCCGAAGTCGCGCGCCAGACGGGCAATGCACTGCCCTATAACGACCTGCCGGGCGATGTTTATCAGGGTATTCTGGAAAATCTGGGCATTCCGTCCGGCTTCGCGCGTGTGCTGGTCGATGTAGACCTGAAAGCGGGCGGTGGCTGGCTGGAAGATGACAGCGGCACGCTTGCCCGCCTGCTGGGCCGCCCCACGGCACCGTCCAGCAAGGCCGTGGCCGAAGCGCTGGCCTGAAACCACAAGGCAGGCCCTGACCGCGCGGGCCTGCCATTCCTGCCCTCAACCAACAGTCATGCCAAGCGTTTTCTGATGGTGCATAGCTCAAAGCCAATCTTTATTCAGCCCTGCCCGAATTTCGCGTTCAGGCGTTGGGCCGGTCTTGTCAAACACGGGTAAAGCTGCTCTTTTGCACGCCTGATTGATGCATTTGATCATCAACGCACTGGGGGAGGAAACCTGAATGTTAACTACAAGAATTTCTAAATTCATGGGCTTAGGCGCAATTACACTGGGCGCGGGCCTGACGGTGGCATCCATGGCCGCAGCCGAAACGCGGGTCACGCTGAAATCAGCATCATCAACCAGCTCTTACTATGTGATGATGGTTCAGTTGGGTGAAATGCTTAGTGCGCAATCCGGTGGCGCAATTCAGCCAACGGTCGAAGAAAGTCAGGGGTCTGTCCAGAACGTTGCCGAAGCAGGCCGCAGGCCCGGTGCGTTCTTGTTTACCACCCCGCCGAACCTGATTGCCGATGCGCAAGCAGGTGAAGCCCCGTTCGAGCAGGGTGATTTCGACAGCATCCGCACACTTTTCCCGATGCCGTTTATCACAATTCATTTGGTGGTCCGCGCCGACAGTGACATTCACAGCGCTGCTGATCTGGCCGGACGCAGCTTTATCTCGGGCGGGACGGGCACATTCTGTCAGCGTCAGGTCGCGTCGATTTTCGAAACGCTGGGCATCGCTGACAGTGTCACTGCCCCCGAAATGGAACTGTCCGGCGCACCGGCGGCGTTGCGCAACAATCAGGTTGACGGCTATGCGACATGCTCGGCCCATCCCACGCCACAGGTGCAGGAACTGGCCGCCACACTGCCCGTGCGCATCCTGTCCTTCACCGAAGAAGAGCGCGCTGCAATCATCGCCGCAAACCCCGGTGCGGGCGCGGTGACCGTTGCCGCAAATACCTATGCAGGTGTAGACGACGAGATTGCCACCATGGCTGTGCCCGTGGGCGCATATGCAACCAATATGGATGATGACACGGCGCTGGCAATCGTATCGGCCTTTTGGGAACAACGCGAAGGTATGGCTGACACAAACCCATGGTGGGCGGGTGTAACACCTGATCTTGTCCCGCAACTGGGCGCGCCCTTGCATGAGGGTATCGTAGAATTTTATGCCGAACGCGGCGTGGATATGCCCTGAGCCTGAGGCTGTGTTGCCAAGCTAGACAATAATACACAAGACCAAGGCGCGCGCCTGACAGATGTGATTGCGCGCGCTTCCCTTACTACACAAACACGAGGTCGGTCGATGCCGGTGCTGCCTCGATAGCTGACATCGGAGGCTCGATGAAACACGCGTCGTTTTATGAGAAATGGCTATCGGTCGAGCTGGAAGACCAGCGTTTCGGGGCAATCGCAATCGGGCTGGCGGTGGCGCTGGTCGGGTTTCACATGTGGAACGCTTTTGCAGGCCTTATTCCAAATCTGATCACCCGACCGGCGCATCTGGCCCTGGCATTGCCGTGGATATTCGTGCTGGGCGCGGCAGCACGGCAGGGGCGGGCCGCGTATTGGTCCGGCTGGGCGTTTCTTGCCATTGGCCTGACGGTCTGTGTGCTGATCATGCTGAACCGGCGCGATCTGATCCAGCAATACGGCGCACTTAACGGTCCTGTCCAGATCGCCTTGGCGGGCGCGCTGATTGTGGTGGTGCTGGAAATGGCGCGCCGCGCAATCAAGATCGTTTTGCCCGCTGTCGCGGCAATCGTGCTGGCCTATGCGTTTTTTGGCGCCTACATCCCCGGAAAGTTTGGCCATGGCGGGATGCCGGTCGATTATCTGTTGGGCACCCTGACCATAACCGAAGGCGGGTTGTGGGGCACCCTGACGGGCACATCTGTCGATACGATCGCGATGTTCGTAATCCTGGGCGGGTTCATTTCGGCCGGGCAGGCGGGTGCGGGGTTCATGTCGTTTGCAACACAAATCGCGGGCCGCGCGCGTGCGGGTGCGGCAAAGGTGGCAATCCTGTCATCGGCCTTTTACGGATCGATTTCGGGGGTGGCTGCGGCGAATACGGCCTCGACCGGCATGATCACCATCCCGACGATGAAACGACTGGGCTATCCGCCGCAACTGGCCGCCGCGACCGAAGCCGTGGCCTCGACGGGGGGGCAGATCCTGCCGCCAGTGATGGGCGCAGGCATCTTCGTGATGGCGGAACTGGTGCGCGTTCCCTATACCGAGATTATGGTTGCAGCACTGCTGCCTGCGATCCTGTTTTTTATGGCGGCGTGGTTCGGCGTGCATGTCTACGCATTGCGCACCAATCTGGCCGCGTTGCCGAAAGAATTGTTGCCCGGCTGGGCGGCCGTAGCGCGGTCAGTGCCGTTTTTTCTGCTGCCGTTTTCAATCCTTGTCGGGACACTTGTTTTCACCAGCTATACGCTTGCCTATGCGGCTGTGTTCGCCACCATCGTGACATGGGTGACGCTGATCTTTGACGCCGATGGCACTGCCTCGCTGACAGGGTGGTATCGCCGCACGCTGGTTGCCGTTGTCACAGCCGCGCAACAGGTGGCGATTATCGCAGCCGTCATCGTTTGCGCGGGGATCGTCGTGGGCGTGTTCAACATGACCGGGCTGGGGGTCAAGCTGACCTCCTTGATCCTGTCTGCATCCGACGGGCGTTTGTGGATTGCCCTGCTGCTGACGGCCCTGGCCGCGCTGGTGCTGGGCATGGAATTGCCTACAACTGCGGCTTATGTGATCTGCGCTGCGGTGGCTGCGCCCGCGCTTGTGGGTATGGGCTTGCCGGACATGCAGGCGCATCTTTTCGTGTTCTGGTATGCGCTGCTATGCACCATCACACCGCCGGTATGCGGCAATGTCTTCATCGCAGCCGCGATTGCAAAGACGCCGTGGTTGCCGGTTGCCGGAAATGCGATGCGTTTGGGGGTGGGCCTGTTCATAATCCCGCTGGGTTTTATCGCCAATCCTGAAATTCTGGACCTTGCCGCCACGCCATTCGCGGCGCTGCTTGCAATGGCGCAGATCGCGCTGGGGCTATGGCTTATCAGTTTCGCTGTGATCGGCGCAGCCCGACAGCCGCTGCTGGAGTTGTTGCGACTGCCTGCCTTGCCTGCGGGGCTGGCGGTGATTTTCCTGCTCTGAGGGTGTTTGCGGCGTTCTTGGGCAGGCGAGTGCCTGACACCGGATAAAGCCTGTATGCCCGCAGCATATTTGACTGCGTGTCACGCGTGCGCACAGCATTTATATGCGATTGCCGCAATGCGCGGCTGTGCAGCGCCATTGGGCCAGTTGCAGGGATACGGCCCTGCAAGGCAAACATACCCGGAATGGAAGTGATCCGTGGCTGCCGCATAATCTGCGGTTTGCAGACGTTGCTTGCGCAGTAAACGACTGCCCCCCTCAAGACTTTCGGCACAATTCTGCACGATGACACCCCTAGCATAGGGGATGATGGCGCGTATCCGCGTGTGTCAGCCGGACATGGGCCACGCCACAGGAACAAAGACAAAAACAATAACCAAAACCACAGAGAGGATTGGAAATGACCGTTTCGAAATCAATAGAAAGCATGCAATTTGCTTCAATAGGCCGCAGGGCACTGCTCGGGGCCTCTGTCGGGGTATGCGCCCTGATCGGGGCCAATATGCTTTTCGCGCAAACACCCCCGGAAACGCCCACGGGGCAGGTGGTTGTCGGGCTGTCTCAGGAACCGACCGCGTTTAACCCGTTGATGGCGGGGATTGAAGTCGATGAAACGATCTGGATGCAGATCTATTCGCCGCTTTGGTATTCCGGCCCCGATGGAACATTGCTGCCCGAACTGGCCGCAGAAATCCCCATCACTGAAAATGGCGGCATTTCCCAGGACGGGCTGACCTGGACTGTCCGCCTGCGCGACGATGTAACCTGGCATGACGGAACACCCTTCACAGCCGAGGACGTTAAATTTTCGTTAGAGTTGATTAACAACCCCGATTTCCGCGCAGGCAACCGTATGGGTCACGAACTGATCGAAGAAATCACAGTGACCAACCCGCATGAGATTACATGGACCATGCGCGAACCCTATGCGCCCTATCTGGCCTTGCTGGCTGCAACCTATATGGTGCCGCGCCACATCATCGAAGCCGCTGACGATCCCCATACCGCGCTTGCCACTGCCCCTGTGGGCACCGGTCCCTTCACCTGGGGCGCGCGGGCGTCCGGCGACAGTATTACCTTGAACGCCAATGAAGATTTCTTCGGTGACGGCCCTTATCTGGAACGTGCGATCTTTCGCTACATCCCCGAGCAGACAGCCCTTTATGCGCAATTTCGTTCAGGCCAGCTTGATGCGACAATCGGAAGCGGTATTCCCGCGAACTATTTCGCCGAGGCACAGGATTTGCCCGGTCTGGTGGTCGAGGCCGTGGCAAACCCGTCATTGGAAATTGTGATGCCGAACCTTGAACATCCTGCCTTGCAGGACGTGGCCGTGCGCCGCGCGCTGTTCAGCGCAATCGATTCCGAGGCCATTATCGAGGCGATCTATTATGATCTGCATCGCCCCAATGTGTCCTTCGCCCCGCGCGAAAGCTGGGCCTATAACGATGCGCTGGCCCCGCATGTCTTTGACATTGACGAGGCAAACCGCCTGCTGGATGAAGCGGGGTGGGAAATGGGTGCGGCCAATGTGCGCGAAAAAGATGGCGTGCGGCTGGCATTCGACATTTCAACCACCACGGGCAATGCGTTGCGCGAACAGGCCCAACAGCTGATGATAGAAACATGGCGGGCCATCGGCGCGCAGGTGTCCATCAATAATATGCCTGCGGCCGTGATCTGGGGTGATTTCTACCGCTTGTCACAGTTTGACACGCTGCTGGTCGGCACCGCGTTCCGCACTGGCATGGACCCCGACCCGTCCAACCGGTTCCTAAGCACGGCAATTCCCGCGCAGGGCGGTGCAGGCGCAAACTACATGCAATGGCAAAACACAGAAGCCGACGCGCTGCTGCAAGAAGGCATTGTCACCTTCGACATGGACCGTCGCCGCGAAATCTATCACCGCCTGCAAGAGATTGCCCGCGACGAACTGCCGATCATTCCAATCTATCAGTATCAGCTTGTCGAAGGCCGCAAGGAAGGGCTGGAAGGATATGTTCCCAACATCAATGCGCGGCATAACAGCTGGAACATGCGTGAATGGTACTGGGCGCAGGACTGATCCCGCGCAAGACTGACAAAAGGACCCGCCCATGACCAGATTTCTAATCGGACGACTAGGCCAATCTTTACTACTGCTGTGGATCGTGTCGGTAGTCGGATTTGCAATACTGCATCTGGCACCGGGCGGGCCCATGTCGCAATTCGCCGAATCCGGCAACATGACGCAGGCCGACATGGACCGCATGGCCGAACAACTGGGCCTGAACCGCCCCCTGCCGGTCCAGTATGCGCAGTGGCTAACCAACATCGTCGCGGGCGACTGGGGCGTGTCCTACCGTGATCAGCAGCCGGTGCTGCGCATAATCTTTTCGCATCTCGGGGCAACCTTTGAACTGATGCTGACCTCTACCGTGATTGCGATATTCATCGGGGTATGGGTCGGCGTTCTGGGGGCTGTGTGGCGTTATTCGTTGTTCGACAGCGTTGCCACGATTTTTGCCATGGTTGCCCTGTCAATTCCTACCTTCTGGTTCGGTCTGGTGGTCATCTGGTATTTTTCCATCGAGTTGGGCTGGCTGCCCGCGGGCAGCCGCATGACACCGGGCGACGGGTCGTTTGCGAACAGGTTTCATCACCTGATCGGCCCTGCGCTGGTGCTGGCGCTTGTCTCGACCGCGATATGGAGTCGCTACATGCGTTCATCCATGCTTGATGTCATCAATCAGGATTACATCCGCACCGCCAGATCCAAGGGCATATCGGAATGGCGCATCCTGACGCGGCACGCGCTGCGCAATGCGCTTTTGCCGATGATCACCATTCTGGGCCTGCAACTGCCTAACCTGCTAAGTGGGGCGCTGGTCACCGAAACGGTCTTTTCATGGCCGGGAATGGGGCGGCTGTTTCTCGATTCAATCAATTACCGCGACTATCCGACAGTGATGGGAATTCTGATGTTCACAGCAATTCTGGTGCTTATCGGCAATCTGATTGCAGATATCCTGTATGGGCTGGCCGATCCGCGCATCGGGGGGCGCGCAAGATGAGCAATGCAACCCTTGCCCCTGCGGCCCCGCGCATTCGCCTTTTTCAAAGCCCCGCCCTGCGCCGGTTCCTGCGGCACCGGCTGGCCGTCATCGGGACAATCACTATTCTGACAATGGTGTTGCTGGTCGTCATCGGACCTTGGCTGATGCCATTCGAGCCGACATCGACCAATATCCGCAACCGGTTTCTGCCCCCTTTTGACAGCACACATCTGCTGGGCACCGACCCCTTGGGGCGTGATACGTTGACGCGCCTTCTGCACGCAGGCCGGATATCATTGGCGGTGGGGTTTGCCGTGATGATCCTGAGCATGGCCATCGGCATTTTTGTTGGCACTGTCGCGGGCTTTTACGGGGGCGCATTGGGGGCTGCGCTGATGCGGTTTGTCGATGCAATGCTGTGTTTCCCACCTATTTTCCTGCTGCTGGCAATTTCGGCGCTGATCAACCCTTCGGTGATTTCAATTATCATCCTGATCTCTGCCGCGTCATGGATGGAAATTGCCCGCGTGGTCGAGGCGCAGGTGCGATCGTTGAAAGAGCGCGACTACACCGTCGCCGCCGAGGCATTGGGCGCGCGTGATCGCCGCATCATCTTGCGTGAAATCCTGCCCAATGCGGTCGCGCCCATCGTGGTTGCGGCAACCCTGAATGTGGCCAATGCTATTCTTGCTGAATCCTATATCAGTTTTCTGGGGTTCGGCGTTCAACCGCCGACCCCCAGCTGGGGCAATATGTTGCAGGATGCGCAAGGGTATCTGCGATCTGCGCCGTGGCTTGCAATCATTCCCGGCATCGCAATCACGCTTGCTGTAACCAGTTTCAACTTTATCGGGGACGGGCTGCGTGACGCACTGGACCCGCGAATGGAAAACAGATGAGCACAGCTGAACCCAAACCCGCCGCGCCCCCTGTGTTGCAGGTCAGCGATCTTGAAATCACCTTCAACACGCGGGCAGGGCCT
Source organism: Paracoccaceae bacterium (assembly GCA_020832445.1). Lineage (GTDB taxonomy): Bacteria > Pseudomonadota > Alphaproteobacteria > Rhodobacterales > Rhodobacteraceae > Roseinatronobacter. The sequence continues at coordinate 11,190 of JAFIEO010000043.1, forward strand.
GTCCGCGCTGTCCGGGATGTCAATTTCCAGATTGCGAAGGGGGAAACCCTTGCGATTGTCGGCGAAAGCGGTTCGGGCAAATCGGTCACCAGCCTTGCCATGTTGCGGCTGCTGCCCGGTGCGCCGTTTTGCAAGGTGTCCGGTCAGGTGTTGCTGTCGCATGAGGGCCGGCAGACCGATCTTGTCACCTGCTCTGCTGACGACATGCGTGCAATCCGCGGGCGTCATGCCTCTATCGTGTTTCAGGAACCGATGACCTCGCTTAATCCTGTGCACACGGCCGGAACACAGATTGCGGAATCCATCCGGCGGCATATAGGCCTTGGGCAGCGCGCGGCCATGGAACGCGCGATCGAATTGCTGGATCTGGTCGGCATTCCCGACCCGCGCCGCCGTGCCGCCAGTTTCCCGCATGAAATGTCGGGCGGTATGCGGCAACGGGTGATGATTGCGCTGGCACTGGCCTGTGACCCCAGCCTGCTGATTGCGGATGAACCGACGACTGCGCTGGATGTGACCATTCAGGCGCAGATCATCGAGTTGATGAAAGACATTCAGGCGCGCACCGATCTGGCAATCATCTTCATTACCCACAATCTGGGTGTCGTGGCAGATGTAGCCGACAAGGTTATGGTCATGTATGCAGGCTCTCCCGTGGAAACTGCCCCTGTGGCTGATCTGTTCGAACGCCCCTTGATGCCTTATACGCGCGGGCTGTTGCAATCGGTGCCGCGGATCACGTTTTCCGCATCGCGAGGCCAGCCGTTACCGGCAATCAGGGGCACTGTGCCCAGCCCGCTGGCACTGCCACAGGGGTGCAGCTTTGGCCCGCGCTGCGACTGGTTTCTGTCCGGCACCTGCGATGCAGATACACCCCTGCTGCAACCTGTGCAGCGCGGGCATGACGTGCGCTGCCACCGGTGCGAAACAATCCTGAAGGAGCTGGCAATTCAATGACGTCACCTCTGGTAGAACTTAACAATATCTCGCGTCATTTTCCGGGCAAGCGCACCAGCCTGTTCGGCCCGCCCGAAACGGTGCGCGCGGTTGATGGCCTGTCGTTACGGATCAACCGTGGCGAAGTGCTAAGTCTGGTCGGCGAAAGCGGATCAGGCAAAAGCACGGTGGGCAAGGCGCTGATGCGCCTGACCGACCTGACCGCAGGCGAGATTGTCTTTGACGGGCAGGAAATCAGCCGCTTTGACCGCGCCCGCATGCGCCCGTTGCGCCGCCGTATCCAGATGGTGTTTCAGGACCCCTATGCCTCGTTGAACCCCAAGGCCAGCGTGGCCGACACACTGGCCGCGCCGCTTGAAATCCATGAACCGGATTTGACGCGCGCCCAGCGGCAGGACCGGGTTGCCGATATTTTGGAAACGGTTGGTCTGTCGCCCGATTTTGCTGCCCGCTACCCGCACGAGTTTTCAGGTGGCCAGCGCCAGCGTATCGGATTGGCGCGCGCGCTGATCACCAAGCCCGATCTGCTTGTCGCGGACGAGCCGATCTCGGCGCTGGACGTGTCCGTGCAGGCACAGGTCATCAATCTGCTGCTGGAGTTGCAGCAGCGGCTGGGGCTGACAATCCTGTTCATCTCGCATGATCTGTCGGTGGTCAGCCACATCTCGGACCGGATTGCGGTGATGTATCTGGGCCGCGTGGTAGAGGTGGCACCAGCGGAAGCCCTGTTCCGCGCGCCGCGTCATCCCTACACCGAAGCATTGCTGTCGGCCATTCCCGAACCCGATATGCGTGCGCGGCGCAAGCGTATGATCCTGAAAGGCGATATTCCCAGCCCTGTGAACCCCCCGTCAGGGTGCAGTTTCCGCACGCGCTGCCCGTATGCGATTGCGGAATGCGCCAATGCACGCCCGCTGCTTGAACCGGCTGGTCCGGGCCATCTGAAGGCCTGCATCCGTGATGATCTGGATTTGTCCCCTGCGTTGACCTCGGATACATGAAACCTGCATTTGAAGGGGCCTGCGTAACCGGCCTGTGGCGCTATCCGGTCAGCAGTCTGGCGGGCGAGCGTTGCGCAACATTGCAACTTGACCCCGACGGCCCCCAAGGCGACCGTACGCACGGATTGTTCGACGCCGCAACCAGCGCGCCCGCCTATCCTGTGCGCGATCCGTCATGGAATGATGCACCAGCGTTGATGGCCAGGGCGGGGCGCGATGGCCCCTGTGTGTCGCGTGATGGCCATGTCTGGCATGACATAGATAGCGCGGCGGCCAGTGACCTGTTGTCGGCCCATTTTGACAGGCCGGTTCTGGCGCGGCGCTACGGCGCAGCGCTGCCCGATGGGACAGCGGCGAAAGCGCGGTATTCCATGGCCCCCGTGCATCTGATCAGCCGTCAGGCTTTGGCGCGACTGGCAGAACTTCTGCCCGACAGCCAGATAGACCTGCGGCGCTTTCGTCCCAATATTGTGGTTGATCTGCCCAACGCCCCTGCGGGTATGCCTGAATACAATCTGCTGGGTCAAAGCTTTCGCATCGGGGATGTGACCTTGCGCGGCGAGGCGCCTTGCGGGCGGTGCGGGTTCACCACCTTGCAACAAGATGATCTGCCCCGCGACCCTGACGTGCTGCGCATGCTGACCAGACATTTTCAGCGCAACCTTGGGATTTACTGCAAGGTTGAAATCTCGGGTGAAATCCATATAGCGCAGGCGTTACGCGTGCCGCGCATGCACCCTGTCGTGATCGTGGGGGGCGGTCAGGCGGGCGCAACGACTGCGCGCACGCTGCGGGAACTGGGCTACAGGGAACCGCTGGTCCTGATAGGGGATGAAACGCACCCGCCATATGAGCGCCCACAACTGTCAAAATCCCTGTTCCGGCCAGAACCGCTGACCGGTGCGATGACGCGTGCGCAGGCGCAAGACCTGAATATAGACCTGAAGACTGGCAGCCGTGTCGCAGCGCTGGACGCGGATGCACGCACCCTTACGCTGGCGGATGGCAGTTGCCTTGACTATGCCCGACTGGTGATCGCGACAGGCGGACAGGTGCGCAATCCCGTCGGGTTGTCCGGTCCACGGGTGCAAACCCTGCGCACAAGCGCGGATGCACAGGCGATTGCCGCATTGGCCCCGCGCAGGTTGATGATCCTTGGTGGTGGATGGATCGCGATGGAAGCTGCTGCCGCCGCCCGCGCGGTCGGAATTGCGGTCACGGTTCTTGTGCGGGGGCCTGCCCTTGCGCACCGGATTTTGCCTGATCAGGTGTCAGACCATCTGGCCGCGCTGCACCGTGCCAATGGCGTTGATCTGCGGCTTGGGGCTACGCCGCGCTTCAGCATGGATGGCGCTTGCGTGCGCGCACAGGTTGATGGCGCGACCATCACGGCCGATCTGCTGCTGGTTGCGGCTGGCATTACACCGGATGTCATGCTGGGGCAACAGGCGGGCATTGCGTCTGGCGACGGTATTGCAACGGATGGGGCGGGCGCTACATCGCAGCCGCTGATTTACGCGGTGGGTGACGTGGCGCTGCAACCGGTCGCGGACACGCGCATGCGCATCGAAAGTTGGCAGAATGCGAATGATCAGGCGCGCGCCTGCGCGCAGGCCATGATGGGCATGCCACTGCCTGAGCGCGCACCGCTGCGGTTCTGGTCCGACCAGTTCGGCAAGCGTATACAGATCGCGGGTCTGCCGCGACCGGATGCCCCCTTGTGCACAGCACTGCGGGATGCGCAGCGGCCATTCTGGAACTATGGCAGCTTCGCGATTGGCATCGACAGACCGCAGGATATTCATCAATTTGACGCCAACCCACCGCCTGCACGCGCGAACAGACAGCCCCCGCAGCCACAGGGGCCGGGGCGTGCAATTATTGCCAGCCATGCAGTGCGAGAGGGCGCGCTGATCCGTATCAATGATCCGGTGCATGGCGCGCTTGCGCTTACGCGGCTCGGGGGGCGGGTTCATGCGGTTGCAGATGCCTGCCCCCATGCCGTCGCGTCCCTGTCCGACGGGTTTGTGGCGAATGGCCATATTGTGTGCCCTTTGCATTTCGCCGAATTTGACCTGACAGATGGCACCCCCCGCAACGCACCCGCCGGATGCGGCAGGCTGGCATGCTGGCCCGTCAGTGAAGCGGGCGGTGAAATCCTGATCCATGACATAGACAACGGACCAGCCCGCACCGGCGTGTAATGCCGCGACATGACACCCCGACACTGCAGGGCGGCAGACTTAAACTCTGTCTGCGAAAAGGCGTGTCAGCGGGAACTGGGTCTTTGCAAAAGGTGTTTTGATCACCACAAAACTGAAATATTTGTCGACCCCGATTTCACGGTCAATCAGTGCTTCAATGATGTTCTGGTAGTCGGCAATTCCGGCCGTGACGAATTTTGCAAGGTAATCATACCCGCCCGATACCAGATGACATTCGATACAACTGTCAACCTTTTCCAACGCTTCCTGAAATCTGGCGAAATCAATCTGGCGATGGTTCTTTAACGTGAATTCGGTAAAGACCGTCAGCGTCTCGCCCAGTTTGCTGACATCGATCTGCGCGGAATAGCCGGAAATAAAACCGGCCTGTTGCAGCTTCTTTACCCGCATCAGACAGGGCGAAGGTGACAGCGCGACCAGATCTGCAAGTTCGACGTTGGTAATCCGGCCATTGCGTTGAAGTTCGGCCAGAATTTTCACATCGATGCGGTCTAGTTTGTGGCCACTCATCGGGCGTTCGTTCCTTCTGAAATGGGGGCAACATCCGGGCATGCTGCAAAGTAGGTCTGCTACAAAGGAATATGCCGGTATTCATTGCCACAGCAGCAGATGTAGTCCGGCAAGACGCGCTAGGTTTCATGAAAACCATAGGATAGTCGAATGCCCGCTCCGCTACTGGAAATCAACACCAAACCTGATTTGCCGTCATATGCTGATTGCGTTGTGATAGGCGGCGGTATCGTGGGGGTCTGCGCGGCCTATTGGCTTGCGCGCGCGGGTCAGAATGTTGTGCTTTTGGAAAAAGGGCGTGTCGGGTGTGAACAATCCAGCCGCAACTGGGGGTGGTGCAGGCAGCAAAACCGCGATGCGCGCGAATTGCCGTTGTCGACCGCCAGCTTGCGGCTGTGGGAACAGATCGGCGAGGATTTGGGGCCCGAAACCGGCTTTTCGCGCTGCGGGTTGCTGTATCTGTCAGATAACGAGGCAGAGCTGGAAGGCTGGGAAAAATGGGGCCAGTTCGCGCGCGGACAAGGTGTCGACACGCGTATGCTGACGGGCACCAGGGCCACGGAAATGGCACAGGCCACGGGCAGGACATGGCGCGGCGGCGTCTGGTCGCCCAGCGACGGGGTCGCCGATACATCGCGCGCGGTGCCCGCCATCGCGCAGGGCGTTGAAAAACATGGCGGGCGCGTCATCCAGTTCTGTGCGGCGCGCGGTGTGGAACTGGCCGCAGGCCGTGTGGCAGGTGTCGTGACCGAACGCGGCACCATTCGCACGCCCAATGTGGTGGTTGCGGGCGGGGCGTGGGCGTCCAGTTTCATGTATCAACTTGCCGTGCGGTTTCCGCAGGCGTCTGTGCGCAGTTCTATCCTGTCGGTCAAACCGGGGGGCGAAGGGCTGCCAGCGGCGCTGCATACTGCCGGTGTTTCTGTCACGCGCCGCGCGGATGGCGGGCATACGCTGGCCATATCGGGGTCAGCCGCTGTCGATCCAACGCCGGGAATGCTGTATGGTGCCCGACATTTCCTGCCGATGTTTGCAAAGCGGTGGCGGTCGCTGGTGGCTGGCGGGGCGCAGGGCTGGCGCGCGGGGTTCGAGACGCGCCGCATCTGGGCACTGGACCGCGAAACCCCGATGGAACGGGTGCGCGTTCTTGACCCTAAGCCGTCGAAGCGGTTGATTGCGAACACTTTGCAGCGCGCGCGTGCGCTGCTGCCAGCGCTGCGCGACATTCCGGTTCAGGCGGCATGGGCGGGCTATGTTGACAGCACGCCTGACGGGGTGCCGGTGATTGATGCGGATGTGGGTATTCCGGGGCTGGTGCTGGCCGCAGGTCTTTCGGGGCACGGGTTTGGTATCGGGCCGGGGGTGGGCCATCTGGTCGCCGATATGGTGGTGGGGCGCACCACCCTGACTGAAACCGCGCAATACCGTCTGAAGCGCTTTGACAAAAGCCAGTGGGGCAAGGTCGCCGAATTCTAATCCCCCCGCCGCTGGCGCGGCCATGACAGATACCCGACAAGATAGCGGAGGCATCGGCGGCTTTCCTGCGTTCGGGTGCATGTGCTGCAAACTCAGCCCTATCCGAACACATGTCAAAGAGGATGCCATGAACAAGTCTTTTTCACCTGATGATCTGACACTGCGGCCCGCCCATTTCATTGGCGGTGATTATGTTGTGGATAAGGGGCGGCTGGATGTTCTTGCCCCCTCGGACGGGCGTTGGCTGGCCCGCATTCCGGTGGCTGATGCAGACATGGTGGACCGCGCGGTTGCGGCGGCGCGCACTGCGCTGAAGCAGTCGGGCTGGGCCGGGTTGCGCCCGCGAGAGCGGATACGCGCGCTGCACCGCTGGGCCGACCTGATAGAGGCCGAGGCCGACACGCTGGCCCGGCTGGAGGCTGTCTGTTCAACCCGCCCTGTTGCGCATGCGGCCACCGGCGATGTTATGGTCACAGCCGAACAAATTCGCTTCTTTGCCGAGTTTGCGGACAAGGAGGGTGGCGATCTTGTCCCCGCGGGGACAGGCAGTCTGGGTTTCATTTCGTCACAGCCTTATGGCGTGATCGGCGCCATCGCACCGTGGAACTTTCCCATTTCTATGGCGGGGTGGAAGCTGGGGCCTGCGCTGGCGGCGGGCAATGCGGTCGTGCTGAAACCGTCCGAGATGACGCCCTTCAGCGCCCTTTACATGGCGGAACTTTCTGTGCGGGCGGGTGTTCCGGCGGGGCTGATCAATGTGGTGCTGGGCGACGGGCCGGTGACGGGCACAGCGATCACCGGCCATCCGGGGATCGACAAGGTGTCTTTCACCGGCTCTACCCGCGCGGGGGCGGCAATCATGGAAAACATCGCGCGCACCGGCATCAAACCCATGACGCTGGAGTTGGGCGGCAAAAGCCCCATGGTTGTGTTTGATGATGCCGATCTGGATATGACGGCGGATTGTCTGGAACGCGGCATCCTGTCCAATGCGGGGCAGGCATGTATCGCGGGGTCGCGCATGATCGTGCAGCGCGCCATTGCGGATGACTTGGCGGACCGCTTGGCCGCGCGCTTTGCCCGCCACCGACCGGCAGCGACATGGGCGGCCAAGGCCGGATTTTGCCCCATCATATCAGAGGTGCAACTGAAGCGCATTCAGTCCATTGTCACCGCTGCCGCAGAACAGGGCGGGCAAATCGTCACGGGCGGCGCGCGCTTCGATCACGAGGGCAGCTATTACCAACCGACACTTATCCGCGATGTCACCGCCACCAGCCCTGCCGTCACCGAGGAAATATTTGGCCCCGTTGCAACATTCCAGACCTTCGACACCGAACAAGAGGCGATGGAACTGGCCAGCCATCCCACCTATGGTTTGTGCGCGGGGCTGTTTACCCGCGATCTGTCGCGCGCCATGCGCCTGACAGACCAGCTGGAGGCAGGGACCGTCTGGGTGAACCGCTATGGACGCTCGCGCGATCATATCCTGCCGACGGGTGGCTGGAAGGCGTCGGGGCTTGGCAAGGATCTGGGACGAGAGGCATATGTAGCAAACCGGCGCACGAAATCCGTGCTGATTGATCTGTAAATGACAAGGAATACCCGAATGAAGACCCACAAGATTGCACTTATACCGGGTGACGGTATCGGCGCTGACGTGACCGGTGCTGCCATGACAGTTCTGGATGCCGCCGCAGATGGCTTCGGCTTTTCGCTGGAAACCGAAAGTTTTCCGTGGTCCTGCGACTGGTATCTGCAACATGGCCGGATGATGCCAGAGGACGGCATTGATATCTTGCGCGGCTTTGACGCGATCTTGCTGGGTGCGGTCGGCTGGCCTGCGACGGTGCCGGATTCAGTATCGTTGCACGGGCTTTTGCTGCCGATCCGCAAAGCCTTTGATCAATACGCCAATATCCGCCCGCATCGCCTGCTGCCAGGGGTCGAGGGGCCGCTGAAATCGGCAGGGTTCGATATTCTGTGCATCCGCGAAAACACCGAAGGGGAATATTCCGGTGCCGGGGGCCGGGTGCATCAGGGCCGCGACAACGAAGTCGCGATCGAAACAGCAATCTTCACCCGCCAGGGCGTGGAGCGGATCATCCGTTTCGGCTTTGATCAGGCGCGGGCACGGCGCAAGCACCTGACGTCGGTTACCAAGTCGAATGCACAGAAACATTCGATGGTGTTCTGGGACGAAATCACGCGCATGGTTGCCGCCGATTATCCCGATGTCACCGTCAGCCATATGCATATCGACGCGATGGCCGCCAAGATGGTCATGGCGCCGCAGGATCTTGACGTAATCGTGGCCTCGAACCTGTTCGGGGACATCCTGACAGATCTGGGTGCCGCGATTCAGGGCGGGCTGGGGTTTGCGGCCTCTGCCAATATCTGCCCGGACCGCAGCAACCCCTCGATGTTCGAGCCGGTTCACGGATCTGCCCCCGATATTGCGGGGCGCGACATTGCCAACCCGATTGCCACGATATGGTCGGGTGCCATGATGCTGGACCATCTGGGCGAGGGGGCGGCTGCGGCGGCCGTTTTGCGCGCGGTTGAAACAACCTGCGCGCAAGGCATTGGTCTGCGCCCCGGTTCGCACAGCACCGGCCAGATCACCCAAGCCATCCTGTCTGCCCTGAAGGTGTAAGCCATGAAACTTGATGATGCAGGTCTTTTCCGGCAATCGGCCCTGATTGATGGCGCGTGGCTGGACCGTGCGGATATGCCGGTGACCGACCCGTCCACGGGGCAGGTTATCGGCAACATACCCGACTGCACAGCCGCCGAAACCACACGCGCCATCAGGGCCGCCGAACGCGCAATGGTTGACTGGCGCGCGCGCCCGCATGCCGAACGCGCGGACCTGCTGTTGCGGTGGTATCAGCTGATACTGGACAACACCGAAGATCTGGCCCTGTTGCTGACCACCGAGCAGGGCAAGCCCCTGACCGAAGCGCGCGGCGAAGTGGCATATGGTGCCGCATTCGTGCGCTGGTTCGCCGAAGAAGCGCGGCGCATCAACGGCAAGATCATTCCGTCTCCCAGCCGTGACAAGAAGATATTGGCGATGAAAGAACCGGTCGGCGTGTGTGCCATCATCACGCCGTGGAATTTTCCTATTGCGATGATCACCCGCAAGGTTGCGCCGGGGCTGGCGGCAGGCTGCACAATGGTTATCAAACCTTCGGATTTTACGCCCTATTCAGCGCTGGCACTGGCTGTTCTGGCCGCGCGCGCGGGCATACCCGACGGGGTTCTGAACATTCTGACCGGCCGTCCTGAAACCATTGGCGCGACGCTGACGGCCAGTCCGGTGGTGCGCAAACTGTCCTTCACCGGATCAACCCGCGTCGGTGCGCTGCTGGCAGAGCAATGCGCCCCAACGTTGAAAAAGCTGTCATTGGAACTGGGGGGTAACGCGCCGTTCATTGTGTTCGATGATGCCGATCTGGACGCGGCTGTCGAAGGGGCGATGGTGTCGAAATTCCGCAATGGCGGGCAAACCTGCGTTTGCGCGAACCGTATCCTTGTTCAATCGGGCATTCATGATGCCTTCGTATCGGCGCTGGCCAGGCGTGTGGACGCGCTGTCGGTCGGCCCCGGCACCAAAGCGGGTGTTTCCATCGGACCCATGATAAATGCCGCCGCCGTTGACAAAATACGCACCCATGTCGCCGACGCGGTAAGCAAGGGCGCAACGCCCGCGACCCGCGCGCGCGATTTGCCTGACCAATACGCCGATCCGGTTGTGCTGACGGGTGCCACGCCCCGCATGCTTCTGGCGGCCGAGGAAACATTCGGACCTGTCGCGCCGGTTTTCCGTTTTGACACAGAGGAGGAGGCGCTGAGTCTGGCCAATGGCACACCTTTCGGACTGGCGGCCTATTTCTACACCCGCGATATGGCGCGTGCCTTTCGTGTGGGCGAAGCGCTGGAATTTGGCATGGTCGGGCTGAACACGGGACTGGTCAGTCATGATGTCGCGCCATTTGGCGGGGTCAAAGCGTCCGGGCTGGGCCGTGAAGGTGCGCAAGAGGGGATAGAGGAATATCTTGAAACAAAGGCGTTTCATCTGGGCGGGCTATAGTGCTGCGGGTAAAATCCCGCCGCAGATTATTCGGCATTAATCAAGCATCTCGGTATCAAATCATGGACTGGTGGGTATATAATCATCCAAAGTAACAGCACACGCGCGGTCGCAGCAGGAAGAAAACGAACACGAACATGACAAACCAATTCGCAACCGAAGCAAGTATAGCAGGGCTTGATGCTGCCGCTGATCTGGATCTTGATGCCTATAGGGTGCATCTACAGCCATTGACGCCGGATCAGCGGGACCGTCTGTATCAGATGACGCTTGGTGTGAAATGGCCGCATCGGATTGAGGATCTGGATCTGACAATCTTGGTGGGGCGTGGTCTGATTGGCATTGACGAAATCGGACGGCCATTATGCACCGCAATGGCGTTTCCGATGGGCGATGATTTCGCCACCATCGGGATGATGACAACCACGCCGCGGTTGCAGATGATGGGGGCGGGGCGCTGGCTTCTTCAGGCGATGCTGAAAGAATGCCAGGGGCGCGATCTGCGCCTGAACGCCACACGCGCGGGTTTTGCCCTTTATCAGGAAGCGGGTTTCATTCCTGTTGTGCCGGTCAAGCAGATGCAGGGTATCGCACGCGCTGTTGAAACCCCGCCAGATGTGTCCGGCCTTGTCATCCGGGCGCTGACAGATGACGATCACAGTGCCATATTTGCCCTCGACAAGCACGCATATGGCGCGTGTCGCCAACATCTGCTGACGCGTCTGCTGGGCGCGGGTTCGGGAACAATCGCGCTGCGCGACGGGCAGGCGGTGGGTTTTGCCCTTCGCCGGCGGTTTGGCAAAGGGGTCGTGATCGGTCCCGTTGTCGCCTGCGATGATGCATCGGCGATGCAGCTGATTGCCCCGCTGATCCATCAGGCAGAAGGTCAGTTCACGCGTATGGATACACCGGTTGAAAGCGCCGCCTTGCGCAGTTTTCTGGATGCGGCGGGCCTGCGGTATTTCGATACCGTAACCGAGATGCGCATCGGGCCGCATCGTCGGGCGACCACGGGCCCGGTAACCTATGGATTGGCTGCCCATTCCTTTGGGTAAAGGGGTTGGGGTTTCGCGGAACCGCCAGCAACGCTTTAAGCCGCTGTTCTGGCGCAGTTTCGAACCGGAAAAACCTATCAAATTTTCCTGAAATCGCTTCAGGACAGGCGGTCCTTCAGGCCAAACCACATGCCCACCAGCGGCAGGAACCATGGCCGCCCGCGATTTGCCGGTATGGCGGGCCAGTCCAGCCCTTCCAGCGGGTTCGTATCTGGGCGCCCCAAGGCAATATCTGCAAGCACCTGACCAATCAGCACGGACATCTGCGCGCCGTGGCCTGAATAGCCCATGCCGTAAATCATACCGTCTGCCTGCCCCGCGCGGGGAAAGCGGTCTTTGGTCATTCCGACCAGACCGCCCCAGCAATAGTCAACCGGGACATCGCGCAGGTGCGGGAATATTTCTGCCATTGATTTGCGCAATATCCGGCCGGATTTCGCGTCTGATACCTGATCCGATACCGTCGAGAACCGCGCCCTGCCGCCAAAGATCAGCCGCCGATCCGGTGACAGGCGGAAATAATTGCCGATATTCAGCGAGGTGACACAGGTGCGGTCGCCCGGCAGGGTTTGTGCAACTTCAGGTTCGCTTAACGGGCGGGTTGCGATGATGAAAGAGCCGACAGAAACAATGCGCCGCCGGAAATAGCCAAGCGGCGCGCCCTTCACTGTGCCGCTATAGGCATCGGTGGCCGCGATCACGCGCGCGGCCTGAAGGCTGCCGCGCGGGGTGTGCACTTCCCAGCCAGCACTGGTTTTTTTGCGTCCGATCACAGGCGCGTTTTCCCAGATCTGCGCCCCATGACGGTGCGCGGCATCGGCCAGACCGGTTACAAAACGCCCCATATGCATCATAGCCGATTTTTCAAACAGCACGCCGCCATGAAAAGCGTCCGAGCGGATTTCGGATGCCAGTGCCGCACGGTCCAGCCACTGCGTATCAGGGTCCACTTCCCGCCGGATCAGGTCGAAATTGGCGCGCAAGCCTGCGACATGGCCGGGTTTTGACGCCAGCTTCAACTTGCCCGCACGGCTGAAATCGCACGCGATACCTTCGTCGCGCACCAGATCTGCGATCATGTCGATGGACCGGTCATAGGCCTGGTATAACGCATGCGCGCGCGCGGCCCCCAGATGGCCCTTTGCGTCAGCGTATCCATGCGCAATTCCGTTGTTCAGGTGCCCGCCATTGCGCCCCGAGGCCCCGGCCCCGACATGCGCGGCTTCCAGCAGGGCCACGCTGGCACCTGATTTTGCCAGTTTCAGCGCGGCGCTCAGGCCGGTGAACCCGCCGCCGATGACGGCCACATCAACGCGCCCGTCAACAGGGCCGGTTGCGGCATTTTCAAAGGGGGCCGCCGTGTCATGCCAGTAGGACAAGTATTTCATGGCAGCTACAGCCCGACAATACCGGCCAGTTCCGTGATGTCGCGGATCTCGGTATAGCCGTAATAGGGGTTGGCAGGTTCATGGCCGCGATTGACCCAGACCTTGTTGCGGATGCCCAGATCATGCGCACTCATCAGATCATAGCGGAAGCTGGACGAGACATGCAGCACATCTTCAGGCCCGCAGTTCAGTTCGTTGAACATATATTCAAACGCGCGCATCTGTGGCTTGTAGGCCCCCGCACTTTCAGCAGTAAGAACATGCGCAACAGGGGCGCCCAGCTTGGCGATGTTATGCGGAATCTGTGCATTCATCGCATTGGTCAGCGCAACCAGCGGGATCTTGTCTGCGATTTTGCGCAGCCCCGCAGGCACATCAGCATGTGGTCCCCATGTGGGCACACGGTCATAGATGTCCTGCGCCACAGCCGGGTCGAACGGGATGTTATTGCGTTTGCAGGTGCGCGCCAGCGCATTGTAGACAACCTCGGCATAAGGTTTCCACGCGCCCAGCACTTCATCCAGACGGTAAGCTGCGAAATCGGTGATGAATTTGTCCATGGCCCCGGGTGACAGATGCGCGGCATAATGGGCGCGTGCGCCCCCCGCCATATCGAAGAAGATCATAGTCCCGTGGCAGTCGAACGTGATGTATTTGGGGCGGAAGGTCATTTTTGGCTCCGGTGTTTTTGTCACAATCACAATGCCGCCATTCGCGCCGCAAAGACTGCCGCGTTCGGCCCCTCTGGCGCAGGAAATTGCGAAATGGCCATGTCACACGGCAGGCGCTGCCGCCGATCCCCCGACAACGACGCGCAGAGCGCCTGACGCACTGCGATGATGGCATTATAGCCAATCAAACGAAGGAATCCCCCTGATGAGTCTGCTCAAGCGCCTTACCCCCGAACCCGGCTTTGCCCCGCGCGAAGACACCCCTTTGCCAGAGCGCCTGATCGAGGGCAGTCCCGCCTTCAAGACATGGGCCATCGATGAAGCCATCGCGCAGGCCCGCAACTGGGGCAAGATCAGCAGTGGCATATGGGAAGCAACGCCCGGCACGACCCATTCGATCAAGGGTGACACATTCGAATTCTGCCACATCCTGTCAGGCGAGGTCGAGATCACGGCGCATAATGGCGCGGCGCAGCGCTTCATCGCGGGCGACAGTTTCGTGATGAAGCCCGGTTTCGTTGGCCGCTGGAAGACCATCAAGACAGTGCGCAAGATCTATGTCACAGCATCCTGATGCGGCCTGCAAGATGCTGGAACAGCTTGTTGGCTTTTCCAGCGTTGTCGGAAGGCCCAATACCGACCTGATGGCGTTTGTGCAGGATTATCTGCACGGGCATGGCATCGCATCGCAGGTGTTGCCCGGTCCCGAAGGGGACAGGGTGAACCTGTTTGCCACAATCGGCGATCCGTCACGTCAGGGCTACATCCTGTCGGGCCATGTTGATGTCGTGCCCGCGAACGAACCCGAATGGCTGGCCGATCCGTTTGTGGTGCGGCGCGATGGTGCGCGGCTGATCGGGCGCGGGGCCTGCGACATGAAGGGCTTTGTCGCGGCGGTTCTGGCTGTGGCCCCCGAACTTGCGGCGCTGCCCCTGTCCGCCCCTGTCCATATTGCGCTATCCTATGATGAAGAAGCGGGCTGTCGTGGTGTCCCGCATCTGATTGGGGCCTTGCCGGACTTATGCGCCACCCCATTGGGCTGCATCGTGGGGGAACCGACAGGGCTGCACCCTGTGCTGGCACATAAGGGCAAGGCCGCGCTGCGCCTGGTGGGGCAGGGGCGTTCGGGGCACAGTTCGCGCCCCGATCTGGGGGTGAATGCAATTCATGCGTTGTTGCCTGCGCTTGTGGCGGCCGCGGCACAGGCTGATGCGTTGCAATCCGGCCCGCAGGATGCGCGGTTTCAGCCGCCATGGTCCAGTGTGCAGGTTGGCACTGTCCATGGTGGGCAGGCCGTCAACATCATTCCCGACCGCGCCGAAGCCCGGATCGAAGCGCGCGCCATTGCGGGGGTGGACCCAAGCGGGCTGCTTGCCCCCGTGATTGCTGCGGTGGGGCCGGGGGTCGATGTGCAGCCCCTGTCGGCATATCCCGCACTGGGCCTGGACCGCACGCATCCGCTGGCCGTGTTGCTTGAAGGGATATCAGGGCGCAAGGCCCTTGATGCCGTCAGCTTCGGGACCGAAGCGGGTTTGTATCAGGCGGCGGGAATCCCGTCGATCATTTGCGGGCCGGGTGATATTGCGCGCGCCCATCGCCCTGAAGAATACCTGACCCTGCCAGAGTTGCGCGCGACATGTGACATGATCCGCGCCCTTGGTGCGGTGCTGGTGCAGTGATCGCGGCATCTTCTGCGGGTTCGGATGATACTGCCGCATGAAGTGCCGCGATTGAGGCGAATGTCGGCGGCAACAGGTGGCACGGGTCGCATAGGCTGCGGCAACAGGAGGTAGCGTATGGCTGATATACTGAAGACCAAGATCAGGCTTGTTCCATTCCAGGCACATCATTTGTCGGACGCATCGCGCCTGTCGCAGCAGGCGGGCTGGCCCCATACTGCCGATGACTGGGCGCTGATACTGACGGCGTCGCGCGGGGTGGCGGCCATGGTCGATGACCAGCTTGTGGGCACTGCTTTATGTGCGGATTTTGGCAAGGTGGTGACATTGAATATGATCATTGTTGACGCCACGATGCGCGGGCAGGGGCTGGGGCGCAGGTTGATGGGTGCGGTTATTGACATTGCGGGGCCGCGCGAAATGCGGCTGATCGCAACCGCAGATGGTTTGCCGCTATATGAAAAGCTGGGCTTTCGCGTGACCGGACTGATTGTGCAGCATCAGGGCATCGCGCTTGCCAATGTGCCTGAATGTCGTGTCACAATTGGCGGTGCGGCAGATCTGGACCGCTGCGCGGCCATGGATCTGGCCGCGAACGGAACCCGCCGCCATGCCCTGCTTGGCCGTATCGCTGCGCATGGCACAGTGCTGTTATGTGGTGACGGCTTCGCGCTGGTGCGCCCGTTCGGCCATGGCCATGTGATCGGGCCTGTGGTGGCGCGGCGCAGGGCGGAGGCCCGCGCGCTTATATCTGCGGCGGCCACCCGCTGTGCCGGCGCTTTCACGCGCATCGATCTGCCCGCGTCGCACGGGTTGTCGGATCACGCAGCGGCGTGCGGGCTGACCCTTGCCGGTGGCGGCACTGCGATGGTGCGCAACCCCTTGCCCGCTGATGCTGGCGACACCACCACTTTTGCACTTGTGTCCCAAGCCTTGGGCTGATCCACGCGGAGGAAAAATGCTGTCCAATTCACTGATCGAGCTTGACCGCCGACATCTGATTCACCCCGTTTCATCCTTTCGCGGGCACGAGGCGCGCGGCGTTCGCATATTGACATCAGCCAAGGGCGCAACGGTCACCGATGCCGAAGGGCGCACGCTGATCGACGGGTTTGCGGGGCTGTGGTGCGTGAATGCGGGCTACGGGCATGAAAGCGTGGTAGAGGCCGCGGCCGCGCAAATGCGGTGCCTGCCCTATGCGACAAGCTATTTCGACCTTGGGGCCGAAGCCCCGATCCGGCTGGCCGCCGCCCTTGCAGATCGTGCGCCGGGTGATTTGAACCATGTGTATTTCACCCTTGGCGGATCGGATGCGGTGGATAGCACAATCCGTTTCATCCGCTATTACTGGCATTCGAAGGGCCAGCCGGGGCGCGACCAGTTCATTTCCGTGCAACAAGGCTATCATGGATCGACGACAATGGGCGCGGGGCTGACTGCGCTGCCGGGCTTTCATGACGGCTTCGGTGTGCCCTATGACTGGCAGCACAAGATTGCGTCGCATTACGCGTATCGCAACCCCGTTGGCAGCGACCCGCAAGCGATTATTGATGCCTCGACTGCCGAATTGCGCAGCCGCATAGAAGCCATCGGACCCGGGCGTGTGGCGGCATTTTATGCCGAGCCAGTTCAGGGGTCGGGCGGTGTGCTGGTGCCGCCTGCGGGCTGGATCAGGGCCATGCGCGCCGTATGCGACGAATTTGGTGTGCTGTTTGTCGCGGACGAGGTGATCACCGCCTTTGGCCGCACCGGCCCGCTATTTGCCTGCGAAGACGACGGTATCGTGCCCGACCTGATGACAACGGCCAAGGGGTTGACGTCAGGCTATGCCCCGATGGGGGCAGTGCTGATGCGCGATCATGTCTATGAAACCATTGCCGATGGTGCGGGGGCCAGTGCCGTGGGGCATGGATTTACCTATTCCGCGCACCCCGTTTCAGCCGCTGTCGCGCTTGCCGTACTGGATTTGTATGAAGGCGGCGGGTTGCTGGAAAACGGGCGCCGCGCGGGTGCGCGGCTGCTTGCGGGCCTGAAGGGGCTGCGCAACCACCCGCTGGTGGGCGATGTGCGCGGGCGCGGTATGCTGGCCGCGATTGAACTGGTCGTGGACAAGCAGGCGAAAACGCCCCTGCCCACCGCAATGATGGCAGCTACGCGCCTGTTTGACCGCGCCTGGGAACACGGGCTGATTGTGCGGTCCTTTGCGCAAGGGGTTCTTGGGTATGCGCCCCCGTTATGCTGCACGGATGCAGAAATCGACGCCATAGTCGCGCGGACACGCAAGGTGCTGGACCAGACGCTGGATGATCCCGAAATCCGCGAGGTGATGAACTGATGGCGCTGATGTTGCATTCCACGCCGGAACGCGGCGAAATCTGGGGTCGCATTTTCAACGACGCAGATGAGGCGTTTTTTCCGTCCGAGGCCGCAGTGACGGACCCGACGAAGATTACCCATATCGCGTGCTGGAACCTACCGGCAGATCTGGACCGCTACCCAAACCTTGCCACGATAATATGTGTAGGTGCGGGGGCCGACCACCTGCGCGCGCTGCCTGACGGGGTGCGGCTGGTTCGCACAGATATTCCCAGCATCGCGGAAATGGTGCGTGACTGGGTGGTTATGGCAACGCTGGCGCTGCACCGTGACATGCCTGTGTATCTGGATCAGGCAACGCGCGGTCTTTGGCGGGGCGTGCCCACGCGCCGCACGCGCAGTTGCCGTGTGGGCATTATGGGGATGGGGCGGATCGGCGCGCTGGCCGCGTCAAGTCTTGCCGCGCTTGGTTTCGATGTTGCGGGTTTCAGCCGTTCGGGGCACCCGATCGAGGGCTTCCAAATATATGGCGCTGATGATCTGGATGCGTTTCTTGCGCGCACGGATATGCTGATATGTCTGCTGCCGCTGACGGACAGCACGCGCCACATTCTGGGTGATGCGCTGTTTGCACGGTTGCCGCCAAATGCGCAGCTTGTGCATGCAGGACGCGGCGCACATCTTGATATGGACGCAGTGCAGCGCGCCCTGAACAACGGGCAGCTTCGCGCGGCCATGCTGGATGTTGCAGACCCCGAACCCCTGCCGGCAGATCACTGGGTCTGGGCCGATCCGCGTGTTATCATAACGCCGCATGTCGCAGCACATACCGATGCCGAAGAAGGCGCGCAGTTTGCGCTACAGGTTGTCAGGGCCGAACGTTCCGGTATGACCCCGCCGGGGCTGGTCGATATTGCAAAAGGATACTGAAGCAAAATAGCGGTTGCCCGTGTTCATTCACATTCATGCGCGACATTCTGACCTGTTGATGACGCATGTGCGCGGTGTCCTGATCAACGGGTCACAGGCACTTGCCGCGGGCGGTGACGGGCCACAGGCATTCGACTACATCGCCGCGCATTCCAACATACCAGTCGTGCAGGTTGCAGGTCGGGTCGCAATGGCTGGGCACCAGCCGCAGCCGGTCGTTGACTGCCAGTTGTCCTTGCGGGTCAGCGATCAGGCCATGCTCGTCATTGCAGGCGGTGAAATGCAGTCCGGCCTGTCCGTGGATTGCCGGCAGGCCGGACTCTGCCGATTGGGCTTTCAGCCCTGCATCGCAGACCGCGACACCGGGTCTTGCCTTGCTCATGATTGAGGTCAGCAGAAACAATGCCGGCTCAAACGTCTGGCCAAGCGGCAGGCTGCCTTCGCCTTCTACTGCTGCGTAGGACGCATCCATGAACGCGTAGGAGCCGCATTGCAATTCGGTGAACAAGCCCGAGTCTGCCTCCAGGTAGTAAGAACCAGACCCTGCGCCTGAAACCTGTTCCGGTGGCAATCCCGCGTCGTGCAGCACCGCGATGGTGTCCCGCACAATCTGCGTGACACGGGTGAAAGCCTGTGCGCGCCGGGCCGCTGTGGGAAGATGCTGCAATGCGCCGTTATAGGCCTGAAGGCCGGTAAACCGCAGCCCCGGCGCTGCGGCAATCGCACGGGCGATCGCCAATGCCTCGTCAGGGGTGGAAACGCCGCAACGTCCTGCCCCGCAATCAAGCTCGATATAGCAATCCAGCTTTGTGCCGTGCCGCGACACGGCTGCCGACAACTCTGCCACATTGGGCAGATCATCGATACAGACCGTCAGCGTTGCACCAAGCTGCGGAAGGCGGGCAAGGCGGTCTATCTTGTGGGGATCGCGCACCTGATTGGACAGCAGGATATCGGTGATGCCACCCCGCGCGAATGCCTCGGCCTCGCTGACTTTTTGACAACAAACCCCGACAGCACCGCCCAGTTCCTGTTGCAGGCGCTGCACATCGACGGATTTATGCATCTTGCCATGGCTGCGATGGCGCAGGCCCCGCGCGCGGACGTAGTCACCCAGCTTGCGGATATTGCGTTCCAGCGCGTTCAGATCAAGCAGCAGACAAGGTGTCTGAACCTCGGCTTCAGTCATGCCGGGCAATGCGGGGATGTCGTATCCCAGCTCGAATTCGGACAGATCGCGCGCCATCAGTAGCCCCGCTCCGGTGCGACCTCGCCCAGCATGGGCTGGCCTTGCGCGTCACGCGAAAGATTGGCCGCGATTGCGGGGGCAAGGGTTTCGACCTGCGTAATGCAGGCAATGTGCGGGGTCAGGATGATGCGGGGATCACCCCAGAACGGATGGTCCTGCGGCAGCGGTTCAGGGTCGGTGACATCCAGCACGGCAGCGCTGATCTGGCCTGTTTCCAGCGCGGCGACCAGATCGGGCTGGTTCAAATGTCGCCCGCGCCCTGCCTGCACCAGTGCCGCACCATGCGGCAGTTTTGCAAAAAGGCTGGCGTTCAGGATGCCTTCGGTCTGGGGGGTCAGGGGCAGCAGGCAGACAAGGATATCCGTGCGCGCCAGAAAATCATCAAGCATCGCGGCGCCGTGGAAGCATTCAACCCCGTCAATCTTATGCGGGCTGCGCGCCCATCCGGCCAAAGGAAAGCCAAAAGGCTGCAACGCCGCCAGCGCGCCTTTACCCAGTTCGCCCAGGCCCATAACACCGACACGGCGGGCACTGGCGGGGGGCGGGACAGATGCCATTTTCCACACCTGCGCCTGACGCTGCGCAATATAGGCGGGCAGATCGCGGTGCAGGCCCAGCACGGCCATAGTGACATATTCACGCATCATCGCCACCAGACCGGGGGCCACCAAACGCACCAGTTTTGCCCCGTCGGGCAGGCGGATGCCGGTAAACTGGTCTACGCCCGCGCCCACAGAAAAAACGGTTTTCAGTGCGGTCATCTGCGCCAGATTATCCGGGATCTTCCATGTCAGCAGATGCCGGATATCAGTTGGGTCATATGCCTCGTCTGCGAGAGCGACCTGTTGATCAGGCAGCAGGTCCGCCAGTATGCTGCGCAGCTTTGCGCCGCGCTCTGTGTCGATATTTGCCAGTAATGTCATGCTATCCTCATACAGGGTCGCTGCGAACGTCAAGGGCGTCGCGCAGGCCGTCGCCGATGAAGTTGAAACTGGTTACGGCAATCGTGATGGTGATACCGGGAATGATGGCCAGCCACGGGGCCGATGCCAGATATTGCTGCGCACCGTTCAACATGTTGCCCCAGCTGGGCAGCGGCGGCTGGATGCCGTAACCAAGAAAGCTGACATAGGCTTCCAGCAGAATGGCGCGGGCCACGGTCAGTGTGGCGGCCACGATGATCGGCCCCATTGCATTGGGCAATATCTCGCGGAACATGATATGCGCCCCGCTTAGGCCCAGCATCCGCCCAGCCTGAACAAACTCGCGCTCGCGCAGGCTGCGCACTTCGGCTTCGACGATGCGGGCAACTTCCATCCAGCTGGTTACGGCGATGATAATGGTGATCATCACCGGACTGGGTTTCAGCAACGCCGCCAGTGCCAGCAGCAAAAAGATAGAGGGAAACGACAGGAACGCATCCACCAGCCGCATCAGCCCCGCCCCCAGCCAGCCGCCGCGATAGCCCGCGATCACGCCGATGATCGTGCCAATCAGCGTTGACAGCACCATGGCGAAGAAACCCACCATCAACGAAATCCGCCCCGCCATCAGAAGCCGTGCTGCAATATCGCGGCCAAGTGGGTCAGTGCCCAGATAATAGTTGCCCGTCAGCGGCGGCGAGAAGCGCGCGCGCAGGTCGATGTGCAGTGAATCATATGGCAGCAGATAGGGGCCGAAGATGCACGCCAGCGTCAGCGTCACAATCATCACCACGCCAATCATTGCCAGCTTGTGGTTTCTGAACCGGCGCACGGCGCGGCTGTGCCACCAGCGCGGGGGGGCTGTGTTCTGGGCGATTGCGGTCATGGGATACTCCTGTCCGGAAGCAAGGTGACGGGCTCAGCCCAGACGAATACGCGGGTCAACAACGGCAACAACGATATCGGCGATCAGATTGCCCGCCAGTACCAGTATGGCCGAGAACATCAAAAGCCCCATCACCACCGGATAATCGCTATAGCCAAGGCTATCCAGAAACAGCCGTCCCATTCCGGGCCAGGTGAACACGGTTTCGGTTACCAGCGCGCCGCTAAGGATGCTGGGCAGTTGCATCCCCGCCAGCGTGATCATTGGCAAAAGCGCATTGCCGACGACATGTTTCATCAGCACGCGGCGTTCCGTCACCCCTTTGGCGCGGGCGGTGTTGACGAAATCCTGATTGATCACATCCAGCGTGGCCGACCGCATATAGCGGCTCCAGATGGCGATGTTGACCAGTGCCAGCACGAAACTGGGAAGGATCAGGTGGTGCAGGTAATTCAGCACGGACTGATCGCCGATCGTGTACATATTACCTGCGGGAACCCAGCCCAGTTTCAGTGCAAAGACATAGATACCGACAAGGCCGAACCAGAAAGTGGGGATCGACAGCGCCACCATGGCCCCGACTGTCGCCACATAGTCAAACGTTGAATAGCGATGCGTCGCGCCGCGAATGCCGATCCAGGTGCCAAGGGCAATCGCGATAACGGTAGAAGAACCCATCAGCAGAAGCGTTGCAAACAGATGCCGCCAGATGACATCCAGCACCGGTGCGCCGTCGCGAAAGCTGTGGCCCCAGTCGCCTTGCAGCAGCTTCCATGCCCAATCAAAATATTGCACCACAATCGGCCGGTCCAGGCCCATCTGCGCCGCAATCCGGTCGATATCGGCCTGCGTCATTCCCGGATCAAGCGCGAACTGCGACAGTGGGCCGCCCGGAATAAGGTTCAATACCACAAAGCCGATGATCGAGACGATCACCAGCAATACAGCGCTTTGCCACAAGCGGTTTAACAGGAATCCGAGCATGAAGCCCCCGATGCGAATAGATGTCAGTTGGTGGTGCGGTCAGGTGCCGCCGCCCCGGTCCAGGGGGCGGCGGTTGTTGTTATCAGGTCCAGTACCAGCCTGCGGCATGCCAGCTTTCGGTGCGGGTATTGCCGTTTGGCACCACGCCATCCAGCCCTTCCTTGCGGCCATGCACGTTCGAATCCGCAAATAGCGGCAGGAACGGCAGGTCATGGCGGACATGTTCCTGCACCTTCAGATAGATTTCGCGGCGCGCTTCGGGATCAAATGTGCGGCTGCCTTCCTCCAGCAGGGCATCTACGTCGGTGTTGACATATTGCGAATTGTTCGACCCGCGCCCGCCCTGCGCAGAGATCGCGCCGGAGTGGAAGCGGTTGGTTACATCGGGGTCTGCGCCGATCAGGAAGGTGATGCCGACAATCACCGAATCGAACTGCGACATTGCCCAGAATTCGCCCCAGATCACCGCCGCAGGCAGGTTCGAGATGGTCATTTCGACGCCGATCTCGCGGAAGGTTTGCTGAATGAATTGCTGCGCCTGTTCCCGCAGATGATTGCCCGATGTGGTCGAGTTGGTGAAGGCCAGCCGCACCCCGTCTTTCTGGCGTATGCCATCCGGCCCCGGCAACCAGCCCGCATCATCCAGAAGCTGACGCGCGTGTTCCAGATTGAATTCATGCACTGGCAGCGCATCATTATAGAAATACGAGGAACGCGGCATGAAGGTCTCGGCCGATGTGGGCAGGCCATAGTAAAGCGCGTCGATGATTGATTCCTTGTCGATCGCGGCATACAGGGCTTCGCGCACCGCCAGTTCCTTGAACTGCGGTTTTTCCTGGTTCAGATAGATTGTCTCGACTGCGGGCGACGGCACCAGCGTCACGGTCCGGCCGGGCAGGGCGCTGGCTTCGGCGTAATTGTCCGGCGTGATATACTGGCGCCCGATAAGATCAATATCGCCGCTGCGGAACTGGGTATACATCACAGTCAGGTCGGGGATGTATTTGAACACCAGCTGTTCGATATAGGGGCCGTCGCCGAAATAGTCGGGGTTGGCCTGCAATGTGATAATATCGCCGGCCACACGCTGGCCGAATTTGAATGCACCGGTGCCGATGGGGTTGGAATTGAAGGGTGCCGAATTCGGGTCTTCGACCCCGTCAAAGGCGTGTTTGGGCACAATGAAGGTTTCGGTCAGGAAGGACAGATAAGGCGCAAAGGCTGTCTCCATCCGCCATGTAATCTCGGTCGGGGACACCACGGTGATATCGCGCAGCAACGAATGGCCAATGGTGCGCCAGCTGCGGAAATCAGGGTTCAGGATCAGATCAAGGGTGAATTTCACATCCTCTGCTGTGAACGGCGCGCCATCATGCCAGCGCACATCGTCGCGCAGCTTGATACGCCATTCCAGACCATCCTCGGAGATGCCGCCATTGGCCTGAGAGGGGACCTCGGTGGCAAGGTTCGGCACAATCTCGCCTTCGGGGGTCACGCGAAACAGGGCGTCAAACAGCGAGAAATGCACGCCGTCATCCACCTCTATCTTGACCATCAGCGGGTTTAGAACGGTTGGTTCCTGCGACAGCCCGACGATTACGCGGCCTGTTGGGGCTGCGGGTGGTGTCTGGCCATGGGCGGGTTTGCCCAGAAGGTTTGGTGCCAGCATGCCTGCGGCCCCTGTCATCGCCATCATTGTCAATGCATTGCGACGTGTGAAGTCGGTTGCCTTTTTTGTCTTGTCGGTCATTGGTCTTCCCCCTGTGTGAAGTGCTTTAATGCTTTCAGTGTGTTGGCATCATGTTGTGAATGTCTGCGCGCTTGCCCGGAATGGCCGCAACCAGTTCACGCGTGTAGTCGGATTGCGGGTTAAGGAATATTTGCGACGGCGGCCCGCTTTCGACGATCCGTCCGTATTGCATAACCGCAATCTCATCGCAGATCTGCGAGGCGACCCGCAGGTCGTGGGTGATGAAGATCATGGATACACCGGTTTCGCGCTGGATCTGATCCAGCAGCTTGAGGATTTGCGCCTGAATTGACACATCCAGCGCCGAGACTGCCTCATCCGCGACCAGAAGCCGGGGTTTGAACATCAGGGCGCGCGCAATGCCGACCCGCTGGCGCTGGCCGCCGGAAAATTCGTGCGGGTAGCGGTCATAGGCGCGTTCATCAAGGCCCACATGCTTGAGCAGCGCGCGCGCTTCGTCCCGCGCGCGGGCGGGGTTCATGCCATGTGCCACCGGGCCAACAGTCAGGATATGGCCGATGGTCGAGCGCGGGTTGAGCGAGGCAAAGGGATCTTGAAAGATCATCTGGATCTGAGAACGGAAGCTGCGGAACGCCTTTTCGGGCAGCCCCGCTATGTCGTTGCCTTCGAACAGAATTTGCCCTGCATCGCTTTCCATCAGCTTGACCAGCAACCGCCCCAGTGACGATTTCCCTGAACCGGATTCGCCCACCACGCCCAATGTGCGACCGCGTGCCAGTTCAAAGGACACATCCTGCACTGCCCGAACCTCTCGCCGTTTTCCAAGCAACTTTGATCCGCTGGCATAGGTTTTGACCAGTGACCGAACCTTCAGGATCGGCGCGCTTTCGTCTGGCTGGGTCAGGTCTCGGTCCTTGCCGGTCAGTTGCGGCACGGCGGCAATCAGGCGTTTTGTATAGGGGTGCGTGGGCGCGTTCAGCACGGCATCTGCGCTGCCTTGTTCAACAATATGCCCCTTTTCCATCACCACCACACTGTCCGCAATTTCCGCCACGACGCCGAAATCATGGGTGATGAACATCACGCTCATGCCCTTGCGGCGCTGGATATCGCGGATCAGTTGCAGGATTTGCGCCTGTGTGGTCACATCCAGCGCTGTCGTGGGTTCATCTGCGATCAGGATCTTGGGTTCCAGTGCCAGTGCCATGGCAATCATCACCCGCTGACGCTGCCCGCCCGACAAGCGGAACGGATACTGATGATACATCAGCTTGGGGTCCGGCAGGCCAACTTCGTTCAGCAGTTCGATGGCGCGGTCGCGGCGGCTGTTCGGGGTGCCTATGTCATGCGCCATCATAACCTCGGTGACTTGCGCGCCCACCGTCATCAACGGGTTCAGGGCCGAAAGCGGGTCCTGAAATATCATCGACACGACACGCCCGCGCATTCCCCGCAGCGTAGTCTGCGCGGTGCTGACAAGATCGACACCATCCAGCGTAATCGCCCCGTGCGAAATACGGATCACCCTGGGCAACAACCCCATTATCGCATTTGCAGTCACCGATTTTCCAGAGCCGGACTCGCCGATGATGCACAGGATCTGCCCTGCCATCAGGTCAAAGGAAATATCCTCGACCGCGAATTTGCGCTCCATGCCGTCGGGCAGGCTGACTGTCAGATTGCGCACCGAAAGTGCGGGCGTCTGAACCGCGTTTGTATTGATGTCTGACGGAACCAAGCTCACATGTTTCCCCTTCGTCACATCCTGCGCACTTGGCGAAAAGTAAGCATATAGTGAAATATTGAGCAAGGGCTGTTACGAAAAACGACAGGAAAACCAGCATTGTATTTCGCGCATTTTTCATAATATTAATAAAAAACAATAATTTAGTCTGATATGCAAAATTTTTCTACTTTCACTGAAGTGAATTTATAATTGGCTATATTGAAAAATTGCTTCGATTGATTCACTATCGTAACCTGTTGCACCAGCAAGCAGACGCGCAGCGCGCCACGAGAGCGGAGAACCAATGGACCAGCAAGCGGACAAGACGGCGGAGCAAAGTGAACACCTTCGCGTCGGTGCCACGCTGCGCAAACTGCGCAAAGAAAAGAAGATGTCTTTACAAGACCTTGCAGCGGCTTCGGGGGTTTCCGTCGGGATGATCAGTCAGGTCGAGCGTGACCTGGCGAACCCGTCGATGCGCCTTCTGTCCGCACTGCGCAGGGCGCTTAATATTTCGATGCAGGAAATGTTTGGCGAATCGCCCGAGAGTAGCACTGACAGGGGCAGCGATCCTGGTTTTGTGCGCCGGGCCGAAAATCGCCCCGAGATTAACCTGGGGCAACTCAGGAAAGAGTTGCTTACCTCTGGCGGGCGGCACAACCTGCAAATCATGATTCTCAGGTTCGAACCGGGCGGCCAGTCGGGTGGGCGCGCGTTAAGCTATCCTGCCGAAAAAGGTGGTCTGGTGTTGCAAGGTGAACTTGTGCTGCGCGTCAATGACGAAGAGGCCGTGCTGCGCGAAGGCGACAGCTTCGCCTTTGACAGCGCCCTTCCCCACGGTATCCGCAATGACAGTGATGCGCCCGCAGATGTTCTGTGGGTCATCGGTGCCGTGCAGTTCGACCGCCATTTATAGCTACTCCCACTTCCACATCCCTCAATCATAAAGCTGGAACCATGCAACACTCTCAGGTCGCTGATAAGAACACCCCCTACTGGTGGGAGGAGGCGCCGGTAAGGCCGGTGCCGGAACAACCGCTTGCCAAAGCGGTGGACGTTGCCATTGTGGGCGCGGGGTATGCGGGCCTGACCGCCGGGCTGACCCTTGCGCGAGAGGGGCGGTCGGTTGCGGCCTTCGATGCGATGAACCCGGGCGAAGGGGCATCATCACGCAATGGCGGCATCACAAGCGGCAATATCCGTGTGGATTACGCAACCCTGACGCGCCGTTTCGGTGCCGCCAAGGCCGATGCGATTGAGGCTGAAGGCAAGATTGCGCGCGAGTATGTGTATGACATGATCGCACAGGAAGGGCTGGATTGCGATTTCCGGCAGGTCGGGCGGTTTAACGGCGCAATCGGCTACGAGCAGTATGACAGTATGGCCCGCACAGCCGAGAAACTGGCAAAAACACTGGGGATCGAATCGTATGGCGTCCCTTATGCCGAACAACAGACTTATATCGGGACCGATTTCTACCGTGGCGGCACGGTGCGGATGGACATCGGCGGGCTGCACCCCGCCAAGTTCCATGCCGAATTGTTGCGCGTGGCGCTGGCGGCAGGGGTCACCGTTCATTCCAATACTGCGGTCCAGTCCATTGAACCGGATGTAAGCGGTTTTCGTGTCAACACTGCGGCTGGCACGATCCGGGCGCGGCAGGTTCTTGTGTGCTCGAACGGCTATACCGATGGTTCAGACCCCTGGCTGCGCCGCCGCATCGTGCCGGTGCGCAGCCGGATTATCGCCACCGAAGAACTTGCCCCCGATGTCATGGCGCGGCTTATGCCCAAGCTGATGATGATGGGCGAGCATCGCCAGCTTGGTTTCTATTACCGCCCGTCGCCCGACGGGAAACGGATTTTGCTGGGCGGGCGCGACGGCACCAATTCGGGCGATGCGCCCGAACCCACACTACATTTGCGCCGCGGCCTGATCAATCTGTTCCCTGAACTGGAAAATGTGCGCCTGACGCATAGCTGGTTCGGCAATGTTGCGATGCACCGCGACATGCTGCCTCGCATTTTTGAAAAGAAGGGCCTGACCTATGCCACCGGCTTTTGTGGGTCAGGCGTGGTCTGGGCGCCATGGATCGGCAGCCGGGCAGCATTCAAACTGATGAGCGATGATCGCAAGGGGGCCTCTGCCTTCGATTTCGCGCCGCCCGCCGCGATACCGCTCTATCGGGGAAAGCCATGGTTCATGCCGCTGGTCATGGTCAAATTCAGGATGGAAGACAGCATCGCCCTGCGCCGTGCCACCCGTTAGCCGGACCCGCCCGCCCAGTGGTCAAAGGCTGCTTGCGCCTTGTGACAACTGCCTTGCTGCAGCCCCGGGGCCGGTGCGGCTAACGCCCTGACTCGAAATAGCTGACAATCTGGTCACGAACCCAGATCAAGGCCCGGTCTGTTGCGCCATAATGGTGCCACTGGATCACTTCGGTCAGCGGCGGGATCTGCACGGGCGCTTCGATAATGCGCAGCGGCATGATGCGTGTATAGGCTTCGGCCAGACGCCGATGCGCCAAAGCAATCCGCGTGGTCCCCGCAATCAAAAAGGGCATTGTGGAAAATGACCCTGCAACAATGTCAATTCTGCGGGATTTGGCCCCGAATTCGCGTGTGAACCACTCCTCATAGCTTGGGGCTGAATTCGGCCCGAAACTGACGGTCACATGACGCATCTTCAGAAATTCATCCAGCGTTACATGCGTGTCGATAAGCGGATTGTCCCGACAGATCAGGCAACAAAAGGTTTCGGCGAACAGGGGGGAATGCGGATGCGAATGCGAGACATACGCCTGTGGCATCGCCAGCAGGTCAATCTCGCCGTTTTCCAGCAAAAGATCAGGCGCGTTTTGTCGCCCCTGCAATTGTGACGGTTGCAGCACCTCGAACCGGACCCCCGGCGCGGCACGATTGATCAGGCGCATCGCATTGGCCAGCCCCGCAATCATTAGATAGTCTGATGCGAATATACGGATGGTCCGTTCCGAGGATGCAGGGTCGAAATCCGGTGCCGTCATGATACGCGCATCGATTTGCAACAGCAGGTCACGGGCCGCCGCCGCCAGTTCCAGCCCGCGCGCGGTGGGCACCATTTCGCGCCCGACCTGCACCAGCAGGTCATCGTTGAAATGTTCCCGCAACCGCGCCAGCACACCGCTGATTGTGGATTGGTTGCGCAACAGCTTCTCTGCCGCGCGCGATACACTGCGCTCCGTCAGCAGATGGTCCAGCGCCACAAGCATATTCAGGTCGAAACCATTGAACCTCATATTGTATTCCTTTGTTTGCGTGGTTTTGTTGTTTGTGTGGTTTTGTGTATTGTTATTTCCGATATATTACATCTGAAGTTTCGATTTTTAAAATATAGATAGTTTTGCTACTTCTTTTTGGGGCGCT
>JAFIEO010000044.1 GCA_020832445.1 Paracoccaceae bacterium
AGGTTGCGGAACTCCAGGTCCGCATCGCCGTTCTGAACGGCTACACCGCTATCGGGATCCCTGTCACAGAGGCCGTAGAATAGGTCTGTCCGGGGAAAGGGGAACCTCGGCCATCAAATGATTTATGCAACAGAGTCGGTCTATGGCCGAAAAGAAAAGAAAGATGGAGCACTATTTTTATCACTGTGAGCGCAACCCTGCTGGTTTTTGGCGGTTGAAAAGTGAGAACTTTGAAAGTGATAAGCGTGAACGCGTTCGCAAAGAAGCTGACGAGCTTTCTAACAAGTTGGATCAGTAGCGCCGTATTCTCCTTGTATTCCATTGCGCTAAATCGAATAAGCCCGCGCTGCAAAGGAAGCGAACGGCTGTGACCCGCCCCTAAATCTACCCCGCCTGAATTCATACCCGCGCCGGAAACCGCCCCGAAGGCGTGCCTCACCACAAAAGCGGAAGATAGGTGACTGCGACCAGAACAAGGATCAGCATTGACAGATAGGGCAGGATTGCCCGTGTGATGCGCTCCAGCCCGATGCCTGTCACAGAGGATGCGACATACAGATTGATCGCCACCGGCGGGGTGATCATTCCGATTGCCAGCCCCATCACAATGATGATCCCGAAATGCACAGGATCGATGCCAAGCTGCACTGCAAGCGGCAGCAAAATCGGGGTCAGGATAATCAGCGCCGATGCGGTTTCAATAAAGACCCCTGTCAGCAGGATCAGAACCAGCATCAATGCAAGGATCAGGTAGGTCTCGGTCGAAAAGCCCAGCACGAACCGCGCAATTGTGCCGGGAACCTGCCAGCTTGACAGCGCCCAGCTCAGCGCCGCTGACGATGCGATGACAATCATGATCACGGCTGTGGTCACGGCAGACCGGATCAGCAGGTGATACAGATCGCGCAGCGTGGTATCGCGGTAGATGAACAGCGACACCAGAATGGCATAATTCACCGCCACCACCGCAGCCTCGCTGGGTGTGAAGATGCCCGAAAAGATACCGCCCAGAATGATGACAGGCGTTAAAAGCCCCCAGAACGCCGCGCGGAATGTGCGCCAGATTGTCGACAGGGCAAATTTTTCACCAGCAGGATAGGCACGCCGGTAGCCCTGGACCAAGGCAATCGCCATAAGCCCCAACCCCATGGCCAGACCGGGGATGAACCCGCTTAGAAACAGTTTTGAGACGGATTCCTGCGCGATCACGGCATAAATGATCATCGGAACCGATGGCGGGATGACCACGCCGATTGTGCCACTGGCCGCAATCAGGCTGGCGGCGGATGCAGGGTCATACCCTTTGCGTGTCAGTTCGGGAACCAGTGTCGACGACACCGCCGCCGTGGTCGCCGCACCGGAACCGGAGATGGCGGCAAAGAACATGCCCGCCAGCACCGACACCACAGACAGACCTCCGCGCACGAACCCGATCAGCGCTTCGGCAAAAGCCACCAGCCGCGCGCTGACCGCGCCGCGCGCCATCACGTCACCTGCCAGAATGAACATCGGAATCGCCACAAGCGCAAAGGAATTTATGCCCGAGAACATTTGCTGCGGCATCACCAGCAGCGGCACACCGGCTGCATACATGGCCGCCAGTGTTGCGGCCCCGATGGCAATTGCCACCGGAACGCCGATAAACAGAAACAGCACAAACAGGCCGAACAGCAGCAGGCTCATTCCGGCATGCCCCCTTGCCCGTCAAATCTGTCACCGAATATCAGGCGCAACAGGTCCGACAGGCTGAACCAGCAAATCAGCGCGGCCGAAAGCGGGATCACCGCATAGATATATGTCATCTGGATGCGTAGCGCGGGCGAGCGCTGGAAAGAACTCATGTCCATATAGGCCAGTCCCAGCCATGCCAGCGCTACTGCAAAGCCGCATGTCACCGCCAGCGCCGCAATCTGCGTTAAGTGACGTGGCGCTGATGGCATGAAATCCACCAGAAAGGTCACGGCAATATGCCGGCCCTGATGCCATGCCAGCGCAGCGCCCAGAAATGTCAGCCAGATCATAAGGAAACGCGCGACTTCTTCTGTCCAGCCCACGGCGGTGAAAAACACACGGCTGACAATTTGCAGTGTGATCACTGCAATCAGGGCGGCCATCCCCAGTGCCACGGTGGGCTTGAGGATGGCCGCAAGGGCATTGTCGATAATGCCGGTCAGACGCAGCATTTATTCGATCGCTGCACGAATGCGGGTCAGATAATCGCCGAACGCTTCGCCATAGCGTTCATAGACGGGCATGATGGCGTCCTGAAAGGCCACCAGATCGGCGTCATCAATGATCGACATACCGGCTGCGCGCAGTTCTTCCAGTTGGGACAATTCCATTTCAGCATTGAACGCGCGGGCGGCAGCACCGGCTTCAATCGCGGCCTCAAGAACAACATCCTGCACGGCTTCTGGCAGATTGTTCCATGTCGGCTGGCCCATCACCACAACCGCTGGGGCATAGGTGTGGCGCGTCATGGTCATGTGCATCTGGGTTTCATTCAGCTTGAACGAATGGATCACGCCGACCGGATTTTCCTGACCGTCAATCGTGCCTTGCTGCATGGCGGTCAGCGCTTCGGTCCACGCCATCGGGATGGCGTTGGCGCCCAGTTCGCGGAATGTGTCGGTATAGACCGGGTTTTCCATCACGCGAATGCGCAACCCGTCAATGTCTTGCGGGCTGCGGACTTCGCGTTGGCTGTTGGTCAGGTTTCTGAACCCGCGTTCGGAATAGGCCAGCCCCTTCAGGTTGACTTCTTGCAGCCGGTCCAGAAGTTCCTGACCGATTTCGCCATCCAGCACATCATATGCAGCTTCGGGTGACGGGAACAGGAAGGGCAGTTCAAAAACGGCCATATCTTCCAGAAAGTTGGCAACAGGGCCATTGGTGATAACGCCCATATCGACAGAGCCGATCTGCATGCCTTCCAGCAGCGTGCGTTCGTCCCCAAGGCTGGCATTCGGAAACAGCTCTACTGTTACTTTGCCATCGGTGCGGGCCTCGACGATTTCCTTGAATTGTGTCGCCGAGACATGAAAGGCGTCTTGCTCGTTCACGACATGGGCAAGGCGCAGGTTGATCGGCTCGATATCGGCAAAATCTGCAAGGGCCGCCGTTGCGCTGACCATCGCAAATGTTGCGGCCAAGGTGATCATAGTGGGTTTCATGAGTGTCCTCCCTGTTGAAATCTTCAAGCGTGTCCGTGGTGGCAAAAGCGCGCCGCTCAGGGCGCTGGCAGTGCCTGACGATATGCGTGTTGCCCCTTATATCGCCCTGCTCCGCCCCCCTCCTCTGCGGACTTTCGCGCTTGGGCGTAGCTTTGCCTTTTTTCCGCGCGGGGATCAAGCCTGACCCGCTGTGTGTGGGGGGGCGGGTCTGATGCGGGCCCTCCTGAAGTGACTGGCGCGCGCAGTTTAATGACCTGTTCCATTGATATGACTGCCCATGAGGGTTACATCATCTTTAACAGGAGGCCCTTGCCGTGCTGGTTAAGGGGGTGACTCCATCACTTTATTTTCCTGCAAAGCGTCGACTGCGCATCTGCGCAGCGTCAGGCCTGCCGGAACAGTGTCGGACTGCGACACATGATTTTGCAGCTTTAACCCTGCCTGATCGCTTCGGATCTTTCCGGACGCGCCAGCAGTTTTTGCGTGCGCCCCGGACTGAAATACATTCAGCGAGGCGGCGCTTTCCCCGTCAAAGGATATTCCAATGACTGACGAAAACACCGGCCCCGCCTTCCTGAGCCTTGCCAGCAAACCCGTTTCGCGACCGCAAGCAACACAGGCATCCCTGCATGCGAATGTTGTGGAGCCGGACCTGCGCGCGTCCGGCCTGCTATGCGCGATTGTCTATTGCGAGGGGAATTTCGGGCAGGTTGACGGGAAAACGGCCAATGGTCTTGTGCGCCACTCCCAGACATTTCGCATCGCATCGGTCGTTGACAGCAGTTGCGCCGGACGCGACAGCGGCCAGGTTCTGGATGCAGTGCCAAACGGTATTCCTGTGGTCGGTGATCTGGATACTGCGATACTGCAAGAAACCGTCATACCCGACACGTTCATCTATGGTGTGGCCCCGTCCAGTGGCAAGCTGTCGCCCAAAGATCGCGCCGTGATCCTGAAGGCCATCGGGCACGGGATGAACATTGTCAGCGGGTTGCACGAATATCTTGGGGATGATCCCGAAATAGCACATGCGGCCAAAACCAGTCAGGTTCGTATCCGTGATATCCGCAAACCGAAGCCCGGCAAGGACATGCGCCTGTTCGATGGCAGCGTGGCGAATGTTGGCGCGCTGCGGATTGCGGTTCTGGGGACGGATTGCGCGATTGGCAAGCGGACAACCGCGACGGTTCTGACCCATGCGTTAAATGAAGCGGGCATTCGCACCATTCTGGTAGGGACAGGCCAGACCGGCCTGATGCAGGGCGCGCGCTACGGCATCGCCATGGATGCGGTGCCCCCGCAATTCTGCTGCGGCGAACTGGAAGGCGAAGTTGTCGCGGCCTTCAACGCAGAAGCGCCGGATGTTATTGTCATCGAGGGGCAGGGCGCGCTTAGTCATCCGGCCTTTTGCACATCGGCGTTCATTCTGCGCGGCAGCCAGCCCCATGCGGTTATCCTGCAACATGCGCCCGCCCGCGCGCACCGCTGCGATTTTCCACAAATGCCCATGCCCGACCCGATTGCCGAAATCCGGCTGATCGAGGCATTTGCCCCCACCAAGGTCATCGGGCTGACGCTGAACCACGAAAATATGCCAGCCCATGACATTGACGTGGCCATAGGGTCCATGGCGGTGGCGTCCGACCTGCCTGTAACCGACGCCCTTGCCCGGCCCGCGCGCGAGTTGTTGGGCATGGTTCTGTCTGCCTATCCTGCCCTGAACGGATCGCGCGATCTGGCCGCACAGTGACCGCCCCACGCATCGAGGTTGATCTGGTCAAGATCAGGCAGAATGCGCGGCAGCTTGTCGACCGCCTTGCGCAGCACGGGATTGCGGTGACAGGCGTGACCAAGGGTGTGTGCGGTCATCCTGAAATCGCACAAGCCATGCTTGACGGCGGGGTGCAGCGTCTGGCGGATGCGCGGATTTCCAATGTGGAACGGATGCGGGCTGCGGGAATTGACGCGCCGGTTGTCCTGATCCGCACGCCCATGCGCAGCCAGACCGACAGGGTCGTGCGGGCCTGCGGCACCAGCCTGAATACCGATGCGGATGTCGTGAGGGCGCTTGCGCAGTCTGCGGTGCGCGCGGGGGTGGTGCATCAGGTTGTTCTGATGGTCGAGATGGGCGACGGGCGCGAAGGCGTCCAGCCGGATGAACTGGCGGGTCTGGCGCGCCATGTCATGGGCCTTGATGGTGTTGTGCTGGCAGGCATCGGCGCGAATTTTGCCTGCCTGAGCGGGGGCGCCCCGCACCCGTCCGAGATGGGCAAACTTTCGGCGTTTGCCGCAGCACTTGAAGGCGATTTCGGGATCACGTTGCGGACTATATCGGGCGGAAATTCCGCCAGCCTGCCGGGGCTTTACCGCACGGGTCTGCGCACACGGGTCAACGACCTGCGTTTGGGCGAGGCCATTTTGCTGGGCCGTGATCCGGTGACCCGCGCCCCGATAAATGGCCTGTCTACGGACGCGTTCGTTCTGGTGGCGGAAATCATTGAATCCGCCGCTGATTTGCCACAGCCGTCTGTGCTGCGGCTGCCTGTGCCCGGCGCTGGTGAAAGCAAATCCCTGCTGGCACTTGGCGATCAGGACACAGATATCAGCGGGCTTTCAATGCCGGTCGGAATGACGCGGCTGGGGTCCAGCAGTGACCACCTGCTGCTGCAAACGCGTGGTGTGGCGCTGGTGGCAGGCAGCGAAGTTTGCTTTCAGCCCGATTATTCTGCACTGATGCGCGCCATGAGTGCGCCTGATGTCGAAAAGGTCATCCTTGACGGTGCTGGCGCTGACCGGCCCGTGCGAAAACCGGATCGCCGCCCGACGCTGGCGCAGGCATAGCGCTATTCCAGCAGGCCCATGCGGCGCATTTTGTTGTATAATGTCTTGCGCGATACGCCCAGATAGGCGGCTGTATCGCCCCGCCGGAAACGGTTGCGGCGCAGGGCATCCAGCAGCCAGTCTCGTTCGTTTAGCGGGTGCAGGGCAGGGTCTTCATCTGGGGTGTCGCCCGACGGGCTATGGCCAATCGCCCCCGAAAGCGCGCCTGATCCGATTGTTTTTCCTGCGCTTTGAAGCGCTGCGCGATCAATGACCGACCGCAATTCGGGAATGTTGCCGGGCCAGCCATGCGCCAGCAACAAACGATACCCATCGGCCGAAATCTGCTGGCCGCCCCCCAGGATTGCCAGCCTGTGCCGTGCAAGCGCAGGCACATCTTCGGGGCGTTCGCGCAAGGGCGGAATTTCAATGCGGCCCGCCTGAAGGCATTGCGCCAGTTCTGGGATCAGCGCCGTTGCGCCGCCGGGGTCGGCATCGCATACCAGAACCAGCCGTGCGGCCTGATCCGGCCCTGCATGGGGGCCGGTGTCCGGCATGGCCTGTTCCAGCCAGTCCACCAGACGGCGCTGCACGGTGTGTGGCAGAACTTCGGCATTTTCGACGACCACGGTTGCATCGGGTTTTGCCAGCATCCCCTGACGGCGCGGCGCTTCGCCAAACAACTGCGCTTCGGGCGCGGCTTGCAGGTTTTTCGCGCGCACGGTCATCAGGGGGCCACTGCGTTCAGACAGCGGATGCAGCGCCCGCGCCAAGGCACCACGGCCAAGGCCCGGTTCGCCGCAGATCAGCGCGGGAATGCGCGTGCCCGCCAGCCGTGTGACCTGTTCCAGTACGGCCAGCACGAATTCCGACTGGCCCACGATTCCCGCGATCCGTGCCGTGCGTCCCAACTCGCGCGTTTGCGCGGTGTTGGCCTGTTTCAGCAACCCGAACGCCTTGAACGCAGACGTGCGTTCCGTCACCGAAATTTCCAGCGGCACCCGGTCCAGCGTGGAGCCGCCGACATAGCCATCGGCGCTGGCCTCGTCGCAGACGCGGAACATGTCGTCAGGGTTGATGATTGGCCCCCCTTCGACAAAGCACAGCGTCTGGGGCGCACGGCTGCGGATGGACGCGAAAATGCGCCGCGCCCGATCAGCGGCTTCTGCGATGGTGAAACTTTGCGCCACCGCTTGTACACCGCCTGCATTCCAGCCGAAATTCAGGCAGATCATATCGACCCCTGCATCTATCAGCATCGAAATCTCGGCGCGGGTTTTGGCGTAGCCAAATGTCAGCAGTCCGGCCCTGCGCGCCTGCGCCAGCATGCGGGCCTCGCGCGCAAAGCCAAGGTCGGCTTCTTCCAGCAGCTGGCGGAACCGGCCGTCAAAATGAATCGAGGACGGGAAATTCGCGATGCCCTGATACCCGACATCGCAGGTCTGCTTGACCAACTGTTCGGTGCTGGTCGACGGGTCGAAACATGACGCACCGAACAGCACCGGCACGGAAACACGGTCAAGTATTTCACGGCGTGCAAACTGGTCGGTGAACGTGTTGGCATTGCCAAGCGGCAGCAGCGCCGCAAGCGACGCGGCCCCCATGACCCTGTAGCGCCCCGCATTCAGCGCCAGCAGGAAATCAGCCCCGCCACGCACCGCCGCTTCCGCAGTCATGCCAACACCAATCGCCCCGCCGATCAGCAGCGTTCCACTGCCGGGCGATTTTTTGTGCAGCATCTGGTTCAGCGGGTTTTCCATAACTTTGGCGGGTCCGGCCTTTCTGCGGGTCTGGCACTTTGATGTGCAGCATATCCATCTGGCGGCTGTGGAACAGTCGAAAGCCCCGACTGCTACGATGCATCCTTGTTGTGTGCTTGATCAAGGGTGCGCTTTTGCGTCAGGCATATCGCACCAGCCCGTCGGCCAGTGCGCGCGCGTCATCCAGTTCCGCCCCATAGCTGTCGGGGCAGAACAGGCGCAGTGGCGCAGTGCACTGCGCACGCAGCGCCGCAAGCGTATCCGCGGCGCCGCGCGCGGCAACCGCGCGGTTGCGCCAATCGGTTGACGGCAGGCCGGGATGCACAACCAGTTCGGCCGCGCCATGATCCAGCAGCCGCTGGCCATTTTCCACTGTGGTCGCAAAGCCCGTGACCGCCAGCCCGTCATCGGCAAAGCGCGCCAGCATGCGGGCTTCGCGGCGCAGGCCAAGATCGGCGCTGTCAAACCCAAGCGCTGCCACGCCATCGATAACCTGAACCGTCGGAAAATTGGCCACCCCGGATATTCCGGCCGCGCGCAGAAGGGCCACCACATCGTGCACCCGCAAGAACGGGTCAACACATAACAACGCCGCGATGACTCCCTGTCGGGCCGTGGCTGCGCGCGCGTCCGGTTCCGCGCCGTTCAGGGCCGTGAACATTGCGCCGTTTACATCCAGCACCGGCAGCAATGCCAGCAGATCACGTTGCGCGGCAGGTAGGGCGGCCAGCCATGGTGCGAAGATATGTGGCAGGCACGATTCGCGCCCCTGCTCAACCATTGGCAGTGCCGCGCCGACGGCAAGATCAGGCAATGCCCCCCTATGTGCTGCGTCCGAAGAGTTACCCATTTTTAC
Source organism: Paracoccaceae bacterium (assembly GCA_020832445.1). Lineage (GTDB taxonomy): Bacteria > Pseudomonadota > Alphaproteobacteria > Rhodobacterales > Rhodobacteraceae > Roseinatronobacter. The sequence continues at coordinate 8,610 of JAFIEO010000044.1, forward strand.
CCAATTATCCGCCAAAATGGCTGTGGCAACTTGTCCACCGGCCCTGCAAAATCCCCTGACAAGACCAATTGATCGTCGCCGCGCTGAGGGAGGAGCCACCATGGCTGCCAGCGCCAGACGAGGAGGAAAACGTGTCCTTGCAGTTCATTCTGACCGTCACCCTGAACGGGCTGACGCTTGCATCGCTATACTTTATCGTCGCCTGCGGATTCTCGTTGATATTCGGGCTGATGCGGACTGTGAACATGGCACATGGTTCGCTTTACATGGTGGGCGCATATGTCGGGTTTGCGGTATATGACCCGCTTTATGCCTCAAGTGCGTGGGCCTCGCAAGCGTGGCTGATTGGCGTTCTGGCGGGGATTGCCGCCGCCGCGCTGGTCGGTCTGATCATGCAGGTGGCCTTTCTGGGGTGGATGCAGGGGCAGGAACTGCGGCAGGCACTTGTGACCATCGGCTTGTCAATTATCATTGCGGATCAACTGCTTGCGACCTTTGGCGGCAATCCTTTCCAGTTCTTCGCGCCGGATATGCTGTTTGGGCCTGTGCAGGTTCCGGGCATCGGGCGCTATCCTGTGTTCAGGTTGTTTCAGGTCGGGTTGGCGATTGCGGTGGGTGTCGGGTTGTGGCTGCTGTTGAACAAGACCAAGCTGGGCATTGTCGTGCGTGCGGGGGTTGATGACCGCCAGATGCTGGCGGCCTGCGGGATCAATGTGCCGCTGGTGGCGGCCACGGTTTTTGCCCTTGGTGCCGCGCTGGCGGGTCTGGGGGGCGTGATTGGCGCGACTGCACAGCCGATGGCGCTGGGCGTTGATGTCCGCTTTCTGCTGATGTCGTTGGTGGTGGTGATCGTGGGCGGCATGGGGTCCATTGGCGGCACGGCACTGGGCGCGCTGCTGATCGGTCTGGCCGAGCAATGGGGGCAGGTGCTGTTTCCCACCTATTCGGTGATCCTGACCTTCGTGATCATGGCATCGGTGCTGGCTGTCTGGCCGCAGGGTCTGTTGGGGAGGAAGCCAACATGATCATCATGAGCACGCGCCGCTGGGCGCTGACGGGGATTGGACTTGCGATATTGCTGTCACTGCCGCTGTTTTTGCCCAACTTCTGGCTGGTCAATATATTCGGCCGCGCGCTGGTTTACGGAATTGTCGCCTTGTCGCTGACCTTTCTGGCGCATTACGGCGGCTTCGTGTCGCTGGCGCAAACCATGATCGCGGGTGTGGCGGGGTACGCCGTTGCCATGATGGCACCGAACGCGATTCCGCTGGGCGATGTGACCTTACCCTATGCGCTGGCCATCCCGCTTGCGGTGCTGGCGGCAACTGTTGCAGGCGCTGTGGTTGGGTTGATTGCGGTCAACACGCGCGAGATTTACTTGTTGATGATCACGCTTGCGCTGGCTGTCGGCTTCAGCCTGTTTGCGCAGTCCAATATCACCTGGTTCAACGGCTATGAGGGCATTCGCAACGTTGTCGGCCCCGAGATATTCGGCAGGCCCTTCCGCACGCCGATGGTGTTTTACTATACCGCGCTGATTGTCGCCGCGCTGTTGTATCTGCTGGTTCTGTATGTGGTGCGCACGCCGTTCGGGCTGGTGTTGCAGGCCATCCGCGATTCCAACCGGCGCACGGCTGCAATCGGCTTTCATGTCGGGCTGCACCGCATTGCCGCCTTTGCGCTGGCGGGGTTTATCGCGGGCTGGGGCGGTGTGCTGATCACATTCTACAACATTGGCATCACCCCCAGTTCGATCGGGCTATGGGCCACGGTGGGCGTGCTGATCATGGCTGTGATCGGCGGGCTGGGTCACCCGCTGGGGGCGTTTATCGGCGCGCTGATCTTCGCGCTTATGGACACATTCGCATCGTCAATCATCGGGCATGACAGGTTCAACACACTGATTGGAATGGTTTTTCTGATCATCGTCCTGTTGTCGCCAGATGGCGTCTGGGGAATGGGCGGCAGGCTGGCCGCAGCCCTTGGGCGCAAAGACCGCAACAAGATTACGGGCAGCAATACGGGCAGCGAGCAGCCGCGCTGAACCACACGCGCGGCAATTGGACCCGACCGCGCAGAACGTGCTGATCACAGGGTCAAAGAACTTACCGCCGGGGAGGAGGAAACCCGGCACAACAAGGAGGAGAAGATACATGTCAGTTTCGCGCAGACATACAACAGCCTGGGCAATGGGCACGGTGGCGGCGGTTTTCGCGCTGTCCGGGGCCATGGCGCAGGAACAGCCAATTCGCATCGGGTCGATCACCACACTGGAAGGGCCGTTTGCCACAGGCGGGCAGGATGCCTACCGCGCCATGGAAATGGCGTTCGAGGCGATTGACTACACGGTCGGCGGTCGCCAGATCGAATGGATCCGCGAGTCGTCCAACGCAACGCCGGATGTGGCGCTGGCCCGTGCCCGCAAACTGATCGAGCAGGACGAGGTGGACATCATCATCGGCCCGCTTTCGGGCGCTGAAGGGATTGCGCTGCGGGATTATTCGCGCACATTGGACGGCAGGACAATCGTGAACGGATCATCCGGCGCCGCCGATACCACGTTGCGGGACCCTTCGCCGAATTTCTTCCGCTTCAGCACGGAAGGCACCCAATGGATGGCCGGTCTGGGCACGCATGCCTATGAAGACATGGGGTCGCGCCATGTGGCCCTTGTGGCCGCAGACTACGCGTTTCCCTATGCGCAGGTGTTCGGCTTCATGCATGAATATTGCGAGCTGGGTGGCGAAGTCACCAAGCTGTGGTCGCCGCTGAACACCACCGATTTTTCGTCCATCATCGCGCAATTCCCTGATGATATCGACGCGGTGCTGCTGATTCAGGGGGGCACGGACGCGCTGGCCTTCCTGACGCAATATGCCGAAGTGGGCGGCGATCTGCCCATCATCGGCGGGTCCATCACCGCAGACCAGACGCTGCTGTCGGCACGCGGTCCGCACCAGCGCCTGATGGAAGGCATGGTGGCCGCAGGCCCGATTGCCGACCTGAATGATGACCCGAACTGGACGGAATTTGTTGCAAATTACCGCGAACGCTGGCCCGACGGGTTCGACTCGCCGTCGATCCATGCTGTGAACTACTACACCAACACCATCGCCGTGCTTCAGGCGCTGGAAGAGGTGGGCGGCGATCTGTCCGACAATCAGGCGGCGTTTCAGGACGCGCTGGCATCGATCGAGTTTACGGCCCCGACCGGTGCAAATGTCCGCCTTGACGAAAACCGTCAGGCCATTTCGGACATTTTCCTGACGCGTATCGTCAATGATGGCGGCACAATGCGCACCGAAGCTTTCGGGCGCACGCCGGATGTCAGCCAGACGCTTGGCATGGAAACCGACGCGTTTCTGGCGCTTGGTTCGCCCTCGCGGGATAATCCTTCCTGCCCGCCAGCACGTTAATCTGGCCCTGCCCGCCCCTTTGGCAACATCGGGGCGGGTTATTCCAAGACAGGACATATGATGACGTTGTCAACTTCTTCAGCTTCTGATCTGCCCGCGCTGGTTCTGGACGGTGTTGGCCGCCGCTTTGGCGCGTTGCACGCGGTCAGCGGCGTGACCCTGACCATTCACGCAGGAGAGCGTCGGGCAATCCTTGGCCCGAATGGTGCCGGAAAGACCACGTTGTTCAATACAATCTGCGGCGATTACCCGCCGACTTCGGGCAAGATCACTTATTTTGGCGCCGATATATCGCAGCTTAAACCTTACCGGCGGGCGCGAATGGGGATCGGGCGCACCTATCAAAGCTCCACGCTGTTCAACGGGCTGTCTGTGCGCGAAAACCTGTATCTGGCGGTCCGCGCGGCCAAGTCCGGCAGGTTTTCCATGATCAAGGCGGGGCCGGGACATACCGATCTGGTGCGGGTGGCCGTGCTGGCCGAACAGGTGCGGGTGGATCACATTCTGGACACGCGCATTGATGCCGTGTCGCACGGGCAGCGCAGGCAGGTGGAAATTGGCATGGCGCTGGCGGGTGATCCGAAACTGCTGATGCTGGACGAACCGGCGGCGGGCCTGTCGGCGGCAGAACGCCCCGAACTGGTCACGCTTATGGCCGGTCTGCCGCGCGATCTGACCCTGATTTTGATCGAGCATGACATGGATGTTGCGCTGGCCAATTCCGAAAAGGTGACCGTCATGAAGGACGGGGTGGTTGTGGTGGATTCAACGCCTGAAAAGGTGGTCGATGACCCCGTAGTTCAGGCGATTTATCTGGGGGAAGGGCATTAATGGCGGGCCATCTGGATATTCGCGATCTGCATGTGCGGTTCGGCAAGGCCACAATCTTGCAAGGTGTCAGCCTGTCGGTGCAAGACAAGCCGCTGTCGGTGGTCGGGCGCAACGGTATGGGCAAAACCACGATGTGTTCGGCCGTGATGGGCATGGTGCCCGCATCCGGCAGTATCACGCTGGACGGGCAGGACGTTCTGAGCCTGAACACCGGACGCATAGCCCGACAGGGCATTGCGCTGGTGCCGCAGGGCAGGCGCATGTTTCCATCGCTTTCGGTGCATGAACACCTGCTTCTGGTCGCGCAGCGTGGCAGCCCGCCCTGGACCATCGAGCGCGTCTATGAAACCTTTCCGCGACTGGCCGAACGGCGCAGGAATGGCGGTGACCAGTTGTCGGGCGGCGAGCAGCAGATGCTTGCCATTTCCCGCGCGCTGTTGATGAACCCGCGCCTTGTGATCATGGATGAACCGTCCGAAGGGCTGGCGCCGGTGATTGTCGATCATCTGATCGAAGTGTTGCAGACCATCGCCGCCGAAGGCATGGGGCTGTTGCTGATCGAGCAAAACCTGCGCGTGGCCACATCTGTAACCGATCAGGTGTCGATCATGGTGACAGGCCGGATCGCGGCAACCGTGGGGTCTGCGGAACTGGCAAGCGACCGAGAGATGCAAAACCGGTATCTGGGGGTCAGCCATGGTCACTAGGCGCGTTTATGTCATAGGAACCTGCGACACCAAACAGGCCGAACTGGCCTTCGCCTGCGACAGGGTCTGGGCCGCCGGTGCCGCGGCGGTGCTGGTCGATGTCAGCACGCGCGGCGCATCCGGCACGGCCGATGTTTCAGCGGCTGAAATTGCCGCCTGCCACCCTGATGGCGCAGATGCCGTGCTGGGATCTGATGATCGCGGTCTGGCCGTCACCCGCATGGCCGAAGCGCTGACGCATTGGCTGCTGTCGCGGGGCGATATTGGCGCGGTGCTGGGGCTGGGCGGGTCCGGCAATACCGCATTGGTCACGCAGGCCATGCGGGCGCTGCCCGTGGGCGTGCCCAAGCTGATGGTGTCCACCGTCGCATCGGGGCAGGTCGCGCAATATGTGGGGGCCACCGATCTGGGCATGGTGCATTCGGTGACAGATGTGGCGGGGTTGAACGCAATCAGCCGCCGCGTGATCGGCAATGCCGCCCATGCCGCGGCCGGAATGGCGCAAAACACAATCCCTGATGCTGCGGCGGATTTGCCCGGTGTGGGCGTGACAATGTTTGGCGTCACCACAACTTGCGTCGATCATCTGCGCACTGAACTGGCGGGCAAGGTTGAACCCTATGTGTTTCATGCCACGGGGACAGGTGGCGCGTCGATGGAAAAGCTGGCGGAATCGGGCCTTGTTTCAGGGCTGCTGGATGTCACCGCGACCGAAATTGCCGACCATCTGGTGGGCGGGGTCATGCCATGTTCAACCGACCGCTACGGTGTTGTCGCGCGCACGGGTATTCCGTGGGTCGGGTCGGTGGGCGCGGTGGATATGGTCAATTTCGCGGGCCGCGAAACTGTGCCGGACCGCTTTGCCGATCGTCAGTTGCTGGTGCACAATCCGCAAATCACCCTGATGCGCACCACACCTGCGGAAAATGTGCAGATCGCGCGTTTTCTGACCGAACGCCTGAACCGGTGCGACGGGCCGGTTACGCTGTTTTTGCCGCTGGGCGGGGTTTCGGCGGTGGATGCGCCGGGCATGCCCTTTCATGACCCCGCAGCCGATGACGCGCTGTTCACCACGATCCGCGACACGTTCAAACCCGGTGCGAACCGCCATTTGATCGAATTGCCGCAGCATATCAACGATCCGGCCTTTGCCGCTGCAATGGCCGCTGAATTATTCAGGATGCTCCCATGACCCAGACCAAGAACGACCACCGCGACCGCAGCGCGCTGATGCGCAAGTTTCAGGATATGGCCAAGCGGCGCATTCCGATTATCGGCGGTGGGGCGGGCACGGGGCTTTCTGCCAAAAGTGAAGAAAGCGGCGGGATCGATCTGATCGTGATCTACAATTCGGGGCGCTACCGCATGGCGGGGCGCGGGTCGCTGGCGGGGCTTCTGGCATACGGCAATGCCAATGAAATCGTGCTGGACATGGCACGCGAGGTGCTGCCGGTGGTGCATGAAACGCCGGTTCTGGCGGGCGTGAATGGCACCGACCCTTTTGTGATGATGGAACAGCATCTGGACCGGCTGAAGGCGCTGGGCTTTGCGGGCGTGCAGAATTTTCCCACAGTCGGGCTGATTGACGGGGTGTTCCGGCAAAATCTGGAAGAAACCGGCATGAGCTACGCGCTGGAAGTCGACATGATCCGCATGGCCCATGAACGCGATCTGCTGACCACACCCTATGTATTTTCCGCAGATGAAGCCGTGGCCATGGCCAATGCGGGGGCCGATATTCTGGTGATGCATATGGGCCTGACATCGGGCGGGACCATCGGCGCGGAAACCGTGCGCACGCTGGATGATTGCGTGCGCGATATTGACCAATGGGCGGAAGCTGCGCTGCGCGTGCGGCCCGACATTCTGATCATCTGCCATGGCGGCCCGATTGCCACACCGCAGGATGCAGCATACGTTTTGCGCCAAACCAAGCTGTGCCACGGGTTTTACGGGGCCAGTTCCATGGAACGGCTGCCGACAGAATCCGCGCTATGCGACACAACCCGCGCGTTCAAGGCGCTTACCTTCTAAGGAGAAGATCATGGCCCACGCCCTTGCAACAACCATCATCGATGCGCCCGTGGAAACCGTCTGGGCCATTGCGCGCGATTTCAACGGGTTGCCACGCTGGAACAGCGGTGTGCGCGACAGCATGATCGAGGACGGGCGCGATGCCGACAGTGTGGGCTGCATCCGCGCCTTTCATCTGGCAGATGGCAGTTTCGTGCGTGAACGGCTGCTGGAACTGGACGACAGCCGCTACCGGATGCGCTATAACTTTGAGACGCCCGCTTTTCCCGTGGCGCATTATCTGGCCACGCTGGAATTGATCCCTGTCACCAATGGCGACCGGACATTTGTGCGCTGGCATGCCAGTTTTGACGAAGCGCCAAAGCACAGCGGGACATATAGCGCGCTGATCTCGCGCGATGTTTTTGCCGCCGGACTGACGGCACTGGCGGAATTTTTAGCCCGCGAACCGGCCACAGCCACGGCGGATGCGCGCTGGCAGGGGCTGCGCCCCGCCAAGGTCTTCACCTCCAGCGTGATCCGCGCGCCGCTGCCTGCGGTGTGGGAAAAGATGCGCGATTTCGCGGGCATGAAACACTGGCACGAAGATATCCCGCAGATGGACATGATCGACAGCGTGCGGTCCGACAAGGTGTCGGGCGTGCGGGATTTCATATTTGGTGACGGGCAGTTGCACGAACAGCTTACGTTCCTGTCCGATCAGGACCATGCCTTTCGCTACCGTATTTTGAAAAGCCCCATGCCGTGGATGAATTATCATGCCGGTGCGCAGCTATATCCGCTGACCGACCGCGACCATACCTTTGCCGTGTGGACCGCGGACTGGACGGCAAGCCCGCAAGATGATCTGGCGCTGATCCCGAATGTGCATGACAATGTGTTCCAGAAGGCCTTTGACACATTGGACCGCCAGCTTTGCAAATGATGCGGGTGCCCACCGGCACCGCGCGCAAACCCTGCCCATTCAATTTGTCCAGACCCGTGCGAATTTAGCGCAAGAAACGGGTCGCGCGCCCAAGTCCGTTTACCGCATGGTCGGGCCGAAGGGACATCGCACAGATCAGGCACACGTCCCGTCAAATATGCCGGAGGGACAATGCCGCACCCACATCAACGCCCCATGACCCTGACGGAATGGGCCATGCTGCTGGCCCTTGCGACCATTTGGGGCGGGTCATTCTTCTTTAACAGCATTGCAGTAGCGGAACTTCCGGTGTTCACGGTGGTCGTGTGCCGCGTGGCGCTGGCGGCCGTCATCCTGCTGGCCCTGCTGCGATTGCGCGGCGTGCGGATGCCGCGCGACCGGCATGTATGGGCTGCATTTTTCGGCATGGGTTTGCTGAACAACGCCATTCCGTTTTCGCTGATTGTCTGGGGGCAGCAGCATATCGCATCGGGGGTGGCGTCGATCCTGAATGCCGCAACACCGCTGTTCACTGTCATCCTTGCACATCTTATGACCCGCGATGAACGCCTGTCGGGTGGCAAGACCGCCGGTGTCGTGATCGGCTTTGCGGGCGTGGGGGTGATGATCGGCGCGGACGCGTTGCGCGATCTGGGGGTGAATGTCGTGGCGCAGCTTATGTGCCTTGCCGCTGCGCTGTCCTATGCGTTTGCGGGCATTTACGGGCGCAGGTTTCGGGCCATGGGCATAAGCCCGATAAGCACCGCAACCGGACAGGTTGTCGCGTCAAGCCTGATCCTGCTGCCGGTGATGATGGTGCTGGACCGGCCCTGGACGCTTGCGGTTCCCAGCATGGCCGCCATTCTTGCGCTGATCGGCGTGGCTGTGATTTCGACCGCGCTGGCCTATGTGTTGTATTTCCGCATTCTTGCCACAGCGGGGGCGACCAACCTGTTGCTGGTGACATTCCTTGTCCCTGTCAGCGCGATCATACTGGGCACTGTTTTTCTTGGCGAAGTCCTGTTGCCCCGCCATATGGCAGGGATCGCGCTGATCGGCGCGGGACTGGCGGCAATCGACGGGCGGCCATGGGCGGGCATCATGTTCGTGACCCAGCGGCGGCGCAAAGCAACATATCCGACCTCAGGAGAGCAGTGATGCACACAATCAAATTCGTTCCGTTGCCCAGCGATGCTGTTGCCGACCTGCGTGGGCAGGGTCATGACGCCTATGGCAACCGGCCCGAACGCACGCAATCCGACGGCAGTGGCAACCCCTGTCGGCATTGTCTGGGCTTTGTCCCCAAGGGTGCGGGAATGCTGATACTGGCATACCGGCCATTTGACACCCTTCAGCCTTATGCCGAAACCGGCCCCGTTTTTCTGTGTGCAGATGACTGCGCGCCCTGGACGGGCAGGGGTATTCCGCCAATTCTGACATCCAGCCCCGACTACCTGCTGAAAGGGTATACGCCGGATCAGCGCATTCGCTACGGCACCGGCAAGATTGTCGCGAAGGACGACATTGCCACCTACGCGGCAGCCCTGCTGGACAACCCCGAGATCAGTTTTGTGGATGTAAGGTCCGCGCGGAACAACTGCTTTCAGGTCAGGATTGTCCGTTCCGAATAGCTGCGGGCGGCACCCCGACGCCAGAACTGTGCGCATGGCCTTGGCGCGGACCCGCCGGATGCTTAACTGTCCCTGAACGGAGGCTGCCATGCAACATTTTTCACTTCTTGATCTGTCACCCATTCCCGAAGGGAAAACCGCAGCCGACGCGCTGGCGGGCAGCGTTGATCTGGCGCGCGCCGCCGAAGGGGCAGGGTATCACCGGTTCTGGCTGGCCGAGCATCATAACATGCCCGGTATCGCCAGTGCCGCGACGGCCGTGGTGATCGGGCATGTTGCGGCGGCAACACGCACCATGCGGATCGGCGCAGGCGGCATCATGCTGCCGAACCACGCGCCGCTTGTCATTGCCGAACAGTTCGGAACGCTGGCCACACTTTACCCCGACCGGATTGATCTGGGGCTGGGGCGTGCGCCGGGCACCGATATGGCCACCGCGCGTGCCTTGCGCCGCCACATGGCACCCGATGACAGCTTTCCGCAGGATGTGCAGGAACTGATCGGCTATTTTGGCGAAAACCCTGATGCGGCCCCTGTGCGTGCCATCCCCGGAACAGGGACGCATGTTCCGGTCTGGATACTGGGGTCCAGCCTGTATGGTGCACAGCTTGCCGCCTATCTGGGCCTGCCCTATGCGTTCGCGTCGCATTTCGCGCCCGCCATGCTGGAACAGGCGCTGGCGGTTTACCGCAGCACATTTCAACCGTCCGTGCATCTGGACCGCCCCTACGTGATGATGGCGGCAGGGGTTTGTGCGGCTGACACAGATGCCGAGGCTGCGTATCTGCGATCATCGCAACTGCTTGCATTCGCGCGGCTGCGCACGGGGCGGCCCGGCAAACTGCCCCGCCCGACCCATGATGTGGATCATGAAATCCCCGCAGCGGTTATGGCGCAGGTGCAGCAGGCCCTGTCATGTTCGGCCACCGGCGCGGCCAGCACGGTCAAGGGGCAGCTTCATCAGCTGATCGACACGTTCCGGCCTGATGAACTGATGGTGACCGGAATGATCCATGATCAGACCGCGCGGGTCCGGTCATTCCAGATTGCCGCCGATGTCCTGACGGGTATGCGCAAGAACGCGGCAGCCGCATAAGCATCTGAATGGCGTTGTTTTTTGGCCTTGCGATGCTTTATGCGGCCCATTCCCACCCGCTGGGTCCGATGCCGCAGGGTTGCGGCCTTCTATGCAGTTGACCCGCCTGCGCGCCGCACATTAGACTTGTGCCATGAACAGGGTTTTCATGAAAGCGGTCATACATCGGGCGTTGTTGTTCGCAGCCGTCTGGTTGGTGTTGACGGGCGCAGATCCTGCCGGGTTTGCAGCCGGACTGGCCGTGTCGGCCGCCGCCGTTTGGTTAAGCCTGCATTTGTTGCCTGCGCGCCACCCGTTCAAACTGTGGCGGATGGCGCTGCATTTTCCAAGGTTTGTTATCGGATCGGTGCGCGGCGGGGTTGATGTCGCTTTGCGCGCCTTCTCGCCCGGATTGCGGCTGAACCCCGGCTGGATAGAGGTACCAAGCGATCTGCCGGATGGTGCGCGCGCGGCACTTGGCGGGGAATTGTCCCTGATGCCCGGCACGCTGGTCGCGGGCAGCGCGGAGGGCAAGCTGATCGTGCATCTTCTGGATACGGATGCGGGCTTTGACGCCGCCATTCCGCGCGAAGAAGCCGAAATTGCCGCGCTTATCGGTCGGGCGCGGGCAGGCGCGCCATGACCGTGTGGTTGCATATTGTCGCGCTGGGTTTGCTGGCCAGCCTTGGCGGTGCGCTTTGGCGCGTATGGCGCGGTCCGTCACAGGCCGACCGGATGATGGCCGCGCAGCTTGTGGGCACGGGCGGGGTTGGTGTGCTGATCGTGCTGGCGGCCTTGCAGGATTGGGGATTGCTGGTTGTTGCGCTGGCATTGGCCCTGCTTGCGGCACTGGCGGCAGTCGGGTTCATCAAGGCACAAACCCCCGACGGTGCGGGCGACCCCGAAGAAACCGCGCCACCCTCTGGCTGGCAAAACCGCCGCGCGACAGGGCAGGCGGATAAACGGGCATGATGGCAGATGTTGCAACCTATGTCCTGACCGCGCTGGGGCTGGTGTTTTTTGTCGCCGGAACCGTTGGCCTGCTGCGCTTTCCAGACACATTCAGCCGCCTGCACGCGCTGACCAAGGCCGACAATCTGGGTCTGGGGTTCATTGCGCTGGGGGTTGCGTTTCAGGCCGACACATGGGCGCAACTGGCCATGCTGGCGTTGATATGGGCGCTGGCGTTGCTGGCTGCGGGCACTGTGGCGCAACTGGTGGCACGCGCCGCCCTTGCCCAAGTGCAGGTGGATGAATGAGCCTTGCGCTGGACCTTGCGCTATGTGCCCTGATTTTGGGTGTAGCCCTTGCAACGGTGGCAGGTGGTGGCGTGTTTCGTGCGGTTATATTCTTCATAACCTACGGGCTGTTTCTGGCCATCGGCTGGGCGCGGCTGGGCGCGTTTGACGTGGCGCTGGCCGAAGCTGCGATTGGTGCGGGGCTGACCGGCGTGCTGCTTCTGGCCGCGCATGCGCGGCTGCGACGGATGCAAGCGGGTGACGCGCCGCCACCCGCCGGTCTGAACCTGCCTGCCGCACTTGCAGGCGCTGGGATGGCGCTTGCGTTGGGCTGGGCGTGGTTTGCATTGCCGGTCCCGGCCACGCCCGATATTGCGTCCGCGCTGCCCCGCTCGGGGGTTGGGAATCCGGTAACGGCGGTGTTGCTGAACTTTCGGGCATGGGACACATTGCTGGAAAGCATTGTGTTGCTTGCGGCGCTGCTTGGGGTCTGGATACTGGCGCGCGACGGTGACTGGAACGCCCCGCTGGGGCCGCGATATCATGCGCTGTCGGGTGGTGTGCTGGTTAATTTTGGCCGGTTTCTGCCCCCGATCGGGCTTTGCTTCGGGGTGTATCTGGTCTGGGCGGGGGCGGATTATATCGGGGGCGCATTTCAGGGCGGCACGGTGCTGGCCGCCGTCGGGCTGGTGGCGCTGATGGCCAATGTGGTGCGTCCGCCGCGTGTGTCATACGCCCTGTTGCGCGCGGCGGTTGTTATAGGACCTGCGGTGTTTTTGTTGGCGGGCCTGCTGGCGGCGGGTTTTGGTGCCGGCTTCTTAACCTTGCCGCCCGCGCTGGCAAAGTCCGTCATTCTGGTGATCGAGGCCGCGCTTACCATTTCTATTGCCGTGACGCTGGCATTGCTGGTCATTGGCCCGCCTGATGATGCGGGGCGATCATCATGAGTCTGACAGTCTTTGCCCTGACAGGCGCGGCGCTGGTGGGTCTTGGTGTCTATGGATTGCTGGCATTGCCGCATTTGCTGCGCCGGATCATGTGCTTCAACCTGATAGGGTCTGGCCTGTTTTTGTTTTTTGGCGCGGCCGGTGCACGCGGTGCAGCGGTTGATGCAATCCCGCAGGCGCTGATCATCACCGGCATTGTCGTGGCGCTCTCGGCCAGTGCGCTGGCCGTGGGGCTGGTGGTGGCACTGGCGCGACGCACAGGCCACGCCGCCCTGCCTGACGAAGACCGCGCGCCATGAGTGCGCTTGTGGTCGTTCTGACACTGCCGCTGGTGACGGCGCTTACGGTGCTGTTGTTGCCTGCGCGTGCCCGCGTGCCTGTGGTGCTGGCCAGTTCGGCCCTGATCGTGCTGGCGGCGGGGGCGCTGGCCCTTGCCGTGTGGCATGGCGGGCCGGTCACACTGGCGGTGGGGGGCTGGGCACCACCGCTTGGCATTGCGCTGCGCGCGGACGGGCTGGCTGCGGCCCTGATTATGATGAGTGCGCTTGTCATGGGCGCCGTGGCACTGGCCGCACAATTCGAGTTGACGCCCGACAGGGTTGGCGCGCGCATGGGGTTCGGGTTCTGGCCGCTGATGTTGCTGCTTTGGGCGGCGCTGAACGCGGTCTATCTGTCGCGCGATCTGTTCAACCTGTATGTGGGCGTTGAATTGCTTAGCCTTGCGGCGGTCGCGCTGGTCGCGCTTTCGGGTTCTGCGCAGGCTTTGGCGGCGGCCCTGCGGTATATGATCTTTGCGCTGGCGGGGTCGCTTTTGTATCTGGCAGGCGTGGTTCTGGCATATGGCGCGCATGGCACGCTGGATATCGGGTTGCTGGCGGTGCGGGTGCCCGCGCACACTGATGCGCTGGCGCTGGGGTTGATGACAGCGGGGCTGCTGGCCAAGACGGCGCTGTTTCCGTTCCATGTCTGGCTGCCGCCCGCACATGCAGGCGCACCGGCACCCGCGTCGGCTTTGCTGTCGGCGTTGGTGCCAAAAGCGTCCTTTCTGATCCTGATCCGGCTGTGGTTCGAGGCGATGCCCGATCTTGCATCTGGTGCCGCGCTGCTGGTGCTGGCAGCCCTTGGGGCGATTGCCGTGATCTGGGGCGGGGTTCTGGCGCTGGTGCAAAAGCGGCTGAAGCTGATCGTCGCCTATTCGACCGTTGCGCAACTGGGCTATCTGTTTTTCATTTTTCCACTGGCGGGCGGGGACGGGTCGGCGCAGCCATGGGCGGCAGGGGCATGGACAGGGGCGATGTTTCAGGCCCTTAGCCACGGGTTGGCCAAGGCCGCGATGTTCCTGACGGCAGGCATTTACATTGCCGCCATTGGCAGTGACCGGCTGGGGGATTTGCGCGGTCTGGCCCGCACCCTGCCGATGACGGGTTTTGCCTTCGCACTGGCTGCGATCACGTTGATGGGGCTGCCGCCTTCGGGCGGGTTTACCGCGAAATACCTGCTGATGACTTCGGCCTTCGCGGCGGGGCAATGGCCATGGGCGCTGGTGCTGGCGGGCGGTGGTGTGCTGGCGGCGGCGTATCTGTATCGCCCCATCGCGGCCCTGTTCGCGCAGCGTGCCCAAACGGCGGCGCGCCCGATCCCGCGCGCATGGCAGGCCGTGCCGCTGGTGCTGGCCGCGCTGTCGATCCTGCTGGGGCTGTTGTCGGCCATCCCGTTTGATCTGTTGCAGATCGGGCGACCGGCCCCCGCGCAGGAGGGGCTATGACCGCCGCCCTGCCCGTGCTGATCCTGCTGACCTCGTTGATACCTGCGGGTGTGACATTCTTTCTGGCGCAGGACAGCCACGGTTTGCGCAACAGCCTTAATCTGGGCGGTGCGGTGCTGAAGCTGGGGCTGATTGTCTGGATGCTGTTTGCCGTGGCGGGGGGCGCCACCTATGAGGCCACGCTGCCCCTTGCCCCCGGTCTGGTGATGCTGCTGCGGGTGGATGCGCTGGCGCTGCTGTTCATTTCACTGTCTGCAACGCTGTGGTTTCTGACTACGATCTATGCCATTGCCTATTTCGGGGCCAAGCCGGAATTGTCGCGCTTTTTCGGGTTTTTCAGCCTGTGTGTGGCGGCGACAACGGGGCTGGCGCTGTCGGGATCCTTGATTTCGTTTTTCATCTTCTTTGAATTGCTGACGCTGTCCACATGGCCGCTGGTTGCGCATAAGCAAGACAAGCCGTCCCTGTCGGCGGCGCGGGTTTATCTGGCCTATGCGTTGCCGGGGTCTGCGGCGTTGCTGTGGGCGATTATCTGGCTGGAAAGCGCCACGGGGCCGGTGCTGTTCACCGACCCCCCTGACCTGAGCGCGCTGGACCCATACGCGCTGCGCGCCATTTTCGCGCTGTTCATAATCGGCGTGGGGGTCAAGGCCGCGCTGGTGCCGCTGCATGGCTGGCTGCCTGCCGCAATGGCCGCGCCCGCGCCGGTATCGGCGCTGTTGCATGCGGTGGCGGTGGTCAAGGCGGGCGCGTTCGGGGTTGTGCGCATCATTTATGATGTGTTCGGCGCGGCCAATGTCATCGCCCTTGGGGTGGGTGTGCCGCTGGCCGCCCTCGCCTCTGTCACCATCATTTGGGGGTCATTGCGCGCCTTGCAGCAAGACGAGATCAAGAAACGGCTGGCGTATTCGACCGTCAGTCAGGTCAGCTACATCGTGCTGGGTGCGGCGCTGGCCAGTCCGTTGGCGATGATTGGCGGGTTGGTGCATCTGATCCATCAGGGCTTGATGAAAATCACGCTGTTTTTCTGCGCGGGCATTTATGACGAACGCGCGGGCGTCAAGAAAATTACCGGCCTGAACGGCATGGGACAACGCTTGCCCTGGACGTCGGTGTGTTTCAGTCTGGGGGCTATGGGAATGATCGGGCTGCCGCCGCTGGCGGGGTTTGTCAGCAAATTCTATCTTGGCCTTGGGGGGCTTGAAGCTGGCGCGCCCTGGGTGTTGGGCGTGCTTGCTGCATCGACGCTGTTGAATGCGACCTATTTCCTGCCCCTGCTATACAGGCTGTGGTTCCTGCCTGCCGCGCCCGATGCTACGGGGAATGAACGCGCACCGGCGCTGGTTATTCCTGCGGTGGTCACTGCGGCGGCGGCGGTGGGCGTGGGCCTGCTTGCGGCCAGCCCGATCAGCCCGCTGGGCTGGGCCACGCTGATTGTCACGCGGGAGTATGGGCCATGACGGCGCTTTATTCGGGATCGCTTATGCCGCTGGCTGTGCTTGTCTGGCCGCTGTTGCTGGGGCTGGTGCCATTGGTGCCGCGCTGGCGGGAGGGGGCGCTGCGGGTGCTGCCGCTGGCCCCGCTGCCCGCACTGGCTTTCGCGGCGGCAGGTGCGTCGGGCACCACAGTTCTGCCGGATCTGCTGCTGGGGGTGCATCTGGCCGCCGTCCCTGGGGGCGCGCTGCTGCTGGGCATGACCGCGCTGGTCTGGACCGTGGCAGGGGTGCATGCCGCGCTGGCCCTGAAATCCGGCGTGCAGGCGGGCAATTTCGTGGGGTTCTGGTGCCTGACGCTGGCGGGCAATCTGGGTGTGTTTCTGGCGGGCGACGTTGTCACCTTTTATCTGGCATTTGCGGCAGTATCACTGGCGGCGTGGTTTCTGGTGGTCCATGAGCGCACGCAAAAGGCGCTGGCGGCAGGCAAGCTGTATATCACGCTTGCAGTGCTGGGCGAAGCGGCGCTGCTGATCGGTTTGATGATTGGCGCGGCGGCCGCCGAAGACCTGCAAATAACATCGGTGCGCGCAGCACTGCCGGACGCGCCGCTGGGGCAGGTCGGACTGGCCGCGCTGATTGTGGGGTTCGGGATCAAGGCGGGGATGGTTCCTTTGCATCTGTGGTTGCCGGTGGCGCATCCGGCAGCACCTGTGCCCGGATCGGCGGTGCTGTCGGGTGCGATTGTCAAGGCAGGGCTGATCGGCATGGTTTTGTTCCTGCCTGACGGGTCCGGCTGGGGCACTATGCTGATTGTGGCGGGGCTTACAGGCGGGTTCTGGGCAGCGCTTTGGGGCGTGACCCAGCGCAACCCGAAGGCGGTGCTGGCCTATTCGACTGTCAGCCAGATGGGGCTGATGTTGATGCTTGCGGGCGCAGGGTCGGGCGGCGTGGCCTATTATGCGCTGCATCACGGGCTTGCCAAGGCCGCCTTGTTCCTGTGCGTGGGCGTGATGGCTGCGGCCGCGACCCCGCGCCAGCGCAGCGCGACGCTGGTGGTTGCCGCCGCTGTCGCGCTTTCTGTCGCCGGATTGCCGTTGACGGGCGGGGCGCTGGCCAAGCTGGGCGGCAAGGACGGGTTGCCCGCAGCGCTGGCGCTGGCGCTGACCCTTAGCGGGGTTACCACCACGCTGGTTCTGGGCTGGTTCCTTATGCGGCTTGACCAGCATGCTGCAAAACCCGCCGCAAAACCCGCAGGGCCGCATCTTTGGCGGGGCGTGTTTTCCGGCGCGGCACTTCTGGCGGGGCTGGCCCTTGCCCTGCCATGGGTGCTTTGGGCGGGGGCCACGGGCCTGCCTGCCGGTTATCCTGTGCGCGGGGCCAATGTGTTTGCAGGGCTTTGGCCTGTCTTGGCCGGGCTGTGCGCGGTTGCGGTGATAAAAAGATGGGCACTGCCCGCCCAGCCCCCCGGTGATGTGCTTGCGCTGTTTCAGGGGCTGCGGGGCTGGGCGGCGTTTCCTGCATGGCCCGGCGGCCAGCGCTTACGCCACGCGCGCAGTATCAGACGCCCGGCGCTGCGCGCCCTGCTGCACGCAAAAGCTGCCGAAGATCACATGCGACGCTGGCCGCGCGCTGGCGTGATGCTGATTGTGGCGGCATTGGTACTTGCGGGCCTTCTCGGGGTGGCGAACTGACTGCGATCTGGTCGGATATGTCCGCGAACAAAGACCAGCGCGCAACGGGCCACTGGCATCTTGCACTGCCGCCGGATGGTGCCGGATGCGATGACGCACCTAGAGCATGTTGCTCAAAAGTGGGAACCGGTTTTGAGCTTCTGGAACATGCGAAATCAATAAGTTAGAGCATGTCTCGTGAATGCGAATGAACGGGATATGCTCTAATCCGGGCACGGAACGCAATGGGTGGGCATTCCGTCGCGACGATACGTTGTGATATTGGCGATGGTGGTGGCGGCAATCGCCTGTATCGCCTCGTGGGTGAAAAAGCCCTGATGACCGGTGACCAGCACATTCGGGAATGTCAGCAAACGTGCAAAAACATCGTCGGGAATGTAGCTGTCGGAAAGGTCTTCGAAGAACAGATCCCCTTCTTCTTCGTAGACATCCAGCCCCAAGGCACTGATCTGGCCCGATTTCAGCCCCCGGATAACGGCAGGTGTATCAATCACCCCGCCGCGCGATGTGTTGATCAGCATCACCCCCGGCTTCATCGTGGCGATGGCCGCGTCATCTATCAGATGGTGTGTGGCAGGTGTCAGCGGGCATTGCAGGGTAATGATGTCCGAACGCGCCAGAAGCTGGTCCATCGGCAGATAGGTGACACCAAGCGCTGTGCATTCGGCATTGGGCTGGGGGTCGAAGGCCAGCACGTCGCAGTCAAAACCGCGCAGGATACGGGCCAGAACCGTGCCGATCAGTCCAGTGCCGACAATGCCGACTGTCTTGCCGTGCATGTCAAAGCCCATCAATCCGTCCAGTGCAAAATTCCCCTCTCTCACGCGGTTGAAGGCGCGATGGGTCTTGCGGTTCAATGTCATGATCAGCGCCAGCGTGTGTTCGGCCACCGCATGGGGGGAATAGGCGGGCACGCGCGCCACCACAATCCCCGCATCGCGCGCAGCGGCAAGATCGACATGGTTGAATCCCGCAGAGCGTAGCGCGATCATGCCGACACCCGACATCGCAAGTTCTGCCACCACGGGGGCGGCCAGATCGTCATTGACGAAGGCACAGACCACATTTGCGCCGTTCGCCAGCTTGGCGGTGCCCGCGTTCAGGCGCGCCTCGTGAAAGCGCAGGTCAAGATCGTGCCCTTCGGCGGCAAGCGTAAGGAAGGTCTGGTCATGTGGTTTTGCACTGTACACATCGACACGCATGGAAAACCTCGGTTGTTATATGTGATTACTGATGCGCAAAGCGGTGTTGCGCATGACTGGCTGGACAATACTTAAAGTATGTCGCGCAAAAGCGGGAACCGGTTTTGGGCGTCCCCGACATGGGTTATTAAAAACTTAGAGTGGCTTGCGTGAATGCCAATGAGCGTGAGCATACCTTAGTGTGTAGCGCAGACATCTTGCAAGCCGGTTGCCGCCATGCAGCCACAAGATTTCGCACCACGCATGTTGCATAAAACCGTGCCGCCGGTTTGTGCAATAAAAACGGGCGACATCACGGGGGGCGTGCGACTGGCAAGGGAATTTCACGCGATGCGCCTTAGCCGTCGCGCGCGGTAATTGCCGCGCCGTCGGTCAAGGTGCTGCCTGGGTAAAGGACAACCCGCGCACCTTCGGCAAGTCCGTCCAGAACCTCTGCATGGGCATTTGCCTGCCGCCCGATCTGCAAGGGCCGCAAGTGCGCACGGCCCGCTTCCTCGACAAACGCAGCCCATCCGGTGCCATGCCGGAACAGCGCGGCCTGCGGGACTTGCAACACGGCTTCTTCGTGCCACAATATCAGGCGGGCATGGACGCGAAAGCCCTCTCCCAGACCGGGGCGGTCTTCGGGCGGGGTCAGAAGGTCAAGCCGCAGACGCACGCGCTGTTCCTCGATCCCCAAAGCCGAGACGCGGGTGAAGGCCGCAGGCTCGATCCGGCGCAGGCGGGCTTCCAGTTCCCCCACGCCGCCCCAGCGTTCGATTATGGCCCGTGCATGGGGTGGCACGCGCACTGCATCGGCGGATAGCAGGTCAAGTTCAACCTCCATCTCGTCCAGATTGCCGATGGTCAAAAGGGGGGCGCCGGCCTGAACCAGCCGCGCGCTGCGGTCGCTGACTGCCAGCACAATTCCGGTCTGCGGCGCAAGAATGCGCTGGCAGCATTCGCCCGGTCCGGCGGAAGGGTCGAACAGCGCCTGTGGTCCCATCAACTGGGCCTGCGCGCGGTCCAGTGTGGCGCGGTTCAGGTCCAGCTGGGATTCCGCCGCCGCCCGCGCCTGTGCCGCCGCTTGATAGGTCGCCTCGATATCTTCCAGCATGCGCTGGGCTATTGTGCCCCGTGCGGCCAGTGTGCGCCCGCGTTCAAGCTGGGTTGCGGCATGGACAAGTTCGGTTTCTGCCTGACGCAGGTTTGTTTCGGCCAGTGCCACGGCGGCTTGCGCTTCGGCCACGGCGGCTTCGGCCTGCGCGCGGGCGCGCGCGTCCATCAAGGCCGGATCGGCAGGCTGGATAACCGCCACCACCGTTTCCCCGGCCTGCACGGTGTCGCCCACTTCTACGGGGGAACGGGTGACAGTGCCTGTGATGGGGGCTGCGATGGCATAGGGGGCGCGCACGCGGGTCACGCCCTGCGCCTGAATCGTGCCTTGCATTGGCCCGCGGGTGACAGTGGCCAGATCAACCGGTGTCGGTTGCGGCCACAGCGCCCAGACCAGCGCCCCTGCCAGTGCGGCCCCGATCAGCCCCAGTCCCAGCTTGCGCATCATGCTCATTGCGTTCTCTCCATCATTCGTGCGCCTGACGTGTCGCGTTCATTTGCATTCATGCCACCCACTCTAACCTTTTGACCAAGCATGTTGCGCAAAGCCGGTTCCCACTTTTGCGCAACATGCTTTAGTCCCGCGCCTTCAGTGCTGTTGCCAGATCAATCCGGTCCAGCCGCCGCCGCACCATCATCACCGACCCCAGCGCGGCCAGAAACACAGCCAGCGCGGCCAGCGCGAAGGTCCGGCGCGTAATATGAAACGGAATCTGGAACATGTCGGTCGACATTGCGCCCACCAGCCCCAGCGCCAGCCAGTAACCAAAGCCCCAGCCCAACGGAATGGCCAGCGCTGTCAGCAACATCAACTCGCCCACCAGAACATAGCCCACCTCGGCGCGGCTGAAACCCAGCACGCGCAGGCTGGCCAGTTCATAGCTGCGTTCCGACAACTGAATGCGGGCCGCGTTATACACCACGCCAATGGCAATCAGCACCCCGATCAGGGTGTATATGCCCACCATTGTCAGCAGGTTCTCGCTTAACGTGGCGTCGAACTGACGCCGCACCTCGGCCCAGTCCGACAGGCCCGCAACGGCGGGTGTTTCCTTGATTGCGGCGTTCAGGTCATCCATCCGGTCCGACTGCACAGACAGGTGAATCATGTTCACCTGCGGCGCGCTGCCCATCGCGTCGAACAGGGCGGCGGCGGCAATATGCGCTTCCTGCCCCATGCCCTGCGGGATAATCTCGGCCACGGGCAGGTTCAGGATGGCGCGGGGCGGGGCCATCATTTCCAGCCGCAAGACCTGACCTGCGCGAATATCCAGTGCGCGGGCCAGCATCTCTGGCAGGATCAGACCTGATGCACCCGGTTCAACCACCCGACCGGCATCATCGACCAGCCGCGCCAGTTCTGCGTCGGGGAAATGGCCCTGCAATGCTGTCAGCCTGTTGCGGTGGCCGTGAACCGCGCGCACCGGCATCGCATAGGCACCTTCGGCATGCAGCACGCCCGGAAGGGTCAGCGCGTCCTGCACGGCTGCATCACTCTGCGCATGGGCCAGCATCAGCGTCACCTGCTGGCGATTGGCCTGCTGGAACACGCTGTCGGCCAGTCGTTCAACCGCGTCGAACATGAAATAGCTCATCACCAGCACGCCCACGGACGCCGAAACGCCAAACAGCGTAATCACCGCCCGCCCGGGCCAGCGAATGATCGAGCGGAAGATCATCATTGTTGTCTGACGCAGCCGTATCCGTGTCAGCACCCTGTCGGCCCAGCCCCGCGCAAAACTGGGCGGCGCGGGGGGCTGCATTGCTTCGGCTGGCGGCAATTTCAGCGACGACCAGACAGCCCGCAGCCCGCCCAGACCCGCCGTGGCAATGCCAAGGATGGCAGAAATCACCAGCGCCTGCGTGCCCCAGTCGCGGATGATGAAGGGAAAGCGGAAGAAATCGCCATAAAGCCCGATCATTGCGTCGGCAATCCACCAGCCGAACCCCCAACCGGCCAGCACACCGATGACACCGATCAAAAGCGCAAGTTTCAGGTAATGCCACGCAATATCGGCCCGCCCGTAGCCCAGCGCCTTCATCAGCCCGATTTGCGCGCGTTCCATCGTGATCAGGCGGCCCAGCACCATGTTGACCAGAAACGCCGCGATCAGCAGGAAGATTGGCGGCATGAACGCGGCCATCGCACCAAGCTGCTGCAATTCGCCATCCAGAAACGCATGCGAAACCTGCCGGTCACGCCCATAAGCGCCGGTTCCGCCATATGGGTCCAGAAGGCGGTCAAGTGCCGCAATCACGGCGCGTTCATCCCCGTCGCGGGCCAGACGCACGGCAATTTCGTTCACGGCGCCTGCCATATCCATGGCTGCTGCGGCGGCTGCATCTGTCATCCAGATCAGCGCATAGCGGCGGTCATCCGGCATCATCGCGCCGGGGGGCATGGTGTAGATGAATTCCGGGCTAAGCACCCATCCTGTCACCGTCAGTTCACGCAACTGGCCGTTCAGCACACCCCGCAACCGGCTGCCGGGGACCAATCCGTGAATTTCGGCAAAAGGTTCGGCAAGCGCCACTTCATCGGGGCGGTCGGGGTCGGGCAGGCGGCCGCGCCGCACCAGCGGCAGGTTCAGCGCCGGTCCCGCTGCGGGCAGGGACAGGATGCGCCCCGTTGCGGGTTCGGCCATACCCGCGATATCCAGAACCGCCTGAAAGCTGATGCGCCCTTCGGCCTGCGCAACACCGGGGATCAGGGCTGCGGCCTGCACCACATCCTCAGGCGCGCGCGTCGCCCCTGCGAAAACATCGGCAAAGCGGTGGCGTTCATAATAGGCGGCCTGTGTCTGGATCAATGTCGATTGCGTGGCCTGCGCGCCCACAAGCACCATGATGCCGCAACCCAGCACCAGCGCGATGGCCAGCGCTTGCGCCCATATTCTGCGCAGATCGCGCAGCATCTTGCGGTCCAGCGCCCTCACCAGCTGACCTGCGCTGGCAGGACACGTTCGGCATTGGCGTCGTCGCGGATGACGCGCCCATCCGCCAGCACGACGACGCGGTGCGCGATACGCTGGATGGCGGCATTATGGGTGATCAGCACGGTCGCGGTGCCCAGATCGCGGTTGACCTCGTGCAGCGCTTCCAGAACCTGAATGCCGGTCTTGCTGTCCAGCGCGCCGGTCGGTTCATCGCATAGCAGGACATCGGGGCGCTTGGCGATGGCGCGGGCGATGGCCACGCGTTGCTGCTCTCCCCCTGACATTTCAGCGGGAAAATGGTCCATCCGGTGCGCAAGGCCCACGCGGTCCAGCGCTTCTTCGGGTGTCATCGGGTTTCGGGCAATTTCGGTCACCAGTGCCACGTTTTCGCGTGCGGTCAGGCTGGGCACCAGATTATAGAACTGAAAGACAAAGCCCACATGATCGCGCCGAAAGGCAGTCAACTGGCGGTCGCTGGCCTGCGTCAGTTCCCTGTCGCGAAAAAACACCCGCCCGCCTGACGGCAGATCCAACCCGCCCAGAATATTGACCAATGTTGACTTGCCCGAACCCGATGCGCCCAGAAGGACCACCATTTCGCCTTCGGCAAGGCGCAGGTCGACCCCGCGCAATGCCCACACCTCTACCGTGCCTGTCTTGTAGACACGGGTGACGCCTTCTGCCCGGAAGACTGGCAAGGGGGAACTGTCATGCACCATAGCCGGATTTTAGCATAGGCAGCGCGCGGCGGCATGATCGAAATCAAGACCGGCACAAAAGCCCGCGCGCAACACACGTCCTGATGCCAACATGTGAATGGACCATATGAATGCACACCCAAGTGATTTGCAACCGACTTCGAATATGTAAGTGTCTGTTTTTATTTGTGCTATTTGAGATGAAATTACAAGGTGGGTCAATTGCATGCACATCCGGACCACAATCATGCACACCTCAAGCAAAACGAGAAAGGCCCGCATGATCTGGGCCCTTGGTCTTGGCGATGATCGCTCGATTACTTGCTGGCCGCTGCTTTCCGTCCCGGGGAGTTCTTTTTCCTTGCCCTCTCGATCACGTTCAAGATTTTCGCCTGATCAAAATTATCCTCATAGTTCCTTATGGTGAACGGTGAGTAGCGCTTGGGGAACCCGGAAATTTTCGAAAACGCCTCTGAAAAATGATCAATCGTGCAGGTCTTGTCCGAGGTGAACGCGGCAAGGCTGAGCCCCTCGATCAGGAGTTCTTGCAAGCGGTGCCTGGCTGCTGGGGCTTCGCCCTGAATTCTGATCCTGCTGGCTTCCTGTGCCAATACGGCTTGGTCTGTCTCATCCTGAGCCAGGCCAAGGCATTTGTCACATGGTCGCCATTATGATCCGCTTTCAGCCTTGTCGGGTCTGCATCCCTCTTGCAAGGTGGGCGCGGTCTGCAATCCGATCTGTCGCCAAGGGCTGACCGCAACAGCATTGCTATCAACCGATTTCCAAGTCCTCTGCGGCGTTGCCCGCTGACAGCGCATCCACAAACCACAGCGGCTTGCGCCCCCGGCCGGAGCAGGGTTCTCAGGGTGGCGGTATTTCGCCGGGGCGGGCGCGCGCTTGGGCTTTGAATCGCGCCGGTTTTATCGGAGACCTTTAGCTTCATTTCACGCGACCATATCGAACACGTCGCGCTGTGTATAGAAGTTCTCTTCGGCCTCTGCTGGCGGGATGTTTCAGATGGGGCCAAGCAGGCGCCGGTTGTTGAACCAATCGACCCGGCCGAGGGTTGCCAGCGCATCGAGAACAAAGTCTGTCTTGGCCGACCGTGACACCCTCCATCCGACGATGCGGTCAGCAAACGTGTCGATGAATGAGGAGTGTCAGAAAACGGTCCGGGGGACCATTTTCCCGACGAATGGCCACATAAACAAAGCCCTGCCATGTCGACACGTAGGTAAAATCGCTAACCCACAGCATGTTCGGCGCAGGTGCCCTGAACACGCCGTTCACCTTGTCGCGCGGACAGGGCGCTGACGTGTCAGGGACTGTTGTTTTGACCACCTTGCCGCGCACAGCGCCACGGATGCCGATCTGTTTCATCAAGCGTGCCAACGTGCAGCGCGCCACCTCAAAGCGCCCGCGCTTCATCTGGTGCCACGCCTTGCGCACCCCGTAGACCTGATCCTCCTCAGTCAGGCGAGTAGCGATTTGCCATTTTGCTTTTCGTCATAACCATCATCCTTACTTAAGTTGATGGTCTCCGACAAACCCGGAGCGATTCAGTTCGCAGAAGATCGCCAATGGCGCGGAAGACATCCACCCTGGCCGAACCGCGGCGCCACGCAAGGACAACACGGCGGGGGCAGGCGTCCGGCAATGGTGTCAGGCGAACCTTTATGTTGCCGGTTACGCCAGCAGCTACAGCAAGGTTCGGCAAAAGCGTGATACCAAGTCCTGCTGCGACCATTGCAATAAGGGTGGTCAGGCTGGTCGCCGCGAAGGTGTCATTGGTGGCGAGTATCTGCCCTGGATAGGCCGCCAACGCATGTCGATGCAGGCAATGACCCTTTTCCAGCAGCATAAGCTGGCCGCTGTTTGTCAGCGCCTGTGTGCCGTGGGGCGCGGGCCAGTCTGCGGGGGTGGCCAGATGATAGCCGTCTTCGAACAAAGGCATGATTTCAATTGCGCCAGTGTCAAAGGGCAGTGCAATCAGCACCAGATCGAGGCGACCGGAGTTCAGGCCGTCTATCAGACTCTCGGTCATCTCCTCTCGCAGATAGACACGCAACTGCGGAAAGGATTCGCGGATCAAGGGCAGTGCGTGTGGCAGCAGATATGGGCTGATGGTGGGGATTGTTCCCATCTTCAGATCGCCTTTGCCGGGGTCCTTGTAAGATTGGGCTACGGTCTCGATTTCTGCTGCATCAAGCAACAGGCGTTTTGCGCGCAAGACTATTTCCCGGCCTACAGGTGTCAGCATCACGCTTTGCCGTGTGCGTTCGATCAATGTTACTTCAAGCCGGTCTTCAAGCTCCTTGATGCCCGCACTCAGCGTTGGCTGGGTCACGAAACAGACCTCCGCCGCGCGAGAGAAGTTCAGGTTTTCAGCCACCGCAGTCAGGAATTGAAGTTGGCGCAAAGTGATCATTGATAGATTTCCTCTATTGCAATCACAAATATATTCAATTTGATCTATATATAGCAAGAGCCTATCTCGGGGGCATCGCAATGATACCCGAAAAAGGACACAGATCATGACCGACAATATCCAACCTATCGGCCCCCGCCTGAACGAACCTGCGCCGGCGTTTGACGCGCCGACGACTCACGGCCAGAAGACGCTCGAAGATTACCGTGGAAAATGGCTGATCCTTTTCTCGCACCCGGCCGACTTTACGCCGGTCTGCACCACCGAATTCATTGCCTTCGCCAAAAAGCAGGATGAATTCAATGCGATGAACACCGAACTTCTTGGCCTGTCAATCGACAGCCATTACAGTCACATTGCCTGGATTCTGAACATCAAGGACAAGTTCGGGGTCGAGATCAAATTCCCGATCATCGCTGACCTGAGCATGGCAGTGGCGCAAGCCTACGGGATGATCCAGCCCGGTGCATCCGATACGGCAGCGGTGCGCGCCACGTTTATCATTGACCCTGAAGGCGTATTGCGCGCGATGGTCTATTACCCGATGAATGCAGGCCGCTCGGTGGATGAAATCCATCGTCTGCTGCTGGCATTGCAAACGGCAGATGAGAACCACTGCGCCATGCCGGAGAACTGGAAACCGGGTGATGAGGTGATTGTGCCGACCCCCAAGACCCCGCAAGAGGCCGCAGCCCGCGCCAGCGAAGGGTATAATACAGTTGACTGGTATTTCTCGACCCGCGCGCTTTGACATTGCGGGCGGGCCGGACAGGCCCGCCTGACACACCCATTTGATGACGGGAAAGCAGGCTATGACCACCGGAATACTGCCAAACCGTCCTGATTGGCATGAGAAAAAACTCTGGATGATGAAGGCCAGTATGCGCTGATGCGTGCATGAAGGGCCAACCCACCCATGTGACAGGAGCAAAGAGATGACCAACCCCATCGTTAAACCCTTCTGGGATGAACCCACCGGAAGCTGGCAATATGTTTTCCATGATCCCGACACCATGAAAGGCGCAATCGTTGATCCGGTGCTGGATTTTGACCCGCTGGCGGGTGCCACGTCGACGGCGAATGCGCAACGCCTGCTGGATTATGTGCGTGAAACCGGGATCGAACTGGTCTGGATTCTGGACACGCATCCGCACGCCGATCATTTCTCGGCAGGGCCATGGCTGAAGGCCCAGACCGGCGCGCCCACGGCAATCGGCGAAAAAGTCACCGCTGTTCAAACGCTTTGGCAGGGCATCTACAACCTGCCCGATGATTTCCCGACCGATGGCCGTCAATGGGACCGGTTGTTAGCTGATGGCGCGGAATTCATGGTGGGCAATGTGCCGGTCAAGGTTATGTTTTCGCCCGGGCACACGCTGGCGTCGATCACCTATATCGCAGGTGACGCGGCCTTCGTGCATGACACGTTGATGATGCCGGACAGTGGCACGTCACGCGCCGATTTTCCGGGTGGCAGTTCCAAAGCGCTGTATAACAGCATTCGGGCGATCCTGTCCTTGCCTGCACAAACGCGTGTCTTTGTCGGCCATGATTACGCACCGGACCGCGAACCGCAATGCGAGGCAACCGTGGCAGAACACCGCGCCAGCAACATCCACTGGAAGGATGCCCCATCCGAGGCGGAATACCGCGCGGTAAGGGACGCGCGCGACATGACATTGCCACTGCCCAAGCTGATGCTGGCGGCCTTGCAGGTGAATATCCGCGGCGGGCGCTTGCCGGAGCCGGAAAAGAACGGGCGATCCTATTTGAAACTGCCGCTGGACTATTTCGAAAGCCGGTAATGCCTGGGGCGTGGTGGTCATGGGGGCCGAACCTGACACCGGTTTCTGGCGCGCCTATGGGCCGTGGTATGGCCCGCTATGGCGCGTCAGGGACATTGGCGAAAGCGTCCAGCGCAACCTATACCCGGCACAGGATCGTCACGCATCGCAGCTTGAGCCAGCCTCATGCCGTGTTCAACTGCGACTTGTCGCATCCCGGACCGTTAAGGGGGGACATATGCAGCAACTCCCGCAACCCGCAATTGCCGCGCACCAGATCTTCCAGCGTTACCATGTCCAATTCATGATAGAACGCTTCAAGTGCGCGTGTGATGTAGGTGCGCAGGCGGCAGGTCTGCGACAACGGGCAGGTGTTTTGCGCAGGATTAAAGCACTCCGCGAATGGTGTGCCGCTTTCAAACAGGCGGAACACCTCTCCCACCGAGACACGTTCGGGCGCGCGCGTCAGGCGCAGACCACCAGTGCGGCCACGTTGCGTTTCGACAAAGCCGTGATCCTGCAAGACATTTACGACTTGCAGAAGGTGATGCACAGATGCGTTGCAGCGTGCAGCAATATCGGCGGTTCGCAGCTTCGCACCCTCGTTTACACCGCAGGCCATCAGGACGCGCATGGCAAGGTTGGTTCGGGTTGTCAGGCGCATTTCCGGCCTCCTCTGTGCGACTTTATGTCATCGTTATAGGGCGAAAGCATCACGTTTCATCTGATCTGGATCAAGTCGGCTTGGCGAAAAATGTAATAACTCATCCTGAAAATACAACTTATCGGGCGCGATCGTGGGCCAACAGTCACCAAAGCAAACTGCACTGAACAAGCTGGAAGCCACTGTGCAACGGCCTGTCCGGCGTGCAAGCCTTCTGTCGGCGGGGGCGGCGCTGATCTGGCCGCTTCAGGCGGTTTTGGTCGCATTGCTTTTTGCGGGGCTGTTGCAAGGCGGTGGCCCTGCGCCTGTGCTGCTGGTCGGTGGCTTCGTGCTGCTTGGGCTTGTGCGGGCGGCATTGGGCTATGTGTCCGAGAAGATGCTTCAAACTAGCGCCCACGCCCTGATCGCGCGCTTGCGCGACACCATGATCACGACAGAAACGACCCGCGCATCTGACACTGCGTTCGGCAGCGCAGGTGCGGTTGCCGTGCTTGCCAGCACAAAACTGGACATGCTGATCCCCTATATCACCCGCTATCGTCCTGCGCGTATGCGCGTTTTGCTGATCCCGCCGATTATTCTGGTTCTCGCATTCTGGCACGCATGGGTGGTGGGGCTGGTCTTGCTGGTCGCAGGGCCACTGATTCCGGTGTTCATGGCGCTGGTCGGTTGGGCCGCAAAAGAGGCCAGCGCGCGCCAGCTAAGCGAGATTGGCAGTCTGAACGACCTGCTGGTCGAACGCTTCTCTGCGCTGCCCGATATTCGCGCCTTGGGCGCGGGCGGGCGCGTGCAGGATGGGTTTGCCGCAAAAGCGGATGATTTGCGCCGCCGCACCATGGCGGTGCTGGCCGTTGCCTTCATGTCCTCCACGGTGCTGGAATTATTCTCGGCGCTTGGGGTGGCGCTGGTGGCGGTGTTTGTGGGGTTTTCGCTGCTGGATGTGGTGACGTTTGGCACATGGGGCGCGCCGCTGTCACCGGCTGCGGGCATTTTCCTGTTGTTGCTGGCGCCGGATTACTTCCAGCCTTTGCGCGATTTGGCCGCTGCATGGCATGACAAGGCCGCAGCCGATGCCGTGGCCGAAGAATATGAGACGTGGCATGAAAGTGCGGCCACCAAGCGGCTGGGGGCAGGGGTAAATGCCGCACCGCTGCCGGGCCTGCCGTCATTGACGCTGCGTGCCGCACAACTGCCATCCGGTATCGCCTTGCCTGAACTGTCTGTCAACGCTGGCGAACGTGTCGCGCTGGTCGGCCCCAGTGGGGCGGGCAAGACGACCGTGCTGCGCCTGCTGGCGGGGTTGGTGCACCTGCCGGATGCGCGTATCACCGTGGCGGGTCATACGCTGGATGACGTAGCGGCGGATGGCTGGCGCAGGCGGATTGGCTGGATGCCACAGGCCCCGCATTTCCTGAATGCCAGCTTGCGGCGGAATATCGATATGGGCCGGCCGGACGCGGGTAATATGAAGGACACGCTGCAACGGGCCGCCCTTGCGCCGGTGATTGCTGGCCTGCCGCAAGGATTGAACACGCAGCTTGGCGAAACCGGCGCGGGGCTGTCGGGGGGCGAAGGGCGGCGCGTGCTGCTGGCGCGCGCCCTGTTCGCGCGCCCCGACGTTATTCTGGCCGACGAGCCGACTGCCGATCTGGATGCAGCAACTGCTGCGTTGATCACACACGCCTTGATGATGGAGGCCGCGCGCGGGACCACGTTGATCGTGGCGACCCATGACATGAAACTTGCGCGGCAGATGGACCGGATCATCCGGCTTGGCGGTGCGGCATGAACGTGCTGTGGTTCATATTCCGGCTGATCCTGCGCGAACAGCGCAAGGCATTGCTGCGCGGTGCCGCGCTAAGTTTTGCAGTGCTTGTCATGGGGGCGGCCCTGTTGGGGGTGTCGGGCTGGTTCATCACCGGCGCTGCGGCGGCGGGGCTGCTGGGGATGGGGGCCGTGTTCGATGTTTTCCGCCCGTCTGCCGCAATCCGCTTTCTTGCATTGGGGCGGACGGTCGCGCGCTACGGGGAACGCATGCTGACGCATGACGCGACCTTGCGCGCGCTGGAAACCTTGCGTTTGCGCGTGTTGCGCACAGTGCTGGCAGCGCCGTTCACGCAGCTTGCCCGCCTGCGTGGCCCGCAGGCGCTGGCGCGGCTGACCGCAGATATAGACGCGCTTGACGGTATATCGCTGCGGCTTGTCCTGCCACTTGTTGCAGCAATTGCCACGCAGGCGCTTGCATTCGCCTTGCTTTGGTGGCTGGTCAGCCTGCCGCTGGCGCTGTTTTCGCTAATCGGGTGGCTGGGCGGCACTGCGCTGGTGCTGGCCAGCGCAGCCCGGCAATCCGTGCCCCTGTCGCGCAAGGCAGAAGCCGCAATGCAGGCCCTGCGCGCACGCATGATCGACATGATCCGCAGCCGTGACACGCTGGCCGCCTATGGCCGGTTGCGCGATCAGGCCGAATTCGCGCAGGCCGCACAGAACCGGCAATCCGGCCTGCGCCGCGCGCTTGACCGTGTTGAGCGCCGCACCGGGGCCGCGCAATCGGTGCTTGCCACGCTTATGGCGGGCGGTGCGCTGTGGATTGGTGCCGTATCCGTGACACACGGGCCGATGGCACCCGCCATTGCGGCGCTGGGCTTTTTTACAACCCTTGCATTGGCGGAAACCGTCGCGCCCCTGCGCCGCGCCATCGCGGAATTGGGCCGCATGAGCGAGGCCGCGCGCCGTGTGCGCCGCACCTTGGCGGTTCCGCCTGCGGCGCAGGCTGGCCGATCTGCAAGTGTTGACACCCTGAGCATACGGGACATCTGCATTGCACGGCCGGGAACAAAGACGGCGATTGTCAGCGGACTGACATTTTCGATTAAACCCGGCGAAACCCTTGCCCTGACTGGTCCCAGCGGATGCGGCAAGTCAACTGTTTTGCAAGCCATTGCGGGGCTGGTGCCGGTTCTGGAGGGGACGATAGAACTGGGTGCGCTGCCCGTGCAGGATTGGCAAGAACAGGCGCTGCGCAACGCCGTCACCTATCTGCCCCAGCGCAGCGCCCTGATGGCAGGCACAGTGCGCGATGCCCTGTTGCTGGCGCAGCCCGAAGCCACAGATGCGGATCTGTGGGCGGTGCTGGATGCCGTGGCGCTTGCCGCTGTGATCCGTCCGCGCGGCGGGTTGGAGATGGTCCTTGGCCCAAGGGGGGAGGGGTTGTCGGGTGGCGAGGCACGGCGCCTGACACTGGCCCGCGCGGCCCTGCGCCGCCCTGCGCTGCTGCTGCTGGATGAACCGACCGAGGGGCTGGATGACGCAACCGCCGATAAGGTGCTGGCAGGGCTGCGCGCCTTTCTGCCCGATGCCATGATCATCATGGCCAGCCACCACCCGCGCGAGGCTGCGACAGCAGACCGCACCCTTTCCTTGCTATAAGTCGTAAACTTGCCACCACTTATTGATCCAGATCAATGTTTGGAATGCCCATTGGATGCAATTTTTGCGCCATTATTGGGGTAATCCCCCTGTTATACTGGAGCAAGAGATATGGAATTTGGGATCGTCGAGCTGTCGCGCCTGCAATTCGCGATGACAGCCATGTATCATTTCCTGTTCGTGCCGCTAACGCTTGGCCTGTCACTGCTGATCGCCATAATGGAGACGGTCTATGTCATGACCGGCCGTGTGATCTGGCGGCAGATGACCAAGTTCTGGGGCACGCTGTTCGGGATCAACTTCGTCCTTGGTGTGGCCACTGGCATCACGATGGAATTCCAGTTCGGCATGAACTGGAGCTATTACAGCCATTATGTCGGTGATGTGTTCGGTGCCCCGCTCGCGATCGAGGGGTTGATGGCCTTCTTTCTGGAAGCGACGTTTGTGGGCTTGTGGTTCTTTGGCTGGGACAAACTTAGCAAGGTCAAGCATATGATCGTCGGTTGGCTGGTCGCCATCGGGTCGAATTTTTCGGCGCTTTGGATTCTGATTGCCAATGGCTGGATGCAAAATCCGGTTGGCGCGGAATTCAACCCAATGACCATGCGCATGGAGATGACGGATTTCTATGCCGTTCTGTTCAACGAGGTTGCACAGGCGAAATTCGTCCACACTGTCAGCGCAGGCTATGTCACGGCGGCGATGTTCGTGCTTGGTGTCTCGGCTTGGTATCTATTAAAAGGCCGTCATGTGGAAATGGCGCGCCGGTCTATTGCGGTTGCGTCCAGCTTTGGGTTGGCAGCGGCGCTGTCGGTCGTGTTGCTGGGCGACGAATCCGGCTACAGCGCCACGCATACACAACGCATGAAGCTGGCCGCCATGGAAGGTATGTGGGAAACCGAAGCAGCACCTGCGTCCTTCACACTGGTGGGCCTGCCCGATCAGGCAGCCCGCGAGAACCACTATGCCATCCATATCCCTTATGCGATGGGGCTGATCGCCACGCGTTCGCTGACGAAGGAAATTCCGGGCATCAACGATCTGGTGCTGGAATCGCAAGATCGCATCCGCTCTGGTATCATTGCCTATGACGCGCTGATGACACTTCGTGCAGAGCGCGATGCGACGCCACCGGATGTGCTGGAAACCTTTGAATTGCATGGCGCAGATCTGGGGTATGCCTTCCTTTTGCTGCGCTATGTTGAAGATCCGCGCACCGCGACAGAAGCGCAGATATTGCAGGCCGCCGATGACACTGTGCCAACGGTCTGGCCACTGTTCTGGGCGTTCCGTATCATGGTGGCGCTTGGCTTTGCTTTCATTGTTGTGATGGCCTACTTCTTCATCCGCACGAATTTTGGCAAACGCGATTATCCGCGCTGGGCGCTTTGGGGGGCAGTGTTCGCCATCCCGACACCGTGGATCGCTGCGGAAATGGGCTGGTTCGTGGCCGAATACGGCCGCCAACCGTGGACAGTGGACGGCTTGTTGCCCACGGCCATGTCAGTCAGCCATCTCTCGATTACTTCGGTTGCGCTTACCTTGGCGGGTTTCATGATCTTCTACACAATCCTTCTGGTCATCGAGGTGTCCCTGATGCTGAAATATATTCGCAAAGGCCCCGAACAGGACGTAAGCGAAACTGAAATCGCCATGGCGCGCCATGCCCACCGGCTGCGCACCCATGACGGCAATGTGCCCCTTGGCACACCAGCGGAGTAAGACAGATGATCCTGCATCAACTTATCGACTATGAAATCCTGCGCGTGATCTGGTGGGGCCTGCTGGGGGTGTTGCTGATCGGCTTTGCCCTGACGGACGGGTTCGATATGGGCGTGGGCGCACTTTTGCCTTTCGTCGCGAAAACCGACACGGAACGACGCCTTGTCATCAACACGGTCGGGCCAGTGTGGGAAGGCAATCAGGTCTGGTTTATCCTTGGTGGCGGCGCAATCTTTGCCGCATGGCCACCGCTTTACGCGGTCAGCTTCTCGGGGTTCTATCTGGCCATGTTCCTTGTGCTGGCTGCGCTTATCCTGCGGCCCGTCGGGTTCAAGTATCGGTCCAAGCGCGAGTCTGCGCGGTGGCGGGGCGGATGGGACTGGGCCTTGTTCGTGGGCGGCGCAGTGCCCGCACTTCTATTCGGCGTGGCGGTTGGCAATGTGCTGTTGGGCGCGCCCTTCCGGCTGACAGATAACCTGTTCTCGTTATATGAAGGAAGCTTCTTCCAGCTGTTGCACCCGTTTGCGTTGCTGGCCGGTGTCGTGTCGCTGGCGATGCTGGTGGCGCATGGTGCGGCATGGCTGGCGGTCAAGGCCGAGTCGCCTGCCATTCTGGCGCGCGCCCGCCATATCGGGTTCTGGTCCGGGGTGGTTGCGATTGCGGGCTATGCACTGGCCGGTCTGTGGCTGGCTTTTGGAATTCCGGGGTTCGTCATGGTGGGCGAGGTGGTGACCAATGGGCCGTCCAACCCGTTGATGTCCGAAGTCCTGCGCGAAGGGTCGTGGCTGGCGGCCTATACCGTCCGGCCATGGGCCATCATTGCGCCGGTCATGGGTTTTGTCGGCATGGCGCTGGCCGTTCGCGGTTTGGCGCGCGGCGGCGAGGTGTCGGCGCTGCTGTGGTCAAAGCTTGGGATCACGGGGGTGATTTCGTCGGTCGGGCTGACAATGTTTCCGTTCATCATGCCGTCGTCAATCGATCCGAAATCGTCGCTGACGGTCTGGGACGCGTCTTCATCGCACCTGACCTTGTTTATCATGCTGGTCTGCACGGTCATCTTTATGCCGATCATTCTGCTGTATACAGCATGGGTCTACAAAGTGCTTTGGGGCAAGGTGGACGAGAGTGAGTTGACCTCTAACAAGAACGCCTACTGAAAGGAAACGACAATGTGGTATTTCGCATGGATGCTCGGCCTTCCTCTGGCCGCCATGTTCGCCGTCATGAACGCGATGTGGTTCGAGATGCGTGAAGATAAAAAACTGACTGAAGAATAACGCTCAAAGCGACACGGACAAAATGAAGTTTGCCTGAAAGGCGTTGTCCGCTTGAAAACAGCCTCTCTCCGTCATCGCTAAACGCAACCAACTTGGAGGTAGTGGATTGCCACAGCTATCACCCGTCCACAGATGCTATGGCAAGGTGGACCCATCGCGTTGCCGTCATGTTTTTGGGGCGAATATCAGCGCCCAGAAGTTGAAAATCGTCGGGCGTTATGGCGGCATCAATCCGGTGAATATCCGCGCGGGCAAGAAGCGCAGGCTTCAGATACATGACGGAATTTTGCTGCATCTCTCCGGTCGGGCTTAACTGCCTTTCAAGGCGGCACTCGTTAGTCCAGTGCGCGGCGCACGTCGCGCGCAAGCCGCGCTTCGGTTTGGCCCTGCGGCCCAATGCGGTCGGCCCAGTCCAGTGCAGCGCTGCGCAATGCAGCGTTGCGCTTGCCTGTGGCGCGCACCGCCATCGAAATGGCCTTGCTGACATGCGGGCGCGCATCATCGGCGCAGGTTTCCGCCAATGTCAGTGCATCCAGAAACGGCTGGTCACCGGCCTGTTTGTCATGAACCGACAGTCCCCAGACCAATGCGAAAGCCGCCCGTCGGGCATAAAGCCGCTGGGATGTGGCCCAGCGGGGCACAGCCTGCCACGCATCCGGCGCCTTGTCGAACAGGCGAAAGCAGGCAGTGTCGCATATGGCCCAGTTGTCGAATTCGGCGGCCATCGCATCCATGCGCGGCAGCGTCAGCGTGGCGGGATCGTCCAGCAAAAGCGCCAGCGTGCGCATCTCATACCCGCCATCAGCCCAGAGTGCGGCTGAAAGTGCCGCGTCTTTCGGGCGTTTGCGCGCGAAGGCCAGCATCTGCCCCATGGCAACGCCCATGGCACGGTCGTTCGGGATGCCGTAGCGCAGCAGCTTCTGCCGTTCCGTGTCGGATGCACTGGCCGCCAGCCAGCCCCTGATCCCCGCCAGTGTCAGCCTTGCTGCATTTGCGCTGTCCCTCCCCTTCATGTTGCCGCGCGTTCAAGGGCGGCAATGTCGATCCGCCCCATGCCAAGAAAGGTTTCCATGGCCTTCGGGTCGGGCGACGACAGCAATTGCGGCAGATTGCGGGGGATAATCTGCCATGACAGGCCAAAGCGGTCCTTCAGCCAGCCGCAGCGCTCGGCCTCGGGGACTGCCGACAGCGCGTGCCAGTAGTGGTCGATCTCGGCCTGATCGTCGCAGAACACGACAAAGGAATTCGCTTCAGTAAAGGTATAGGCATGCTCCAGCGCGCTGTCGCCTGCCATGAAGGTCTGGCCAGCAAGCTGGAACTGCGCGTGCATCACACTGCCTGCTGCATCCGCACCCGACCCGTCATGCCGCAAAATGCCCTCAAGGCCGGACTCTGGGAAAATGCCCGTGTAATGCGCCAGCGCAGCCTCTGCCTGACCTGCCTGCGTGCCGGTGAACAGCAACATCGGCGTCATCACCTGCCCGCGGGTCTGCGCGGGGTCCCCAAGGGCGAGTTGCCACGACACACCCCAGCGATCATCAAGCCAGCCATAGCGCGGCGCCCATGGATAGGCATCCAGCGGCATGTGGATCTGCCCGCCCGCGCCAAGTTCTTTCCAAGCGCGATCAAGGGCAGCGCGGTCATTGATATTCAGAAAATACGACACTGCCGGTGTCGGGTGAAAGCGCGGCCCGCCATTCAGCGCCATCATGGGCTGTCCGCCCAAGTGCATCTGCACATTCATCGCAGTGCCCGCTCGCTGGCCATGCACATCGAACCCTGCCTTGCCATAGCGGCTGACCGCGCCGACACCAGATTCGGGCACAAGTGATGTATAAAGCCTAGCTGCATCTTCAGCTGCGTTGTCGAACCACAAATGCGGGATGATTTTTTTGGTGTTCATCTCGGCCCCCCCGACATCGGCACAAAGCCGTTAATGGACGCGCGGCTTGCTGTCGGAACATACGCATGAATGCTGACCATGGGCTGCCTCCTTGTGTCTTGCGGGGGCCGCAGCAAGTTGCATTCGTGGCCCCTAAGTGGCAGATTTTGGCTGGACTAGTTGCGCGCGCACAGTCACAGCTTATCTGAAACACTGCTTTGGCTTGTTTATCAGAACTCACTTGCATATACAAGTTTAGGGCTGGTGCCACGCGGAGCAAGACGCATGACTGAAGCGATGGGCTGAAGAATGAACCACCTTGACGCGGCGCGGATCATGGCCGCAGATTGCCTGTGCTTTCGCGCCCGCCGCGCGGCGCGGGCGATCACACGGGCCTATGACGCTGCTTTGCGCCCAACCGGATTACAGGCCACGCAGGTCACGCTGATGAACGCCATTGCGCTGGGGCCAGACGGGGCGCAGCCCATGGGGCGGCTGTCAGAGTTGCTTGCGCTGGAAATATCGACACTTACCCGCAATTTGGGTGCGCTGGAAAAGGCGGATCTTGTTGCGATTGGCCGCAGTGAAACAGACCGGCGCGTGCGGGTTGTGCGGCTGACAGATGCGGGCAAGGGAAGGCTTGCCGGTGCGCTGCCTTACTGGAAACAGGCACATGCAGAAATTGTCGCGACACTCGGGGCCGACACTGCCGCAGCACTGCATGCAGCCCTTGATGCCACGTCGCAGGCGATGACGACGGCCGGACATGTGGGGGATGTTGTGCAACGCGACTAAACAGGCCCGGGATCATGCGCCGAATGCCGGAAATAACAAGGCCAGACAGGGTTTGCAGCGTCGGTTCAGGCCCTACGCATCGAATCTATTGTCCGTTCCTGATGACGCAGATCGCGGAAAGCGGGGCAGGACAACCCGCGTGGTGCAAAAGGTCAAAGCGCGCTGACTGCGTGCGCGGGCGCATCAGGCACAGGCAGCATGTGGCAAGCGCAGCCAAATCCGTGCCCACAGCCAAAATCGCCCTCGAACGGGTTGCACTGTGCCACACCATCGGGAACGAATGCCATTTCGGGAAACGCATGGGCCACGGCGGTCATCGCATAGGCAGAAACGCCCATCGCGGCCAGTCCGGCAGCAGGGATCAGCAGGCCCGTGCGGTGCAGGCTTAGTGCAGCGCGACCTGCGCGATGCAAAGCGGTATCTTTCATGGGGTTTCCTTTCGTTTACTGTGTGGCACAGGAACTAATCCATCCGGGCTGCCGGTCCATAGTGCAGCCCGGACAGATACTGGCCGATTTCAGTCGACAGAAGTGTTCACCAGCGCGACGGTCGCATAGGGGGCGTCGTGCATCATCGCGGTGTCATCGACGTCGAGGTCGATGCCGATCAGCCATGATGCCATCAGGAAATAGACCAGCAGGCCGGTGAAGTCCTTGATTGTGGTAATGAACGGGTCGGCACCCGGGGCGTGGTCGATGCCCATTTTGACCATGACATAAGGCATCAGAAAGCCCAGACAGGCGGCGGTGAACACGGAAGTGAACAGCGCCACGCCCACGACAATCCCAAGCTGTGGAATGTCATTGGGCAGCCCTTGCCAGAAATAAGCAACCGTGCCCGCGACCAGCGCGATCCCCACCGCCATGACCAGCCCGACAGCGGCCTCGCGCGCGAAGCTTTTGCGCCAGAAATCCTGCATGGTGACATGCCCCAGCGCAAACCCGCGCGCAAAGATGGTCGAGGATTGCGTCCCGACATTGCCGCCCATATCCATGACGAGCGGAATGAAAATCGCCAGCGCAATCACCGCGCCCAAAACATCCTCGAACTGGTCGATCAGCCCGCCGACGATCAACCCGCCTGCCAGTGTGACCATCAGGAACATGATGCGCACGCGCACCGTGTACCAGATCGGCCCCTGGGTCAGACGCTCGGACCGGATGTGATCATCGGTGTTGAACACATCGCCCACACCGGCCTTGAACATGATGTCATCGGTGGTTTCCTGTTCCAGAATATCCATCGCGTCATCAAAGGTCAGCACGCCGATCATCTCGAATTTCGCATTGACCACGGGCAGCAGCGGCACGTCGCGCAACTGCAAGCGGCGCGCGGCGGCTTCCTGTTCGATGTCCAGCGGCACCGCCAGGTCACGGCCATCAATGAAGGCGTTGACCGTGCTTTCTGCATCCGCGCGCAGCAGTGCCGACAGCCGCGCAAAGCCCTTGTAGCGGCCTTGTGCGTCAATGACGAAAACGCAGGCCGCTTGCCCCGTGGGCACGCGCGCGCTGCGCACAGCATCGATGGCATCAGCCACTTTCGCGCCGTCGGTGACATAGACAAAGGCATCGCGGATGCGCCCGGAAATGGGGTCGCGGGCGGGGCGGTTGGGTGCGCCTGTGGCGCGGGTGGTGTCAAAAGTTGTGTTTGCCATGAGAATTCTCCATAGGCTTGGGGTTACGTTTCAGTGACTATGTGCGTGTCAGGGCGCGTCCGGCGGGTTCCTGCCGCGCGCGCTGTCGCAAACGTGCCGCAACAGCATCGCAAACAGGTTTGACAGGTGCATGACGCGTGCGTGGCTTAGGGTGGAACCGGTTTTGCGCTTCACGGGCATGCGGTATCAAAAAGTCACAATGCATTGCGTGAATGTGAATGAACGCGGGCACACGCTATAGCGGGTCAATTCCGGTATGATGCGGCAAGGTGCAGGGCAGGCCCGGGGTCGGGGTCTTCCTTGGGGTCATCAGGTTTCAGGGGGTGCCCGTCGGCATCAATCACCGGCACGCGTGCGCAAAAGGCCCGCGCAACCAGATCGCGCGTGTCATTGCCGCCTGGCAGGGCCAGCACCATGTCGGGGCGCGAATCTGCCAGCATGAAGTCATTGCGGATTGCTTCGGCGCGCTTGCCGAATTCCCGCCAGTTGGCGGGATAGCGCACCACATGCAGGCGCATCTCGCGCGCCCAGTCTTCAGATGTGATGCCCAGAAATCCACTGCCACCATGGATAACGACCGTCACCGGCCCCATGGCATATACGCGATCCAGCGCGCGACGAATGAGGGTGACATCATCCAGATGCCGCCCGCCCACGATAAGAAGACGCATGGCGCTGCCCCCCTGTCTGGTCCGGCCATGATGCGCAAAGCCGGGCTTAGCCCGCGCGCAACAGGGCCTGACGGGTCACAAGGGCGGTCAACTGTGCGTCGGCACAGCGCGCGGCATCATCTTGCGCGGGGCAATGCCAGCGCCGGACAAGCCGGTCAGACTGCGCATCGCGCAGCCAAAGGGGTGGCGCGGCGCGGGGCCTTGCCGGGCGGGGCCATATGGGCGAATTGAAATGTCATTGCTTGCGTCCTTCTGTCCGGCACCGGGCCGGTCAGGGGCAAGCAGGGATTACGTCAGCGACGCAATACCGCAGCCACGGACAGGCCGGGACGGATAAAATTTTCCGGGGGCGTCTGGCGGCTGTGAAGGATTTTTCCGAACACAGAGGCCAGACTGCTACTAGAGCTGCTGTCCATGGGTCTCTCTGGTTGATACGCGAAAACGGCTGCACTCCTGTGCAGCCCGCGCCGGGTAGCCGCATGTTTTGCGAAAGTCAACACCAAGCTGGCTTGAAAATGCCAACGCGCCTAGATGATCCCGTCAAACAGGCCAAAACCGATCACTGCGGCAAGTGCTATCAGATAGACTGAAAACACCTTCAGTTGCGCCTTATACAGCAGTGCCAGCACAAGCTTCAGCGCCACAGTGCCGGAAATGGCCGCGACCACAAACCCCACCAGCATCGGGCCAAGGCCTACACCGTCCAGCCCTGCGCCGCGCATAACCTCTAGGCTTTGCAACAGGCTGGCGGCCAGAATGGTCGGGATTGCCACCAGAAAACTGTATTCCGCCGCCCAACGCCGTTTCAGTCCGGAAAACAGCCCCGCAATGATGGTAATCCCGCTGCGGCTGATGCCGGGAATAAGCGCGAGCGCCTGCGCCACCCCGATGACAATCGCGATTCGCGGACCAAGGCTTTTGATCCCCAGCGGGCGCTTTGGCAGGCGGTCAGTCACAAACAGCAACACTGCCGTCAGTGACAGGGTGACAACCAGAACCTGCGGCGCAGAAAACACCAGCTCGAATGTGCGTTTGAACACCAGCCCCAGAACGCCCGTGACCAGAACTGTCAGCATCCCCATCAAAAACAGCCTTGAGAATGCCCCTGTCCCTTGCCCCGATTTGCGCAGACGGCTGGCCGTTTCCCAAAAAGTTGCGCGCACCAGCGCAGACAGACTTTTCCAGAATACCACTGCGATCGACGCCAATGTGCCGACATGCACCACCAGATCAAACAAGATCATGGCCGGACTTTCCGGCGGCGGCATGTTCGATCCCTGAGCAATCATGACATGCTGGGTTACCACAAGATGTGCGGTAGAACTGACCGGCACAAACATGAATATGCCTTGGACAAGACCCAGAATAATGGCCTCTAGATAGCTCATGCAAGGTGCCTTTCGTCAGATCAATTCATATAGCAGTTACAAAGCGCTTGCTATCGGAGTGAACACAAAACTGCAATCCAGCAAGGGATTGCGTGCACTGGGTCACAGTGTCAACAGCACAGCGCCCAAAGCAAGGCTTGCGCCGAATACGGGCAGTGACCACAGGTGGAACTGCCACCAGATACCGGGCTGTCTGCCAAGGCGCAGTGCAATCAGATTGGCGAGCGAGCCGATCGCCAGACCAAACCCGCCCACATTGACGCCCCAGGCGAGGGCGCGCCAATCGTGCGTAAAGGGCGCAAGGAAAATTGCCGCTGGCACATTCGACATGCCCTGTGACAGCAGCGCACCGAAGGCATAGGCCCCACCGGGCCATTCCATGGCTGTGGTTGCAAGGGCCGCAACCGCAGGCAGTTGGCCCAGCAGTCCCAGATTGATGAACATAAGCATGAAGACCAGCAATAGCGGCCAGTCCACCCCGCGCAGCACATTCCGGAATGCAAGCGCAAAGGCCCCGATCACAAAACCGGCCCCGATCAGGGCAAACCCTGCATTCACGGCAAACAGAAACACAGGGTAGGCCGCAAGCGAGGTGATCATAAGCCTGCGTTGCATCCCCGGCCTGTGCGTTGTTGCGTGCAGGACCAGCCGCGCCTGACCAAAACCAAACGGGACAAGCGCAAGCACCAGCACCAGCATGGCCCCGGCGACAGGCAACATGGAGAGGGTGAATTCCATAAATCCCGTGCCAGAGCGTTGCCACAGAAACAGGTTTTGTGGATTGCCAACAGGCGAAAGCGCCGAGCCTGCATTCACCGCCAGTGCCTGAAATATAACCAGCCGCGCCACAGGCAAGCTGACAATACGCGCCAGCCCAAGGGTCAGCGGCACGGTCACAAAAAGCGCCACATCATTTGTCACCACCGCAGAAAGCAGGGCGGCGAACATTACAAGTGCTGCCGCAAGTCCGCGTTCGCTGCGCAGGCGCGCCAAGACCTTGCGGCCAAGATGGTCAATCAGTCCTGATACTTCCAGCCCGCGACTAAGCACCATCAACCCTGCAAGTGCCGCGACCGTTTTCCAATCGACAAGATAAACCAGACCGTCCAGCGATGTCGGAACGGCCCAAAGCAGAACCGGAAGAAGAACCATCAGGATCACCAGCAGCCATTCGGCCACAAGCCATGCCTGTATGCGCTGCACGGTGAATTTCATACCCAGATGGATCGCGCAAAAAACGACTGTGTCAACTTGGAAATCAATCAGTGGGCCAATACCGATCGCCGCGTTTTCCTGTTGCGGAACTGTCCAAAGCGGGTCAGCGCGGGTATGGAAAGAAAGATAATCCATTGCGGCATAGGGGCCAGAGTTCCCAGCCGCGTCAGGCCATAGAACACGAAAAGCGCCGCAAAGCCGATTTGGATAGCGGACAAAATACCTTCCAGCGAAGGGTCATGCCGCGCGGCCAGCACCCAAAGGCCAATGGCCAGCACCGCAAGCACCACGCTTACTGCGTGCCACAAGATCGCAGCAAAGGCCGCGAGGCCGTCGTCGTGCAGTGCGGTTTGCAACTGGTCGTGAACCTCTGGTCCGCCAGCGAAAACATGGATCAAAAAGGTCAGGCCCATCAGGGCGGAAGCAAAGCGGGTCCAGTTCATCGCGCCACTCCATACGGCTGCGTATGGTTTAGGTCGCTCGCTTGCGCTTGTCAATACGCTGCCGTATGTTTTGGGGATGGCCCCAAAGACCCGCCCCCGTCTGAGTGCTGAAGACTGGCTGATGGCCGGGTTTCGCGCGCTGGCGCGTTCTGGCCCCAGTGCCCTGAGGGCCGAGGCTTTGGCGCGCGATCTTGGCACGACCAAAGGATCGTTCTACTGGCATTTCGCGGACCTGCCCGACTATCTGTCCCGTCTTGTCCAGCTATGGGAGGATCGCGCCTTTGACGGGGTTGTCGCGCAGCTTGACCCGACAGCCCCGCCGCGCGCCAGACTGGAGCAGTTGATTGAACTGGCTGTCGGATTTCGCGATCCATCCTATGGGGGGGCTGCGTTGGAGCCCGCCTTGCGCGCGTGGGCGCTGGCGTCACCTGATGTGGCAAAGGCGGTCGCCCGAATGGATGCGCGCCGTATGGCCTATCTGGCGGGACTGTGCCGTGATGCGGGTATCAACGACCCTGATGCGCCTGACGCGCTTTATGCTATGGCCGTTGGGTTGGAAACCCTTGGTGTGCGAAATGCGCACCGCACCATGGGCCTGTTGCTGCGCAGTATATGACCTTGCCTAAAGCGCTGTGTCTGTCGGGATATAGGGCCTTTCGACATTCAGGGTTTTCTTCAGCCTTGCCCAAGTGACAGTTTCAAACCGCTCTGGCCAGTCAAGCCCCAGTTGCTGCGCCATTCGTCGGGCACGGGGCAGGTAAGCTGCGGCATAGGCCAGATGCGCTTCTATCATGGCCGCTTGTTCGGCTACGGGGGCTGGCAGTGCGGTCAGAACGTCCTTCTGGGGCTGAGTGATAAGCCGGTTCAGGTGCAAAATGCCACCGCGATGCGGCGCGTTCGTTTCTTCGATCATCAGTTCAACCAGATAGTTGCGCAGATGAAAGATACCCAGAACACC
This sequence comes from Paracoccaceae bacterium, assembly GCA_020832445.1. GTDB lineage: Bacteria > Pseudomonadota > Alphaproteobacteria > Rhodobacterales > Rhodobacteraceae > Roseinatronobacter. The sequence goes on from JAFIEO010000044.1 coordinate 52,523, forward strand.
GTTGATATATTCCTTGCGTCCGACGGCCAGATGCAAAAGGCCCAGAATGCGAATAAAATCCTCGATCTGGCGTTTGAGTTTTTCAGGGTTTGGCTGGTGTTCTGAAACGGCTTTTGGCAGGGTCGCATAGATGCCATCATGATCGATCAATGGTTTCAGCGCGTCCTGGGTCTGCGCAGACATCTGCGATGGTTTCAGGATAAGGACATCTGTTCTGGTCCAGTCGGCTGTAATGGCATTTATCAGCACAGGAACCGGGGTTCGGTCCCACCACAAGACTATTTCGCCGGTCTTTGCGATGGCCCCTTGCCATATCCGTGCAATTTCGTCGGTGGCCCCTTCGTCTGACACCAGAATGAAATCGATGTCGCTATAGGCATCGGCCAGACCGGTCCCGAAACTTCCGCTTAGAAATAAGGCGCGAATGCGCGGCTCATTGGCCAACGCAGTTTTTATCATCTGAATGATGTCGTCGTGGCCCATTCTCTGGCCCCGCATGTCGCAAGAATGCCGCGATGCTAGTGTCCCTCAGCGCAGGGGTCAATGACAGCCACCGGCACGACCCTGACTGCACAGCTGAAATTCGCCCGAATAAACCGGATTGTGCATCACGCAAGCATTGAAGCGGTTGCGCGGAAGGGCGGGATGCAGGAAGCTACGGCGCTACAGCCACAGGAGATTGCGACATGATAATTTACGGGTTGAACACTTGCGCAATCTGTCAAAAGGCCCGCAAGGCGCTGGCGGCGCAGGGCAATGATGTCAGTTTCCGTGATATTCGGGCTGATCCCCTGACCGAGGCCGAACTGACGGAGTTGATTGCAGAATTCGGGGACCGGTTGGTCGACCGGACATCGAATGATTACCGTGGGCTGAATACATGGCTGAAAAATTCAGAGGCAGAGGCACAGATCGCGGCCCAACCCAAGGTGATGGCGCGTCCGGTAATCCGTGACGGGGATGTATTATACCTTGGTTGGGATCAGGCGGTTCAGGACGCCTTGGGCCTAAGCTGATGCCGCATCGGGCGGGGCGATGGCGACGGTCGCCGCAAGTCGCGGCGCTACTGCGTGTCATCCCCATGCGCCAAAAGTGACGGATGCCCCGCAGGCTGCGCTGAATTATTGTTTGCCCAAGTGTAAAGCTGCCGGATAATCGACCCCAGCGCCGCGCCCTGTGGCGTCAACCCATAGGTCACTTCGCGCGGGAAACCATTATGGACCCTGCGCGCGATCAGGGCGCGGTGCGTCAATCCGTTCAGCCGCTCGCTCAGGACTTTGGGTGTGATCCCCGGCAGCGTGTTTTGCAAACTGCCGTATCGCATCGGGCCGCCGGAAAGGTGCCACAGGATCAGGGCATTCCAGCGATGCCCCAGAAACGCCAGCCAGTCCTCTGCCAGACAATCGGCAGGGCGGCGCGCTGTGCGGGGTATGCCTTCGGTGTCGCTTCCCGTTTGGATAGTCGTGATTCGCTGTGTTTCATGGCCCTTCATTGCGCCAGTATCGGTGCCAATTTGCGAAGGAACAAGGGATGGCAGGCATTCTTATCATTGGTGGTTATGGCCATGTCGGGCACCAGATTGCGGCGCAACTGCTGCGTGCAGGGCAGGCGGGTCTGCGTATCGCGGGGCGTGATGCAGGCCGGTCGGCGGCCATGGCCAGACGGCTTGGATGCGACTGGACGATCGTGGATATGGACAACCCCGCAAGCTGGGGCGCTGCCCTTGTGGGGATGGGCACGGTGCTTGTTTGCAGTGATGTCGGGACTGCGGATTTTCCGGCGCATGTGCTGGAACGAGGGCTTTTCTATATCGACATATCGGCCACAGATGCGGTTTTGCGCGGGATAGAAGCATTGGACCCGCTTGCGCGCGCGCAGGGGGGCTGCGCGGTCCTTTCGGTCGGGCTGGCGCCGGGGCTAAGCAATCTTATGGCCCGCGCCGCTGTGGCCGGGATGGCGCGGATTGATGCGGTGACAATCGGGGTTCTGTTGGGACTTGGCGATGCGCATGGTCCCGCTGCGGTGAACTGGACGCTGGACAACATGCACCCCGTGCCGTCGGGCGCAGTGCAGATGTTGGGGTTTGGCCCACAGTCGCGCCCTGTTCCAACCATGCCTTTTGCCTTTGCCGATCAGCATGTGCTGGCGCGCCGTCAGGGCATGGCGAATGTCACCACCCGTCTGGGGTTGGATTCGCCCCTGATCACGCGTGGCGCGCTGCGCATGCTGGCACGGATGGCGGGGCGGCCATGGGTTCGCCGCCTGCTGTGCCGGAGTATGGCCCGCTTTCGCCTTGGGTCGGACCGTGCATCGCTTGTCGTCACGGCTGCGGGCCACGGCGCTGACGGGCCGATGCATCGCCGCCTGACACTTGACGGACGGGCGGAAGCGGCCATCACCGCACTGGTGGCTGCGCGCGTGGCGCAGATGCTGCCGGGCAAGGCCCGCCCCGGCGTCTGGCATATTGACGAGATCTGGCAGTTTTCCGATTTCGCGCCCGCCCTGACACAGGCAGGCATCACATTGGGCGGGCAGGGCAGGTCATAACCTGCCCGATACTGGCGGCCCGTCTGCCAATAGCGGGGCAAGCGCATCCAGCAAGGGATCAGGGGATACCGGATCGCCATTCTGAACCCATGCATTCTGAAACTCTGCAATCTCCATGCCGATAAACTGGTGCTCTGCGATCACGTCGCAGCAGGCGCGCAGATCATCCAGCGACAGCCCGTCTTCAACTGCGTAATCCGTGGGAACAATGCCCGGATTCAGCACGTCGCAATCTAGATGCATATAGACAGCGCGGCCTGCGATTGCCGCGCGAAGTTTCGCGCCCAGGCCCTGTTGCGGTTGGATATGCGGGATGTGGGGGCGGTTGATCAGGTCTTGCTCGAAAGGGTCCAGATCGCGCTGCCCTACCAGCACAATCTGATCCATCGTCAAGCCTGCTCCCAAACCAGTGTCCCACATGCCAAGGGGTCCGGCCAGTGCCAGCCCGCCCAGATACCCTGTTGTCGTGGCGTCGGGGGTGTTCAGGTCCGCATGGGCATCAAACCAGACAATGCACGCAGACGGGTGGTGCCTTGCAACAGCGGGCAGCGTTGCCAAAGATGTGGCACAACGGCTAGTCGCAGCAATGGAAACTGACGGGCGCGACACAACCGCGTCAATCCGTGTTTGCAGGCGCCGCAGGGCGGGCAGCGCCGCATCCAGTTCTTCGCGCCATCCTGTGTTCAGGGCCGGTTCAGGAGTGCCGACAACACATGGCGCAACACCTGTCCGGCGCGCAAGGGCGTGCCCGATTGCACGGGCACCGGGCATTGCCAGATCATTGTGATCGCCCGCCCGCCCCTGAAACACCGTGTATTCCCTGCGCTTTGACACTTGCTTCCCTCGTCAGATTATATGTCGGTGCGCGGATGCAAAACGCAACCGCCGGTTGGCGCACATGCGTGGCCCATGCCCTGTGGAAACTACCATGAACCGCGCCCAAGGGCGAGGGCTGCGCAGGCGACTGTCATTGGCGGGTTGCTGACAGGTCCTTGCCAGTTATCGGCTGGCCGCGCTTCAATGCCTTGCGCAGCGCATATACGCGGTCTTCGTCCAGGGTTGCGCCGCAATCGCGACACGCATCGCGAAGAAGCGCCATCTGGTCGCGGTGTATGCGCGCGCCGATCACGCATGACACCGTCAACAGGTCCAGAATACGGGTCCGGCCTGCGGTGTCCAGCCTGGCCAGATGGCCGCGCATGCCGGACCAGTCTGGCGTCAGGTCCGTGTGGTGATCAAGTGCGCTGCGCAAGCGGGTGATCAGATAGATATGATTGGGATGGGCGTCGCGCCCACGGATCAGCATTTCGCCCGCTGCATGCAGCGACACGTCTTTTTCAGTATCGCCCAGATCGTCTGTGTTCCGGAAATGCGCGGCAATCAGGTTGTCTGCGGCAAACGGGCCAAGGGTGCGCACCCGCGCTTCTGTCATGATGCGCCAGATGATATAGGCATTCCATGCTGCATATAACGGCCCGGCAAACAGCGGAACCATGCCGCGGATCGCCATGCGCGCGGCCACGCGGCGCAGAAACACCCGCAGAATGAAACTGCTGACACCGACTTTCAGCTTATAGGCGATATTCCTCGCCATAAGTTTCCAGCTAGACACATACGCATAGGGGTCAATCCCGTAGATAAGGATCTGCGGGCTGGGAAACTCCAGCGCGGTGCGCGCAAGGCTGTGGGCAAAAAGCCGGTCTTCGCGGCCCCCTGCCAGCGCAAGGCCCGAATGCTGCGTCACGCGCGCGATCCCGCCCAGTGCCAGCGCATACAGCAATGCAATTTCTATCGCGCTGATCACACCTACGAAAATATAAAAGACAGACCAATAGGGAAGGGTCGCTTGCCATCCGGCATCGTCCATTCCGTCCAATATGCTTTGGCGCATCCAGATCTCGGCGCCGCCGATCAGCCCGCCCGAAATGATGCCCGCCAGCGCCGACAGGCTGATGACCCATGTGCTGACGCGGTTGATCGACTGAACGCATGCGCGCGACGGGGGCGCGTTTGTTGCGCAGTATGCGCCGCGCTGCGCCAGATAGGCGGCAAACCTGCGCTCCAGAATGTTGGGCTGGGGCGAATATATGTCTGCCGCCGGCACTGTCGCCACGGGTTTATTTTTGTCCAGATGGGGGCGGTGCGTCACCTTGACGCCCCGCTTGCCGGATAGGGCAAGACCCTGTTGCGCACCCGCGCGCGTTTGGTCCAATGCGTGTATATCATCACACGCAACGTTTCCGGCGTCTTCCCGTTCCCCGCGAAGTGTGAAGCAAAGGCAATACAGGCGATGCTTGCCAACACATGTGAGAGGTGCTAACATTTTCAACGGTGGAAATGCATCTGCATTTCCCTAAGCTGAAAGCCCGAATTTGTTATCTGTCGAAACTTCCGTCAACGATCCATTGCCAGAGGTGACGCCGAAGGCTGCCTATCACCACGGCGACCTTCGCGCGCAACTGATCGCAGCAGTGCGCGCGCTTGTCGAAGCGCACGGCCCCGACGGGTTTTCGGTGGCCGAAGCGGCGCGTCGCGCGGGTGTCAGTTCAGCCGCCCCCTACAAGCATTTCAAGGACCGCCATGAGATATTGCGCGGCGTGGTCAGTGAAGCCATGGACCGGTTGCGCACCGCCATGCAGGCCGGGGCCGCAGCACATGCGCCCGCCTCGTTAGAGGCTGTGGCGGCTGTCGGGCAGGCTTATGTCAGTTTTGCAAGGGCCGAACCCGGCGTATTCCGGTTGATGTTCGGCCTGACCGAAGGGCACGAGAATGACCCTGACCTGCTGGCGAAGGGCGAAAGCTGCTTTGGCGTGGTTGTTCACGCGGTTGCCGCCTGTCTGGAACTGCCGCCCAACGACCCGGATACCCAGCGCCGCGCCTATATGCTGTGGTCGTCGGTGCACGGGCATTCGTTTTTGCACATCGACATGAAGACCAAGATCGCAACAGCCGAAATTGATGACTGGATGTATCTTATGGAAATCAGCCGTGCGATTCTTGTTCCGGCGGCCAAGTCACAATGATGGGGCAATGCTGGATTCTTGGCGACAGGTCAAAGACCAGGGCAAGCGAAGCGCAGGAACTGCATATGCGGCCGGTTCAGGACATTCTGAACCGTATCCGCGGCGCAATTACCGGCCCGACCGTGACAATCGACACGATTGTGCGGGCCATGGACCCGGCATTGCAGCCCGTGCTGCTGCTGTTGCCCGCGCTGATCCTTGTGACACCGCTAAGCGGCATACCCGGCCTGTCATCGCTTGGGGGCCTGACGATTGCCCTGGTTGCATTGCAGATTCTGCTGGCGCGCCCGACGATATGGCTGCCAGCATTCGTGCTGCGTCGGCAGTTGTCTGCGGACCGGCTGGGGCAGGCGCTTGTCGGGCTTGATCGCGCGGCCCGTTTTATCGACCGCAGGTCTGTCGCGCGGGTGGACTGGTTTTTCGCATTTCCGGGCAGGCAACTGGCGCTTGCCACATGCGTGTCATGCGGGCTGGCAATGCCCTTTCTGGAACTGGTTCCTTTTTCCGCGACCACACTTGCTTTGGTTGTGACAGTCCTGTCTGCGGCGCTTCTGGTGCGGGATGGTCTGCTGGCTGCGTTCGGGCTGGGTGGTTTCGCGTTGGCGATCCTGATCATCACGAAGCTCGCGATATCTTGATGGCCATGCGCGTGCGGCCTTTTCATTGCCTTGCGCATGTGTCCGAATGGATAAGGCCTGCGATCCGAATTGGTGTGGTCGCCGCGCACGCGCGCACCCCTGCCCGCAGTGGCAGCAATTGCCATCATGAATTTGATGCGGGCACCGGTTGCAATGGGTCTGGTTCATCTGCGTCTGTCGGGGAATTTTTGTTTGGCTTTCCGGTCGAACCCAATCATACAGAGCCATGCTCTCAAAGTCGCTGAAATCAGTTCTGCATCATGCAAGATACTTTCCATTGTGGTCCGCGCTTACGGTTCTGCGCTGGCGCTCCTTTGACTCGCGCTCGCGCGGGTTGGGAACAACATTTGCAATGATCATGCGCTGGTTTCCGCCCGCCAGATGGCGGTTTGACCGTGAAGCCAGACGTGTTTTCCCCAATATGAAACGCAGCGCGCGCGCAAAGCTTGGTCAGGATATGGGCAGGCATATGGGGCGAACGCTGTTCGAGATATATCACGACGCTGAATTTCAGACCCAGCACCATAAATTCAAGGCCTCCGGCCCCGGTCTTGACGCCTTGAAAGAGGCGCAGGCCATGGGCAAAGGGGCCATTATTGTGTCTGGCCATTTCGGGCAATGGGAAGCTGTGCGTGCCGTCGTTAAAATGAACGGGCTTGAAAGTGGCGCAGTCTATCGCCCCAACAAGAACCGCCATTATGAACGCAGGATCCGCACTGGCATTGAAGCAGGCGGCACGCCGATTCTGGCAACCGGTCGCGTCGGGACCAGGGCGCTTGTGCGTCATCTTCGTGGGGGTGGAATTGTGTCGATTCTGCTGGATGAAAAATATGTAGAAGGTGTCTGGCTGCCTTTCCTTGGGCATGATGCCCTTACATCGCTGTCTGCGGCCCAACTGGCGCTGAAATACGACCTGCCCATGATCCCCGCATATGGCATTCGCATTGACGACGGAAATGCATTCAGTGTCGAATTCGAAGCCCCGATCCCGCATACCGACAGCATTACCATGACGCGTGCGTTCAATGACAGCCTGTCGGCGCGGATACTGGAAAACCCCGCCCAATGGTATTGGATGCTAAGGCGGTGGGGCAGCGTCGGCGCATCGTCACGCGCCAGCGAAAGCACCGAGCTGTAAGTGCATCGCCATGAATGGCGGGGCAGGGCACGCTGACGCTTGCGTCAAGGCCAAGCGCCAGACGGGATTTCCCGTGCTTTCAGGGCTTGTGCCCATATCCCATTTGTCTGGAAATACCCTGCGCCGTGACCTGTAGCGTTGTGCCCAGCATATCGATCACGTCTGGTGTGGCTTCCTGCCGCGTCAGCGATACGGCGATGCCCGCAACGGCTGCGTTTGTATGATCACGCAGAATAGCACCCAGACAAATCATTCCTTGTCGCACCTGTCCATTATCAATTGAAAAGCCGCGTTCGCGAACCGCCTCCAGCTCGTTTAGCAACTCTGGCACATTGCGCAGGCTGTGCTCTGTCAGGGGTTGGGGGAAGTGGCTATCGAACCGGCGGCAAATCTCTTGATCGGATTGCGATGCAAGTTGCGCCAATCCGGTCGCAGTAAAGGGGGCGGGCAGCCGCATGCCGATACGAAACGTCACCCCAAGCGGCTGATTCGCCTGTGCGCAGGCAATATAGACCACCTCATCATGTTCAAGCACCGTCATTGTGACCGTGAACCGGGCCAGTTCACGGTTCTGTGCAAAATAGGCGTTGAAGCTTGTCACAAGATCGGTTTGCGACAAAAACCCCTGCGCCCATCGCAGCGGATGCGACCCGATACGAAAGCCCCCGCCCGGAACCCGCTGGACAAGCCCGATGTCTTCCATAGCGAGGATAAGGCCATGTGACGTGCTTTTGGGCAGCCCAAGCGCGCGCGAAATTTCGGCCATGCTTAGGGCTGTTCCCGTGTCTGCAAGATGGTCGAGGATTGCAACGGCACGACGCAGCGCGGGGGCATTGGTGGCCCCTGAAGACGCGGGAACTGATGGCGGCATGGGGACTCCAGCTTGACATGACCAAATTATCCTTCTTAGTATGTACAAAATACGGAACATAAGTTCAATATACTGAACTGCATTCAAGGGGGGGAATATGTTCAGGCTGATTGACCCTGCCATGCCGAAGCTGGATGCCCTGCGGAGCGGCGCCAAGACCACATCTGTAGGGCGGCGCTGTGCATGACATTTTTGAACTGACCATCCTGACGGATATTGCGCAACCGCGAAGCCGCGCCGCAGGTTCCGTGTCCGCACAATAACGCGCATCAAGGAGAAGACATAATGACCATGACCCCCTTCAGTTTCACGACGACGCCCCAAATTCATGTAGAATGGGCCGGTTCCAAGCGGTTGGGTGAATTGCTTGCCGACCGTTTCGACGGGCGCAACGCATTGCTGGTGACCGACAAGGGGTTGATATCGGCCGGGCTGATCGACCCTGTGCAGGCATCGCTTGAAGCTGCGGGCTTTAGCGTCAGTATATTCAGCGATGTGGTCGCAGACCCGCCTGAAAAAATTGTCGCGGCCTGCGCCGAAACCGGCCGTGCCATTGGGGCCGATATTGTAATCGGGCTTGGGGGCGGGTCGTCTTTGGACATTGCAAAAATGGCCGCCGTGCTGGCGCGATCTGATCAGGCGCTGTCCGATATGTATGGTATTGGCAATGTCACCGGCGCGCGCATCCCGATGGCGCTGATCCCCACCACCGCCGGAACAGGGTCCGAGGTGACCAATATTTCCATCATCACAACCGGCGAGACGACAAAGATGGGCGTTGTCTCTAACCAGCTATATGCGGATTTTGTGCTGCTGGATGCAGAACTGACCATCGGCCTGCCGGCAGTGCACACTGCGGCGACCGGCATTGACGCTATGGTCCACGCGATCGAGGCTTATACGTCAAAGTTCAAGAAGAACCCCCTTTCTGATGCGCTGGCCAGAGAGGCGATGCGGCTGCTGTCGGCCAATCTGGTCACGGCGTGCAAGGACGGCAGCAACCGGGAAGCCCGTGAAAAGATGCTGCTGGGGGCCATGCTGGCCGGGCAGGCCTTTTCGAATTCGCCTGTGGCGGCCGTTCACGCGCTGGCCTATCCGCTTGGCGGGCACTACCACCTGCCACATGGGCTGACCAACGCGCTGATGCTGGGGCCGGTGCTGCGCTACAATGCCAAAGTTGCGGCACCGTTATACGCGGAACTGGCAGATGTTATTGGCGCGCCCGGATCGGGTGACGCACAAGCGCGATCAGGGCAGTTCGTTACCTTCATGCAGGCGTTGATGGATGAAAGCGGTGCACCGCGGCGCCTGCGCGACGTCGGTGTAACGGATAACAGCCTTGCTATGCTTGCACGCGACGCAATGAAGCAGACGCGGCTTTTGGTTAACAACCCTGTCGAGGTGACGGAAGAGGACGCGCTTGAACTCTATCGCGAAGCTTACTGAGGGGTGGTGCCTTCGGGCACCGATACATTCTGAAATGGTCAAACTTGAGGAGGCACCATGACTGATATTCGCCTGTATATGCTGCAAAGCGGCTCGTTGAAATGCAAGGTTCACAACATCAAAATGAACGAAGGCGCCGGGGCCGATTATGAAATACCTGTGCCCTATTACCTGATCACCCATCCAAAGGGGCACACGATCATTGATGGCGGGAACGCGGTAGAAGTTGCCACCGATCCGCGTGGCCATTGGGGCGGGATCTGCGATGTCTATAAGCCGGTGATGGACCCATCAGAGGGGTGCGTTGCGCAGCTGGAAAAGCTGGGCATCAAGCCCGAAGACGTGAAATATGTGGTTCAGTCACATCTGCACCTTGACCACACTGGCGCTGTGGGCCGTTTCCCGAATGCCACCCATATCGTGCAGCGCACGGAATACGAATACGCCTACACCCCCGACTGGTTCGCGGCGGGCGGCTATATCCGCAAGGATTTCGACAAGCCCGGTCTGAAATGGCAGTTCCTGAACGGAACCGAAGATGATTTCTATGACGTCTATGGTGATGGCACGCTGACCACGGTTTTCACCCCCGGCCATGCGCCCGGTCATCAATCCTTGCTGGTCCGGCTGCCCCAAAGTGGTCCCATCCTGCTGGCGGTTGATGCTGCCTATACGACAGACCACTGGGAAGAAAAATCCCTGCCGGGCTTTCTTGCATCGACGACGGATACTGTGCGTTCCGTGCAAAAGATGCGTGCTTTGGCCGAAAAGACCGGTGCGATGGTCGTCACGGGCCATGACCCGGATGCATGGACGCAGTTCAAGAAGGCCCCCGATTTCTATGCCTGAAACCCCAAAGCCCCGCGCGCCATCGTGCGGGGCTTTGGTTGCGCTATGCGGGCTTGTGACGTTCGCATAGCGCTGTGCGCCATTGTGGCATGCGCTATGATTGCCTGCGCCCTTCAAGGATTGCTTTTATTACCAGCGCGACAACCGCGATAAGCGTCAGCGTCGATGCGGCAGCAAAGGCACCTACTGCATTCAGGTCGTTGAACAGCAGTTCAACATGCAAAGGCAGCGTGTTGGTCTGGCCGCGTATGTTGCCCGACACGACCGAGACACCGCCAAATTCACCCACCGCCCTGGCCGTGCAAAGAACCGCACCATACAGCAGCGCCCATTTTATGTTGGGCAGCGTCACGCGGGTGAATATCTGCCAGCCATTCGCGCCCAGCGTGACGGCGGCCTGTTCCTGCTCGGACCCTTGCGCCTGCATCAGCGGCAAGACCTCTCGCGCGACAAAAGGGGCCGTCACGAACATGGTGACCAGCACAATGCCCGGAAGCGCAAACACCACCTGAATGTCATTGGCCTGAAGCCATGGCCCCAGAAGTCCCTGACGCCCATACAGCAGCAGATAGCAGATACCCGCGATGATGGGCGAAATTGAAAACGGAATCTCGATCAATGTCACCAGTATCCCGCGCCCTGGAAAGCGGTGCTTGGCCACAGCCCAAGCGGCGGCAATGCCGAACCCCACATTCAGCGGCACAACAATGATTGCCGTGATCGTGGTCAGCCAGATCGCATGCAATGTCGCGGGGTGCAGGATATTGGCGGCATAGACCTGCCAGCCCTGCGCGAAGGCACGCACAAAGATGAACACCAGCGGAGCTGCAATAAACAGCAGCGTCAACCCGACCGCCAGCCCGATCAGGATACGCTCGCCCCGGCGGGTCTGACCGGGCAGTTGTCCAAGGGGGGCGGTTGTCATCGGCTTGCCTCGCGGTGGCGCGATGCCCATGCCTGCAAGACATTGGACACGACAAGCAACACCAGCGCGAACGCCAGCAATACAAGGGCAATGGCGGCCGCGCCGTTATAGTCAAATTCCTCCAGCCGGATATAGGCCAGAAGGGCGGCAATTTCCGTGCGGAAAGGCAGGTTTCCTGCGATAAACACAATCGCCCCGAATTCGCCCAAACTGCGCGCGAAAGCAGTTGTGCACCCCGCCAGCCATGCAGGCAGGATCGCGGGAAACACAACGCGGGTGAAGATGGCCCAGGGGCGCGCGCCAAGCGTCAGCGCGGCCTGTTCCAGCGCGGGGTCCATGTCTTCCAGCACCGGCTGGACTGTGCGCACCACAAAGGGGACCGATGTGAACGCCATGGCCAGCGCAATGCCCCAGATGGTGTAGACCACCTGAATGCCCATTGCATCAAGTACCGGACCAAACCAGCCATTGGCGGAAAACAGCGCTGTCAGCGACAGCCCCGCCACCGCTGTGGGCAGCGCAAAGGGCACATCCATCAGTGCATCAAGGATGCGTTTTCCGCGAAATTCATAGCGCACCAGCACCCATGCCATCAAAAGCCCGTAGATTGCATTGAAGGCAGTTGCGATCAGTGCCGCTGTCAGTGTGATCTGGAACGCAGCCACCGCCCGCGGGCTGGAGATGATGCGCCAGAACCGTTCGGGGCCGATTTCGGCCCCTTTCAGGATCAGCGTGATCACCGGGATCAGCACGATAAAGGTCATATATAACAGCGTCGTGCCAAGGCTTAGGGTAAACCCCGGCAGAACGCGTTTGGCGCGGATGGGTGCGCCCGTATGGGTGGCTGCGGCGGTCATCGGCTCACTGGTTCACGAACACATTGTCAAGGCGCGCGCCTTCGGCAAAGTGGTTTTCCTGCACGGCGTCCCAGCCGCCGAATACTTCATCCACCGTCACCAGACGCACATCAGGCAGTTGGTCGGCGAATTCGGCTGATACGTCGGCGTCTACGACGCGGTAGAAGTGTTCAGCGACGATGCGCTGGGCGACCGGTGTGTAAAGCCATTCAAGATAGGCGCTTGCCAGTTCCGTGGTGCCGTTGCGTTCAGCGACGTCTGAAACCACTGCCACGGGGAACGCCGCAAACAGGCTAAGTGACGGGGTTACACGTTCCAGCCCCTGATCGGCATAGGCTGCTGCAATGCCGCCGGTTTCGGCCTCGAATGTGACCAATACGTCACCGATATTGCGTTCGGCGAAGGTTTGGGTTGCCCCGCGCCCGCCAGTGTCGAACACAGGCACATTGTCAAAGATCGCCTTGACGAAGGCTTCGGCGGCATCTTCATCGCCGTCGTTTTGTTCCAGCCCATAGGCGAAGGCCGCCAGATAAGTGTAGCGCGCATTGCCGCTGGTGCGCGGGTTGGGGAAAATCACCTGCACATCATCGCGTGCCAGATCGGACCAGTCGTTGATGTCCTTGGGGTTGCCGTCGCGCACAAGGAATGCGGGCAGCGAATACCACGGGGACGCACCATTGGGCAGCGCGTCGCGCCAGTCTTCGGGCAGCAAGCCGCTCGCGACCAGCACTTCGACATCGGTTTCCTGATTGAACGTCACGACATCCGCGGGCAGCCCTTCAAGGATGGCGCGGGCCTGCCGTGATGTGCCGCCATGGCTTTGGTCGATGGTGACGCTGCGCCCCGTTGCATCCTGCCAATGGTCGGCAAATACGGGGTTCAGGGCTTCGAACACCTCTCGGGCAATGTCATAGCTGACATTCAGCAACCGGTCCTGCGCAACGGCAGGTGCGGCACCAAGGGCAAGGGTGATGGCTGTGGCCAGGTGCAGTTTCATTGTGAACGCTCCAGTTGGATGGGTTTTGTTTGCAAGGATGGTTGGGTCGCAGCGCTGTTCGGCGCGCTGGAAAATATCGTGCCTGCCTCGATCTTCAGGCGGACGGCTGCGTCGGGCGTCAGCGCTTCGGCGCGGACAGCGCGGCGGGGGACTTCGGCCTCTGCCTCGCCCAGCTTGGGGTGGCGCAGCACAAGGCGCAGATGCGCGCCGGTGCTGGTTCGGCTGACAATCCGCCACGGGGCATCTGGCTCCGGCACGGGTGTAATATCTTCGGCGCGGACAAAAAGCCGCCCCGCGCCATCAGGCAAGGCCCGTCGTGGCAGCGTGCTCAGGTCCAGTCCTGCCCCTTCGGCCCGTCCTGCCAGCAGTGTGACAGGCAGTTCCACAGTGGCCCCCATGAAACGCGCAACAAATGGCGTGGCCGGATGGTCATGAATCGTATCGGCATCGCCGATCTGCGCGATTTGTCCTTCGCCCATCACGACCACGCGGTCGGCCAGTTCAAACGCTTCTTCCTGATCATGGGTCACAAATATCGTGGTGGACCCTGTTGCCTCATGCACACCGCGCAGCCAGCGGCGCAGGTCACGGCGTATCGCGGCATCCAGCGCGCCGAAAGGTTCATCCAGCAACAGGACTTTCGGTTCAATCGCCAGCGCACGGCCAAGCGCCACGCGCTGGCGCTGCCCGCCTGACAGTTGCGCAGGGTAGCGGTCGGCCAGATGGTCGATTTGCAGGAAATGCAGCAATTCATCTACTTTCGCGGCGATGATCGTCTTGCCGGGACGTTCGGCCCGCGGGCGCACCGACAGCCCGAATGCCAGATTTTCGCGCACCTTCATATGCGGGAAAAGCGCGTAATGCTGGAACACGAACCCGATGCGGCGGTCCTGCGCTGCCAGTTTCAGCCAGTCCTGACCATCGACCCTCAAGCGGCCGGTATCAGGCCATTCCAGCCCCGCAATGATTTTCAAAAGCGTCGTCTTGCCCGAACCTGACGGCCCCAGAAGGGCAACCAACTCGCCCTTATCCACGCCAAGTTCGACCCCGCGCAGAACATCCGTCTTTGCAAAACGTTTGGTAAGGCCGGAAATGGTGATCGACATGGGCGTGCTCTTATCAAGGTTGGACCGGTGAGTTAGTTGGCCTTTCTGACAGCGACAAGGGAACCGCGTCGCTGGTGGTGCGACCTGCCGCGACCGGATTTCCGGCTTTCTTGCGCCGCAGATGATATTTGCCCCGACGACCCGTGCGGGCGGTCAGTTTTGTCTATGATGCGCCGTTCTGGAGGGACAAAGTTCTTATTCACACATTTATTTTCTTCTGAGGTGGTCAGATATTCCAATGCAGGGCATTAAAGCCGCCGCCGCTATGGGGTGATCTGCGCACCATTATGCACAAAGGTCTTTGCGACGGTCCCCATTTATACCGTGCGCGGGTATGGTCGCTGAGGTATGTTTTGCGCGTCTGGATAAAACGGATGGTGCGATGCCTTTTGACCGGTCATTCCGCGCGCATGCGCCGCAGGGGCGCATATTGTTCCTGCCTGACTTGCACCTGGGTGCGCGGTCTGGCACAGCGCGCCGCTGACCCTGACCTGTCGGCAATGGCGACCTTGATGATGGCGCGGGGTCAGCGCATTACGAACGGGTTTTCCATGGGCGTGTGTGACGTGTTGATCCAGATTGTCTTGGTTCTGGTGTAGTCCAGCATCGCTTCAATCCCTGCTTCGCGCCCGTAGCCCGATTGATTGAAGCCGCCGAATGGGGCCATGGGTGAAATGGCGCGGTAGGTGTTGATCCAGCAAATGCCTGCGCGCAACCTGTCTGACACCCGATGCGCCCGCGCCAGATTTTGCGTGAAGATACCTGATCCAAGGCCATAGGGCGTTGCATTGGCCAGAGCGATCGCTTCATCTTCGGTGTCAAAAGGCAATAGTGACATAACAGGCCCGAACATCTCGACCGTTAGCGTGGCGGTCTCGGGGGTGGTGCATTCCACCAATGTGGGTGCCATGTAATTGCCCGCAAGCTCCATCACGGCCCCGCCAAATCGGATATGTGCGCCTTGCGCGCGTGCGGCGTCCAGCGTCTTTTCAATCCGTTGCAGCTGTGCGCGGGTGCATAGCGGGCCTATATGTGTGTCAGGCGACAGCGGGTCGCCGACTATGATACCTGCGGCCTTTTCCTTGATCCGGTGTACCAGCGCATCAAAGATGCAGCGCTGCACCAGTCCGCGCGACCCCGCCACGCAGCTTTGCCCCGAGGCCCCGAAATTGCCCGCGATCAGGCCATTTGCCGCCCCATCCAGATCAGCGTCGTCAAATACAAGTATCGGGGATTTGCCGCCCAATTCCAATGTGGTCACGGCAAAATTCTCGGCGGAATTGCGCACCACATGGCGCGCAGTGTCTGGCCCGCCGGTAAAGGCAATTCTGGCCACATCGGGGTGTCGCGTCAGCGGGATGGCGCAGTTTTCCGCATCCCCCGTGATAACCGAAACCACACCCGGCGGGAAGCCTGCCTGTTCGATCAGCCGCGCCAGTTCAAACATCGGCGCGGGCGCAATTTCTGACGCTTTCAACACCACTGTGCATCCTGCCGCCAATGCCGGACCCAGTTTGGTTGCAGTCAGGAACATCTGCGCATTCCATGGCACAATCGCCGCCACCACACCAATCGGCATTCGGCGGGTAAACACATGCATGTCCGGCTTGTCGATGGGCAGCACTGCGCCTTCCATTTTGTCGGCCAGTCCGGCGTAATAGCGGTAGTAATCTGCGACATAAGCCGTCTGGTTGGTGGTTTCCGCCAACAGTTTGCCGCTGTCTGTGGTTTCGATCCGGCCAAGATGGCTGGCGTGTTCCTCGATCAGGCTGGCCAGACGATACAGCAGCTTGCCGCGCGCGCTTGCATGCATGTCGCGCCATGCCGGATTGTTCAGCGCGCGGCTGGCGGCTGCCACCGCGCGGTCCACATCGTCAGGGGCCGCGCAGGCAAAGCTGGCCCATTCGCGGCCCGTTGCGGGATTAACCGATGTCATGACCTGCTGCGCCGCGCCCTCGGACCATGCGCCGTCGATGAAAAGCTGGTAATGTGGTGGCTGGCTCATGGTGTGGGGTTTCCTTCACTGAAAAGCGGGCATCACGTCATTGATGAAACGCGCCAGCGAGGCCCGCTTGCGTTCGGTCGTCATGCCGGAATCGACCCAGAAGGCAAATTCGTCATAGCCAAGATCCTCATACCGCTTCAGCCGGTCGATGACCTGCTGTCGGGTGCCAAATACCAGATCACGTTGCAGGTTTTCCGGCGTGATGAGTGGATTGGCGGTAATCTCTGCTTCTGTCAGTTCCTGAATCAGCCCTTGGGTTACGGGCCGCTCGTTTTTGAACCATGCAAAGAAATAGGCGTAATAGCGCGCAATTTCACCCACTGCGCGAGCGACGTCATCGGCATCCCGACCCACATAGCTGTGCTGCAACAGCATGATCTTGGGGCGCGGACCGGCAAACCCGTCACAGGCAGTTTTGAAGCTGCGCATAAGGTTTTGCACTTCATCCATGCCTTGCCAAAGGGGCGTCACCTGAATGTTGAACCCGTTTTGCACGCCGAATTCATGGCTGTTGGGGTCGCGTGCTGCAATCCAGATTGGCGGACCGTCGGGCTGAAGCGGCTTTGGTGTCGCGCTGGTGGACGGGAATTCGAAGAACTGGCCCTTATGGGTGCAATTGCCTTGCCACAGTTGCGGCAGAAGCGGCGCTGTTTCGCGCATACGCTGACCCGCGGTCCAGGCGTCCATTCCGGGCATCATACGTTCGTATTCGTAGCTATAAGCCCCGCGTGCGATCCCCAGTTCGATGCGGCCACCCGTCAACTGGTCGGCGGCGGCTGCTTCGCCCGCCAGCCGGATCGGATGCCAGAAGGGGGCAATGACGGTCCCTGTGCCCAGCCGGATATTTTTGGTGTGATGCGCCAGATCAACCAGCGGCAGGAACGGGTTGGGCGCGATGGTGAATTCCATACCATGATGCTCTCCCGTCCAGATGGCGCGCATACCGCCCGCATCGGCCATCTGGCACAGGCCCACGAAATCCTTATATAATGTGTCATAAGGTTGCCCGGGGGTCAGGCGCTCCATATGCGCGAAAAGTGAAAACTCCATCATTGCGTCCTTTGATTTGTGTGGCGTGCTTCAGCCGTCCGCCCAAGGCTGAAATAGCGCCCGCCGCCATAGCCCAGCCCCGCACCGCCAGTGTGTTCAAGCGCGATGATACGGCCCAGCAGGATGCTGTGATCGCCCGCCGGAATGGTTTGCCAAGTGGTGCAGGAAAACCGCGCAACCGCGCCACGGATCAGGGGCACCTCATGCAGGTCGGTGTCATATGCGACGCGGGCAAAGCGGTCGCCGCTGTGGCTGGCAAAAATGTTGGACACATCTTCTTGCCCTTCTGCCAGAACACTGACCGCGAAATACCCTGCTGCATGAAACGCGTCATGGCACGACAGGAACTTGCCCGGACAGACAAGCAATAATGGCGGGTCCAGCGACACAGATGAAAAAGAATTCGCTGTAAACCCGACAGGCGTGCCGTCCGGGGCGCGGGTTGTAACAACGGTCACGCCGGTCATGAAGCTGCCGAATGCATGGCGCAATGCGTGCGGGTCGATCCTGGTCATGGCAGACACTCCTGTATCAAACCCGACACAATCCGGTTCACTGCGGTTGCGTGGGTCATGGGCATCATATGTCCGCCGCCCGCGACCACCCAGGCGCGGCCCTGTGGTGCCAGCATGGCCATCGCGCGCGACATCTGCGGGGTTGAATTCTGTTCCGCGCTTCCGGTTGCAAAAAACGCCGGAATGCACAAATTTTCCAATGCGTGCGCTGATGGGCCGTCTTCATTGGCAAAGACCGTATAGGCCGCCTTGTACCCAATGGGGTCTACCGCGCGCAGCCATTCGTCGCAGGCCGTGCGTTCAGCGGATGGCGTGTCCCCAAACCAGCGGGTTAGCGTGGCTTTAGGGTCCGGTATCATCCGCCTGTCCAGCGCGGCAAGGCGTGCGGCAACGGCCTTTTTTGCAGCGGGGCTGCGCCGGAATACCGCGTTCAGTGCCACCACCCCCCGAACCTGTTCAGGGTAGCGCGCCGCCAGATCAAGGGCGATCATGGCCCCCATTGAATGCCCGACCACGACCGCCGGTTCATCAAGGCAGGCGGCAACCAGATCGCTATAACTTGTCAGGCCCGCAAGGTGGTGTCGGGCGGGGCTTTCCCCATGCCCCGGCATATCGGGGGCCGTGACGTGGAACCCGTCTGCCGCCAAGGCATCGATCTGGCGCGCCCATGCTTCGGCACGCAAGCCGACCCCGTGCAACAGCAGCACCTTTGGCCCGCGCCCGGTGATGATCGCGGCCAGGGCGCCGGTTTCAGACCGCTGCCGGATTGTCCATGTCATGGCCCAGATCCTTCAGGTCTTGATAACGGTCACCAATGCGGTGATGCGGGCGGCCATTCATAGCCGCACCCAGGACAACGACGATTTCATCGGCGCGCGGGGCGTCGGGAATTGCGAACTGGATTGTCAGGTAATGCGACCGGCGGCCCGCATCATTCTTGTCCATCAACGGCACCATGATTGGTGCATTCGCGCCGCCGCGCGTGTTGGTGAAGGCAAGGTAGGATTTCGCGCCCACAGCTTCGCGGTAATGATTGCCGAAGCGCAGCGTGTGGATCAGGCCAGAGGCATGCTCGATCTCTCCGTCCAGCCCCACGACGGCGGCCTTGCCATAGGCTTCGATCTTGTCGCCGCCGCCTGCAAGTGCTGTCATCCGCGCGGCCAGCAACGCACCCAGAACAGGCCCGTAGCTGTGAATTTCTGGCGTCAGATCGTCAACAAAGCGCCCCGCCCACGGGTTCCGGACCACCGCTGCAACAGCGAACATACGCCACGGCGCACCGGTCGGGCGGAACCCCTCGATCAGGGTTTGTTCGTCATAGGTCACGATTTTGCGTATGTCTGGTTGCATTGCTCCCTCCTGTTCGTCGCTGTTCAGTGATGCGCCTGCGTGCAGATTTTGACAAATGAAAGAAAATCAGGCTTAGGTATAAGCATTGCTAATGTCTGGGTTGATCATGGGCCGTTCACTGCCGCCATTGCCATGGTTTCGCGCGTTCGAGGCGTCTGCGCGGCATCTGAGTTTTACCGCCGCCGCCACCGAGATCGGCCTGACGCAATCTGCTGTCAGCCAGCAGATCAAGGCGTTGGAAACGCGGCTGCGGGTTGCCCTGTTCACCCGACAGGCGCGCGGGCTTGCCCTGACCGATGACGGTCGCCGCTTGTTGCCACAGGTCAGCGCGGCGCTGGAACGGCTGGCTGTGGCCACTGACATGTTCGATGTGGGCCCGGTGGAGCAGGTTCTGACCGTTGCCATGTCGGTCAGTATTGCCCAATGGGTCGTGGCACCACGTCTTGCAGGGTTTGCCGCCACCCATCCAGGGCTGCGCCTGCGCATCCTAAGCGCGATCTGGCCGGATGATTTTCACAGCGCGATGGCAGATGTGGAGATCCGCTTCGGGTCCCGCAAACAGGCCGGGGATGGCGCGCTGGAACTGACGCCGAACCGGTTGGTCGCGCTGAAAGCGCCGAGCTTGGACGCCCCCTTGCAAAAGGCTCCGCTTATTGAAACCGTTGGCACATCGGATGGCTGGCGCAGTTGGAGCAAGGCGCGCGGCATGAACGGGCTAAGCCCTACGCTATTTGCAGACAGCTATGGAATGGCATTGCATCTGGCGGCGTATGGCAGCGGCGTGGCCCTTGCAAGCGAACTTCTTGCAGGCCATGCCTTGCAAACGGGTCAGCTTGTGCGCGCCCATCCGGCTGCGATTGACGGCAAGGAAGGCTATTATCTGTCGATCAACCACCCATCACAGGCGGCACAGGATTTTCATATCTGGTTGCTGGAACAACTGGGCTGATAGCCCGCGCGCCCTGTATGCCGGCCGCCGGAATACACCTGCCCTGTTACTTGCCGGGGCGCAACATCACGCGGTGTTCACCGAATACCACCTGACAGTCATAGGCAGATCGCGTCCGGTGCGGTATAATGAAGCGCTTGGATAGGACTATCCCTTGATGTGACTGCCTGGGGCAGGGGGCACAAGCCAGACCCGAATTCATGTCATTTCAGAAAAAGGCAGCAATGTTCATTCGCATCGGTTATGAAATCACTATTGAAAGCAAGGCAGACACAGTCCTGATCCTTGCCTTGTCGCCGCATTCCAGCTTTGCGGGGCGGGTTATCGGATCATCTGCCGTTCAGGCAGACCCCGACCTGCCGTTGGACACGTTTCTGGACACGTTCGGCAACCGGCTGACGCGGCTGAAAGCGCCTGCGGGGCGGCTGAAACTCTGGTCTGATTGCATTGTGGACGTGGACGGGGAACCGGATGTGTTCAACTGGAATGCACCGCAACATGATGTCAACGACCTGCCACCTGAAACGCTGCAATTCCTGACAGCCAGCCGGTATTGCGAATCTGACATGCTTGCGCCGGTTGCGCTGGAATTGTTCGGCACCACCCAGCCTGGTTGGGCACGGGTTCAGGCGATCTGCAACCATGTTCACAACACCCTGACCTTTGGCTATGGTTTCGGGCGCCCCACCAAGACCGCAAGCGACGCGCTGCGCGAAAAGACAGGGGTGTGCCGCGATTTTGCACATCTCGCGGTTGCGCTGTGCCGCGCCATGAGCATACCTGCACGCTATGCCAGCGGCTATCTGGGCGATGTCGGGGTGCCCTATTCCGGCCCCGGTGATTTTTGCGCGTGGTTCGAGGTATATCTGGGCGGCCGGTGGTATACGTTCGATGCGCGCTATAACGAACCGCGCATTGGCAGGGTATTGATGGTTCGCGGGCGCGATGCCGCAGACGGCGCGATGATCACGTCTTTCGGGGAGTATGACCTGAAATCCTTCTGGGTCTGGACAGATGAGGTATCGTCTGCGTGCAGTCATTCCGATATGCAGGACCTGTTGGGCACCCGCCCCGATACGCAGGCCCTGACGCTTGCCCCGACAGTGTGATGTCGGAATGTATGCCATAGGTCAGGGTCATAGGCGCGCCGGGCTATTGTTTCACGCGTCGGTCCGTCCAGATCAGCCCGAAGGCCAGTGCCACGCCTGTTGCCGCCAGCAACCAGCTTAGCGCAAAGCTGCCCGACAGTTCCAGCACAAGGCCAAAGGCCGGCGGCGCGATGACACCACCTATATTGGTGGCCAGCATGTTGTAGCCGATTGCGCCGCCTGCCTGCGCGGGTTGGGCGGTTTGGATGGTCAGCGCCATCTGCACCCCCGTGGCGGAACAGATGGTCACGCCCAGCACAACCGCCAGAAGCGGCGCCAGCAGAACCGCATTCGCCGGCGTCACCAGCGCAATGCCCAGCAGGCCCAGTGTTGCAATCCCCGCCACCAGCAGCAAGGTGATCCGGGAATCGCCGCCCATTGCACGATCACTAAGCCAGCCCCAGAAGATACGCCCGCCAATGCTGCTGACATGCAGGATACTTAGGCAGGCATTGGCCAGCGGCAGGCCGAACCCAGCGCCCATACGCAGGAATTCTGTCAGGTAACTCCACAGGATGAACTGCCCGCCATTGGTCAACCCGCTGGCCAGATTTATGCGTCCCAGCACCGGGTTGCGGAACAGCCGCCCAATGGCCGCAAATTCATCACGCAGGGTCATGCGCGCAATTGTGCGCGTGGTCTGATCGCGCGGCAGCATCAGAAACAGCACGCCGCATATTGCCGTAATGCCCCCGATGCCCCCGATAACGACCTGCCAGCCCAGCGCAGGTGCCAGCATCGCGCTGCTTGTGCCGATAGCGCCCCCTAGCGGCACGCCGGTCTGTTTTATTCCCATCAGCGTTCCACGGCGGTCGGGCGGATACCAAAGCAGAACCGCGCGCCCCGCCGCCGGATTGACCAGACTATACCCCGCACCGCACAGCAATATACCCCCCAGCGTCACCGCGAAACTGTCCCCTGTGGCGATGACGATCGCACCTGCGGCTGTGATCATTGCGGCCATAAACAGCGAGACGCGCACGCCGATCAGGTCGGTCAGCCGTCCCGCAGGGATCGACAATGCCCCCAGTGCCGCTGAATAGGCGCTGGCGATCAGGCCGATTTCGACTGCGGAAAGCCCCATATCCGCCGCGATCAGCGGTGAACAGGCCAGCACAGCAAGCAGGTTCATCGCCCCAAGGCAATGCGCGGACACGATAAGCCCGAATCCGGGCCAGATGGGCACGAAATCCGGCGGCGCTGCGGTCATGTCTGTGCCCTCGGGTTCTGTAGCGGCAGGCCTATGCGCGTGGAATGTGCCGCCCCATCCTTGCCGCGCATTGCGCAAAAAGTTGTTATTTCCCGCCAAACTGGCCGATCATCGGCTATCGGTCTTGGAAGTGACATATAAAAGCGTCTTTTTCCGGCATTTTTCACAATTACAGTCACTTCTCCTGCGGTGGTTTTGGTAGCCTTAAGTATAGGACCTGCAACCCGAAAGCCGCGTGATTAGACAATCAAAGGCATACTAATACTTGACGGTGCATTACATCAATGAATAATGTATCCAAAATCCAATCGGGATAAAACCCGAGTATCCACGACCCCGGTGCGCCCTTGCGCATCAGTATGTTCACAAACAGGGAGACGTTCATGTTTCATAATATTCCTACCCGCAAACGCGCAGTCGCTACTGCGGTTGCAGCCATGGTGGCAATCGCGCCCACGCTTGGTGCAGCCAGCCCGCTGAGCAATGACCCGCTGCGTCTGGTCATTCCGTTCGGTCCGGGCGGCGGCAGTGACATTACAGCACGGGTGCTGTCGGCAACAGCGCCGGAATTCTGCGGCCCGCGTATCGACGTGGTCAGCATGTCGGGCGCAGCCGGGCTGGAGGCGGTAAACTTCGTG
This sequence comes from Paracoccaceae bacterium, assembly GCA_020832445.1. Taxonomy (GTDB): domain Bacteria; phylum Pseudomonadota; class Alphaproteobacteria; order Rhodobacterales; family Rhodobacteraceae; genus Roseinatronobacter. Next base: position 75,785 of record JAFIEO010000044.1, read on the forward strand.
CGCAACGCCGAACCCAATGGCCACACGCTGCTGGTTACCGATTACGGCCCCATCGTGACATCGGGTTATGTCGACGACGTGGACTGGAGCCATGATGACTGGCAACCGGTCATGAACTTCACCGAATGGTTGCCTACCGTCTATACCCGTCCCGACCACCCGATCCAGACGATTGAAGACTGGGTTGCCGCAGCCGAAGCTGATCCGGGCAGCATTACGTTTGGTCATGCCTCGCCGTTGGGGATTGTCCATCTGCCGCTGGTTCTGTTTGAATCGGCAACAGGGCTGGAAAACATCCATGTGCCGACCTCTGGCGGTGGTGAAACACGCAGCCTGATCATGGGCGGCCACATCGACCTTGGCATGACACTTCCCGCCAGCATCGCATCCGAAGTGGCTGCGGGGGAACTGACCGCACTGGGCGTGTTCGCAGCCGAACGTTCTGCTGCGCTGCCCGACACCCCGACCTTCCGCGAGGCAGGTTATGACGTGGTGTTGCCAGCATGGCTGATGATCATTGCAACCAGTGATGTCCCTGCGGAAACGGTTGAGTTTCTTCAGGATTGCTTCATGGAAGCGCTTGCCTCGCCCACCGCTGTGGCCATGAGCAACCGTGTCAATGCAGGCATCGAACCGATGAATTCCGAAGATTCGACAGTGCTGTATCAGGCAACGGTCGAATCCATCGGGAACATCTTGCGCGATATCGGCGAGATCGACTGATTCACGACTGTTCCGCCTTCCCCCGCCAGCCGTCCTTGACGGTATGGCGGGGGAAATTGCACTGGGGCGTTGACCGTCAATTGCCGGTTGCGGCCCTGTCCCCAATATTTCAATAGCGGGCGGCCATCATGCTGGAATCCTTTATACCGGCGCTATACCTCGCGTTCAGCCCCGAAGTGATATTATACGTCGCCATCGGCGTTTTCATGGGTGTGACGCTGGGTGCCATTCCCGGACTTAGCGGTGACATGGCCATTGCCATCTTGCTGCCCATCGTCTTTTTCCTTGAACCGGCCGCCGCGCTGGGTTTGTTGACGGGCATTTACAAGGGGGGCATGTTTGGCGGGTCGATTTCTGCCATTTCCTTTGGGGTGCCGGGCACGCCCGGGTCTGCTGCGACAGCGATTGACGGGTATCAGGCCAAGCTTAAGGGCTATCCCAACAAGGCGCTGATGACGGCGCTTTATTCGTCGGTCATTGGCGATACGACCAGTGATTTCGTGCTGATCTTTCTGGCGTTGCCGCTGGCCATCGTGGCGCTGACATTCGGCCCTATCGAATTCTTCGCGCTCTATGCATTCTCGTTGTTGCTGATTTCTGCATTGACCAAGGGCAAGGTTGCCAAGGGTGTGGCAATGGCTGCATTGGGTATCTTGCTGGCCATGATCGGGCGCGACCCGATGGGCGGGTCACTGCGCCTGACCTTTGGCATCCCCGAACTTGCGGGGGGGCTGGCGCTTATCCCCGTTCTTGTAGGAATTTTCGCGGTGTCCGAGTTGATTATCCAGCTGTCAAAGGCGTGGATGGACCGTGTCACCCGCATAATTGATGACACGAAGCAAAAGGCAGACTCCCTGTTGGGCGATTATGACGCCAGCAAGGACAAACTGACCTTTCGGGAATTTCGTGCAACGATGAAAGCCACATGGATCGGCACGACGATGGGCACGCTTATCGGCGCATTGCCCGGTGCGGGGTCATCACTTGCGGCGTTTATCAGCTATGGGTTGGCGCAGCGTTTTTCAAGCAATGGCAAGGAATTCGGCAAAGGTTCACTGGAAGGCGTTGCCGCAGCCGAGGCAGGCAACAGCGCCACATCCGGTTCCACGCTGATTCCGCTTTTCGCGTTCGGCATTCCCGGCAGTGCGACAGCGGCCCTGTTTGGGGCCGCGTTCATTCTTATGGGTATGACGCCGGGGCCAAGGCTGATCTATGACCATACCGAAGTCATCTATGCGCTGTTTCTTATCCTGATCTATGCCAACCTGATCAATCTGGGGCTGTCACAATTCCTGCTGCCCTTCTATTCCAAGATCGCGATGATAAAATCACGCATCCTGCTGCCCATTGTCTGCGTACTTGCCATCCTTGGCACCTTTGCTGCGGGCAATTCCGTAATCGATGTCTGGGTTTTGTTATTCGCGGGTTTGCTTGGGGTTGTTCTGCGGGTCTATAATTTCCCGCTGGCCCCGCTGATTCTGGGCTTTATCGTCGCTCCGGGGGCAGAACGCGCGCTGCGCCAGTCGCTGTTGATCGGGCGCGGGGACTGGATGCATCTGCTGTCCAGCCCTATTGCCATCGGTTTGTATACTGTTGCGGCAATTATGATCCTGACATTCACCCTTGTCCTGCGCGAGAAGAAATGAGTTTCCAGAGGGAACCAAGATGAAACCGCAATTCAACAAATTACTGACCCGGCAGGACACCTATACCGGCTTTGTGGCCATTGCCGTGGGCGCTGTAGGTTTGCTGGATATTGCTTATGGCAATTGGCGCCCCGGTGCCGGTCTGGGACCGCATGCCTTTCCGCAGCTTGCTTATATCACGCTGATTTGTGCAGGTGTCGTGATTATGATCGAAGCGGTCTTTGGCAAATCTGACGAGCACCCCGAAAACTTGCGCCTTGTTATAAGCACAGGCGTGGGGTTGGTTGCCATCGGGATGGGTATGTTCTGGCTGATTGGCAAGCTGGGTCTTGCTGTCAGCGTGGCGATCACGCTGATCGGTGCCAGCTTCCTGCTGACGCGTGACCCGCTGCGGCACTGGCCCAGCACCATCGTGGTGCCGATTGTCGCCACATTGGTCATCTGGGTCTTGTTCGTCAAGCTGATCAATGTGCCATTGCCGCGCGGGCTTTTGTTCTAGCGCATATCACGTTCATTCGCATTCACGAGGGATGCTCTGACTTATTGATTTCGCACGTTCGAGAAGCTCAAAACCGGTTCCCACTTTTGAGCAACATGCTTTAGCGCAGCCCGCGTCAGGGCATCGTGGGCCATGTGTCATTGACACGGTAGCCGCGCGGCCATGGATCATCGGGGTCCAGCAACAGCTGGCGCGTGTCGGTGATCCACGCGCGGCCAGAAATTTCGGGCACGATGGCGGGGTGTCCGCCAACACTTGTCTGGTCCACGATCTGCCCCTGAAACTGTGATCCGATCAGGGACCGCGCTGTCAGCATGACACCCTGCGCGATCTGGCCGCGTTTGTGCATCAGGGCCAACTGTGCCGACACCGCCGTGCCTGTGGGCGAGCGGTCTATTTTGCCCGGCTCTATCACCACTGCATGACACACTTCCGGTCCATCCGGCCCGCTTTTGGGGGGCGTGGCAAACAGGCAAAAGGATATATGCCGCCAATCGGGGTTTTCAGGATGGCTGAAGCCAAGCTGCGCATTGGCCGCGGCCGTGATGCGCGCGCCCAGTTCGGCGATATCGCGGGCTTCATGCGCGGCCATTTCAAACCCCATGGCATTGGCATCGACCACCACGAAACTGTCGCCGCCATAGGCAGTATCCACACGCAGACGTCCCACCCCCCCGACATCCAGTGTCGCATCCAGCTGGCCCGCGAAGGATGGCACATTGCGCACGAAAATGCGCTGTGCCTTGCCATGCGCGCATTGCGCGCGCACATCAATCACACCACCGGGGGCTTCCAGAACCATATGCGTTTCGGGTTCCTGCATCGTGATTATGCCGGTATCCAGCAGCACGGTCGCAACACAGATCGAATTTGATCCGGACATTGGCGGGGTGTGTTCCGGCTCCATGATAATGAACCCCATCTGTGCGCGCGGGTCTTTGGGGGGCACCAGCAGGTTTATATGTCGAAACACGCCGCCGCGCGGTTCGTTCAGGACGAAATCGCGCAATGTGCCGTCGTGATCGATCCAGCGCGCCTGGTCCCATAGCGTTGCGCCGGGGGGCGGGGCGACACCACCAATGATGACATCGCCCACTTCGCCTTCGGCATGGCACCCGACGATCTGGATGGCGTGCTTCGATCGCATCACGACACCTGCATGACCGGCGCGCCCAGCACGTCGCGATCCGGCGTGATGCCAAGGCCGGGGCGGTCGGCGGCCTGCATCCGGCCATGGACACGCTGCGGCGCATCGGGGGCAAAAGTGACGGTGCCGTAGCTGTTGAAATCAGTGGCCGAGAATACGAATTCCGCAGGTGTCGATTGTGCCAGATGGGCGATGCTTGCGGTGACAATATCGCCGCCCCAGGTGTCCTCGATTGTCATTGGCACGCCCGCGCTAAGGCACAGGTCACGGATCTGGCGCGCGCGTGTCAGCCCGCCAACCTTCGATATCTTCAGGTTGATCACGTCCATGGCGCCATCCTTCAGCGCGCGGGTGAACGCACCGACATCTGTGATGACCTCGTCCAGCACGAAGGGCAATGATGTGCGGCGGCGGGTGACAAGGCATTCCTCGTAGGTCGGGCAGGGCTGTTCGATATAGACATCCAGATCACGCACCGCCTGAACCACGCGCGCAGCTTCGTGCATTGTCCAGCCGGTATTGGCATCGGCGACCAGCACTTCGCCCGGTTGCATGGCTTGTGCACACAGCCGGATACGCGCGATATCGCTGTCGGCATCTGCCCCGACTTTCAACTGAAAGCGCGTGTAGCCTTCGGCGCGGTAGCTGGCGACATTGGCCGCCATGGCCTTGGGTTCGATCTGCGAAATTGCGCGATACAGCACGACATCGTCCTGCGCCTTGCCACCCAGCAGCGTGTAAACAGGCTGGCCGGTCACTTTGCCCAAGATATCCCAGCAGGCCACATCAATGGCCGATTTCACATAAGGGTGGCCGCGCAGCACTGCGTCCATATGCCGGTTCAGGACATCAAGCGCCAGCGGGTCCGCCCCGATCAGCTGCGGCGCCAGTTCCGCCAGCCCCGAACGCACGCCCAACGCATAGGCGGGCAGATAGGCCGACCCCAGCGGGCAGCATTCCCCCCAGCCTGTCACGCCAGCATCTGTTTCCACTTCGACAACAGTGGTGTCAAATACATCAACATAGTTCCCGTTTGACCAGCTATAGCGCCCTTCTTTCAGGGGCAGATCAAGCTGATAGGCGCGGATGGCTGTGATTTTCATGGCGTTATCCTTGTTAAATGGGGATCAATTTTCGCGAAGATGGGGTTTGGCAAGGCGGGCAAATGCGAAGCGGTCGGGGCGATACGGTGCAAGCGCGATTGCCGGGCGCACGCCGGTGACCAGATCGGCCACAAGTGTGGCTGTTCCCGCAGATTGCGTAAGCCCCAGATGCCCGTGCCCGAAGGCATGGATGATGCGCGCTGCGGTGATGGACCGCCCGATCACGGGCAGGCTGTCGGGCATGGACGGGCGAAACCCCATCCATTGCGTGCCGCCTTGCGCATTCAGTCCGGGCAGGAACGCTTTTGCCTTGTCAAGCAGCACGTCGGCGCGGCGGTAGTTCGGGGGCAGGTGCAGCCCGCCCAGTTCAACTGCGCCGCCCACGCGAATGCCTTGGCCGACCTTGGTGACAACAAAGCCATGATCGGCAAAGCTGAGATGGGTTTTCTGCCTAAATCGCGGGTCGGGCAGGGTGGTGTTGTAGCCGCGCTCGGTTTCCAGTGGCAGCCGCTCGCCCATGGTGCGGGCCAAATGATGTGACCATGCGCCCGCCGCCAGAACAACATGGCCCGCACGGATGGGCGCGCCGTCGGTTTCCACATTCACATGGTCCAAAGACGGGCGTAGTGCGCGTGCGTTGGCCCGTCGAAATTGCCCCCCGCGCGCCAAAAAACAGTCGCGCAAATATGCGTGCCATTGGCCGGGATCTGTGACGTTGAACCAATCGGGCGTGAAGGCCGCAAAACGAAATCTTGCGTCAAGCCCGGGTTGCAGCTCGGCGATGCGGGCGGGGTTGTCTTCGATCAGTTCGAACGTGATGTCATGTGCGCGGCGGTTTTCCCAACCGTTCAGGCTGGCGCGGAAGCTTGCCGCATTGTCGTAAAGCTGCAACTGGCCTTCGCGGCGCAACAACGGCCCCGCGTCCGTGGCCGTGACCAGTCGTTCCAGCGCGGTTTGGGACTGCGCCATCAGCGCGGCCTGTGCCTGAACGGCACCTGCATGCCGGTCGCGCCAGCTTGCGCGCCAGAAACGCAGCATCCACGGCGCTATGCGCAGCGCATAGGCGGGTGGAATACTAAGTGGTCCCAGCGGATCAAGCAGCCAGCCGGGCGCGCGGCGCATGATGCCGGGGGCCGCCAGCGGTTCGACATCGCTGAACGCGAATGCCCCTGCATTGCCTGTGGATGCGCTATGCCCGTCGGGATCACGTTCGATTACAGTCACAGCCAGCCCGCGGCCCTGAAGTTCCAGCGCCGTGCTCAGGCCAATGACACCCCCGCCGATGACCACTACATCCGGCACGGCTGTATTCATGACCGGGTGCTGGCCGTCTGGACGGCTACAACAGATGCGGCCACACAGCCGCCGTGTTTACGCGGCCCATGGCTGGCCCTGTTGCTTTTGGCGAAGCACACTTGATACGCCCTGCCCGTTATTGGCATGGACTGCGCTGTTTGACACCGCTGACTGCCGATAAGATTGCGAGAACCCATTCTTGCCTCCTGTAGTCATGGACGAAAGGCCCCTAACGGCGCGGGTCGCGGATGCCGTTGGCATAAGGGTCGGTCGGCGCAAAATGCAGGTCCGCCTCTGCTGTGACCCAGGCGCGGCCCCGTATTGTCGGAACAATCCTTCCTGCGTCGCCTGGGGCATATTGCAGCTTGTAGGTGCTGCCAATAATGCTTTCTTGCAGCCATTCGGTGCCCGGTGCCAGCGTGCCATCGGCGGCCAGACAGGCCAGCAGGGCCGATGTGCCCGTCCCGCAGGGCGAACGGTCATAGCTGCCGCCCGGACACAGCACAAAATTGCGGGCATCGGCATTTTGGGACGGGCCAATCAGAACAATATGGTCAATCCACGCGCTGTCAGTGCCCGTCCAGCCCTGCATTTCCAGACATTTGCGTATGCGCAGGCTTGCGTCGCGCAACTGGTCAATATTGGCAAAATCCAGTGCACATGGCAGGTTGCGGGTTATGAAAAACCAGTTCCCACCCCATGCGATGTCACCCGTAAACTGTCCCAGCCCGTCCACATCGACGGTTACATCCTTGTGTAGCCGATAGCTTTCGACATTGGTGATGCTGGCCTCATGCTCGGAATGCAATTCCAGCGTCACAACACCCACAGGGGTTTCCAGCTTGTGCACGCCCGGTCCGATCTGGCCAAGATGTGCCAGCGTGATTGCTGTCCCGATAGAGGCATGACCGCACATGCCCAGATTGCCGACCGTGTTGAAATAGATCACCCCTGCCGCGCAATCTGGCAATGACGGCGGCACCAGAAGGGCCGCCACCAATGCGGCTGTGCCGCGCGGTTCCTGCACGACTGAATCGCAAAAGGCCGCGTGGTCCTGCGCCAGCGCCATTGCGCGTTGCGCCACGCTGCCTGTGCCCAGATCCGGTCCACCCGACAGGATTACCCGTGTTGGCTCTCCCTCGGTATGGCTGTCGATTACGCGCATGTAAGGTCGCTTTCCAACTCGCGGTTCCACTCGGCATACCAGCCACGGAACAGGTCCAGCTGGGCTTTGGCAAAGCCGCGCTGGCTGGCGCTCAGTTCATCAGTGGGGTTGATGTTGCGGGCATATTCCTGCGCGCCCAGCAAGGTCAGCAGGTATTTGTAATACAGCACCAGATCAACGCCTTCATCAAATGACGACAAGACGGCCAGCGCATCATCAAGTTGGTTTGCACGCACGCGCGCCCGTGCATTTCCGGCGGCGGCCTTGCGCGACAGATCGACCAGATGCAGCACCTCGCGTGGCAAAACATTGCCAATGCCGGTGATCGCGCCGCGCGCGCCATAGTTGACGAACCCTTCTACAACCATCGTATCGACGCCCACCATCAGCGTGACGCCGTCATCCTGACTGGTGATGAATTCCGATGCGTAGCGCAAGCTGTCACGGCCGCCGAATTCCTTGAAGCCTACAAGGTTGGGGTGCTCTTGGCGCAGGGCAAAGAACAAATCCGCCCCGGTAGAATAACCATAATAGGGGCTGTTATAGATAACCGCAGGGATTTCGGGCGCCGCCGACAGGATTGCCTTGAAATGGTTGCGTTGCGCTTCAACCGAGGTGCCGCGCGACAGCACACGCGGAATCACCATCAAGGCATGCGCACCCACTTTCGCGGCATGGGCGGCATGTTCCACCGCAATTGCTGTGTTGACCGCCCCTGTGCCCACCATCACCGGAACGCCTGCGCCAACAAGCTGCGCTACGCCTTCCATGCGGTCGGCATCGCTGATCAGCGGCCAGTCGCCCATCGATCCGCAATATACCACGCCCGACATGCCAGCGGCCATCATTTCCTGCCCCTTGCGCACCAACGCGGGATGATCCGGTGTGTGATCGGCCTTGCAAGGTGTCATAAGGGCGGGAATACATCCATCCAAGAGTGTGGTATCCATGTCAGACTCGCTTTCCTGTCTTTCGATTTGATGCAATCTTGCATGATTTTAGATTGGATACAATATGCAATACAGTACTCTTTCCCTTCCCGCCGCACCCAGCTAAAGAGTATGCAGGAGAGTAGGGCAATGAAGATACAGGCATACGACATCTCAAAAACAGCGTCGGCGACCACTATTGTGTTCGACGCGCTGCGCCATGCGATCATCACGGGCGACCTGAAGCAGGGAGAGCATCTGCGGCAGGATGAAATCGCGCGCGCCTTCAATGTCAGCAGGATACCGATCCGCGAAGCGTTGCAGAAACTTGAACAGCACGGGCTGATAAAGACCCAGCGCTACAAGGGGGCGGTTGTCGCGGGCTTGTCGCTTGAAGAAGCCTCGGAGATATTCGAGTTCCGCGCGTTTGTGGAACCCGAAGTCATCCGCCGCGCGGTTCCGCGCATGTCGCAGCAGGTGTTGAATGATGCCCAAAGCTGTTGCGAAGTTTTTGCCAGTGCCGAAGATCCGATGCGCTGGGGTGATCTGAACCGCCGTTTTCATACTACCTTATACGAGTCCAGCGGCCTGCCCTATCATATGGAAATGCTCAATAAAGCCATGGACCGTATTGATCCCTATCTGCGTGCGCAGTTGTTGCTAAGCGATGGTATGGAGCGGGCGAACAACGAACATTTCGCCATTGTCGAAGCCTGCAAGGCCAAAGATGTCGACCGCGCGGCTGAACTGACGCGCCTGCATATTCTTGGTGCCAAGGATTCCCTGATACGGCACTGGCAGAACTGAACGCTTCTGCGCCAGCGGTTTTTGTATTCCTGACAACCTGCCGCCCGTCCAGTGCGTGGCCGGTTCTGCGATGCCTTTTGTGCTGACGGCCTGATCGCAAAAGAATGATTTGTCAGGTGAAACTTTTGTGGGCATTGCAGCGTTACTACCTTGTTCGCGATAACCTTCGCGCGGAAAGGGAAATTAACCATGAAACGTCACTTTTGCGCGGACCAGATGGCGACAATGGTTTGTACGATTGCATCCGCATTCGCGCCAAATCTTAAATCACGCAAGTGAAATCAAGAGGATCACAGACATGAAAAGAGTTCTCGTCGCGGCAGCCTTCGTCGCAGGTATAGGCGCACTGGCCGGCTGCACAAACGACCCGCAGATCAATGCAGCCACCGGTGGGCTTGTGGGCGCTGCGGCTGGCACGCAGGTCGGGTCAGGTTCCGGCCGGACCGCAGCCATTCTTGGCGGCGCCGCTGCCGGAACTGTGGTTGGCGGGAACGCACCGACCAGATGATCCAGCCACCACTGCTGAAATTCAGGCCGCCGCGTGTGCAAGTCATGCGCGGCGGGTTAGAAGCTACAGCGGCCACACAATCAGCAGCAGCGGCATGCTGACTGCGACCACCAGCATTTCCAGTGGCAGACCCAGTTTCCAGTAATCAGAAAAACCAAATCCGCCGGGGCCAAGGATCAGGGTATTGTTCTGGTGCCCGATCGGGGTCAGGAACGCGCAGGACGCCCCGATGGCCACCGCCATCAGAAAGCTGTCGGGGTTCACCCCCAAGGCGATGGCGATACCGATTGCGATGGGGCACATCACCGCTGCGGTGGCGGCATTATTCATGACGTCCGATAGAAGCATCGTTGTGACCAGAACCACAGCAAGCGCCGCTATGGCATTGCCCTGTGCGATTGTGTCCACAAGAAACCGCGCCAGTACATCCGCGGCACCTGTAACCTGCATAGCGCTTGCGACAGGGATCAGGGCGGCCAGCAGCACGATTACCGGCCAGTCAATGGCCGTATAGACCTGTCGTGGGGGCACCGTGCGCAACAGCATGGACGCGATCACCCCCAGCATGAAGGCCGCCGCCGCAGGCAACAGACCCAGTGTCGCAATGCCCACGGCCCCCAGCATGATTGCGCCTGCAAGAAGCGCCATACGCTTGTCGGGGATACGCAATTCACGTTCGCCCAGTGGCACGCATCCGGTTTCGTTGATGAATTCTGCCATCACCTCGGCGGGCCCTTGCATCAGCAGCAGATCGCCGGATTTCAATGCAAGGGTGCGCAGTCGCGCTTTTGGCGGATGCCCTGCGCGCGACACCGCCAGCAGGTTCAGCCCGTAACGGGTGCGCAGGTGCATGTCGCGCGCCGAACGCCCGACAATGCTGGACCCCGGCAGCACGGCCAGTTCGCGCAGAACAATATCTTCGTCACGCTTCACGATGTCTTCGTCTTCGCTGGCTTGTTTCACTGCCGTGGCGGTGTTTTCATTGTCGCTGTCGGATGATGACTGTTGTTCCTCCAGCTTGATGGCAAAGACCGAAAGCGCCTTGGCCAGCGTTTCGACATCTGCTTCCAGCACCAGAATGTCATCTGCGCGAATGCGCCGCCCGCCGTGGGGCGCGGTCATGCGCACCTCGTTGCGCACCAGCCCTACAATTTGCGATTCGCTGTCTTCGATCTCTCGCTCAAAACTGCGCAGGGTCATGCCAACGGCCTTGCTGTCTTCCGGCACGCGCACCTCTGTCAGGTAGCTTCCGGTTTCAAAGCCGTCTGTGCCGGACGCTTGGCGCGCAGGCACAAGCCGCCAGCCGACAAGCGCCACGAACGCCACGCCCGCCACCGCCACCGCCACACCCACAGGCGCGAAATCGAACATGGCGAAATGACCAAGGCCCGCTTCGGCGCGAAAGCCCGATACGATCAGGTTGGGCGGTGTGCCGATCAGCGTGGTCATGCCCCCCAGAATTGTGCCAAAGGCCAGCGGCATCAGCACCTGACCTGCCGTCAGGTTCAACCGTCCCGACAGTTGCACGGCCACCGGCATCAGCAGCGCCATGGCCCCCACATTATTCATGAACCCCGACAGCACCGCGCCCAGTCCCATCAATGCCGACATGCTGACCAGCCGACCGGCTTCGCGTGGCAGTGCCGCACGCGCCAGCCAGTCCACAGCGCCGGTATTCTGCAACCCCTGACTAAGCACCAGCACACAAGCCACTGTGATCACCGCAGGATGCCCGAAACCGGCAAACGCCTCGGCGGCGGGAACCAGCCCTGCCATGACGCAAGCCAGCAATGCGATCAGTGCCACAATGTCATGACGAAGCCGTCCCCAAAGAAACAGGCCCATCGTTGTGGCAAGAATAGCAAAAACAAGAAATTGCGGCGTTGTCATCAGGTGGGGTCCGTTCAGGAACGCGGAAATCCTGCATACAGGGTGCAGCAAACCACGCAAGGCCCTTGGTGCGGATTGCAGCGGCCAAACGCTGATCAAGCCTGACCTGTTGGCCCGGCCTAGTCAAACTCCAGCGGAACACCAACCGGTTGCAGCGCCCCGTCACTGAACGCGGGCCAGTGCCCGGACAGGGTGTCTGCACTCCAACCGCCCGGTTGTGTGGCCACCCTGATTTCCGCCGGATGCGACCAAAGCGACAGACGGTCGCCGCCAATCCCGATGCATTGCCCCGTTATGCCCCGCGCCGCATCTGATGCAAGAAACACCACCAGCGGCGCTATGTCCTGCGCGGTGCCGATGCCATGTTTTGCGCGCAACTGCTCTGGCAGGGGCTGGCCCTGTTCCATGGCGGCGACATGTGGGGCCAGCGCGGGAATGGTTGCGGTCATCTGCGTCAGGGCCGTGGGGATAATGGCGTTGACGGCCACCTTGTCGCGGGCAAGTTCCAGCGCATGGCTGCGCATCATGCCGACAATCCCTGCCTTGGCCGCTGCATAAGCCCCCTGCCCGAAATTGCCCGACTGCCCAGCGGGGGACGCCGCATAGATCAGGCTGCCGCCCCCGCCTTGCGCGCGGAACTGCCGTGCAGCGGCGCGTGCGCATTGAAACGTGCCGCGCAAATGGGTGGCGATGACCAGATCGAACGCCGCATCTTCGGTTTTCCACAAGACACTGTCGCGCAGCACACCTGCATTGGCAAACAGCGCGTCCAACTGCCCGAAATGATCTATCGCCGCGCTGACACAGGTTTCGGCAGCGCCATCGGTGCCAATGGCGGCAATCACGGCGGCCGCTTGCCCCCCGCCTTCGCGAATGGTGTCGACGACCGAGTTTGCGGCGTCTTTGTCCACATCATTGACGATAACTGCCGCACCCGCATGCGCCAAGGCCAGCGCTGTGGCCTTGCCAATGCCTTGCCCCGCGCCGGTCACGATGATGGATTCGCCATCCAGCCTGCATGCCTGTGCGTCAGCGCCCATGATACACCGCCTTGCGTTTTTCGATAAAGGCGCGCGGCCCTTCGCGCGCATCATCTGTGGCCATGACAACATCTTTGGCACGGTCTTCCAGATCGAACCCGTCATTTAACGTCAGCCCGCTTGCCGCCGTGACCGTGCGCTTGATTTCACGCACCGCAATGGGCGCGTTTTCGGCAATGCGCTGGGCGATTTCCATCGCGGCGGGCATCAGCTTATCAGCGGGGACAATCCGGCTGACAAGCCCGGCTTTCAAAGCGGTTTCGGCATCGATGGCAGCGCCTGTCAGTAACATTTCCATGGCCAGCGCATAGGGTATCTGGCGCGGCAGACGCACCAGCGCGCCCGCAAAGGGAATGACCCCCCGCGCCGCTTCCGGCAGTGCAAATCGTGCATGGGGGACAGCCAACCGGATGTCGGTGCCCAGCAGCATTTCCATACCACCCGCCATGCACGGGCCATTGATGGCGGCAATGACAGGTTTGTTCATTTCGAACCCGCGAAAAGCAATACGCGCATCAAGCCCGTCTTCATTCAGCAAACGGTGGTCCCATTCGGTTTGGGGTACACGCGCCCCCGACAGAAGCGGCAGTGACAGCGCCAGATCGCCGCCCGAACAAAACGCATGCTCGCCCGCGCCGGTCAGAATTATGCAACGGATATCCGGGTCTTCGGCCGCATCGGCCAGCGTGTCGGCCAGCCTGCAAATCAACTCGGGGCTAAGGGCATTGCGCGCTTCGGGCCGGTTCAGCGTCAAGACCAGAACCGCGCCTTCACGTTTTGTCAGCAGGGGGGGAGTTGTCATCTGCGCACCGCCTTTATTGTGCCATCCGCAATGGCTGCCGCTGCTGCCTGTCGCAGGGCGAATTTCTGGATTTTGCCGTTTGCTGTCATGGGCATCCGGTCCACAAGGGAAATGTATTTGGGCATCTTATGGCGTGCCATGCGGGTTTTGCAAAACCCTTGCAAGTCGGTTTCCGTGGCTGCGCCGTCATCTGTGGGCACGACGAAGGCAAAAATCTCCTCTCCCAGTTCGGGATCGGGCACGCCCACAACCTGCGCCTGACTGACAGACGGGTGATCCAGAAGGCAGGTTTCAATTTCCACCGGATACACATTTTCGCCGCCGCGAATGACCATATCCTTCAACCGCCCGACAATGCGCAAATGGCCGCTTCCCTCCAGCACCGCCAGATCACCGCTATGCAGCCAGCCGTCACTGTCAATGGTTTCCGCGGTCTTGTCGGGCATGTCGAAATAGCCCGCCATGGTCAGATAGCCGCGAATGCACAATTCGCCCGCCGTGCCAAAGGGCACGACCGCCCCTGTGTCAGGGTCAATGATGCGGATTTCCGTGTGGGGCAGGGGGGTGCCAGCCGTTTGCAGCCGCGTGTCAAGATCGTCACCCGGCGATGTCTGGGTTATGACAGGGCTGCATTCGGTCATGCCCATGATGATCAGCGGTTCGCCCCCTGTCTGGTCGCGCATGCGCCGCATCAGGCTTGGAGGAATGCTGGTGCCGCCAGAGATGACACGCCGCAGCGTGCGCAAATTGGTCTGCGCGGCGTCGGGGTGTTCCAGCATGCGCGTCATCATGGTTGGTACTGCATTTAACAATGTCGGGCGGTGGCGCTGCCACAGGGCCAGCATGCGCGCGGGGTCAAAGGCATCCATCGTGACCAGACACCCGCCACAGGCCAGCATGGCCATCACATTGCACACACAGCCCGCCGTATGAAACAGCGGCATGGCCGACAGCATCACATCATCGGGGGTGTAGCCGCCGCGATCGGCCATCAGGCGGGCATTGTTCAGGGTGGAATAATGCGTCAGCATTGCGCCCTTGGGTTTGCCGGTGGTGCCGCTGGTATATTGAATTTGCGCCACATCGCGGGCCTGAACTGCGGCCTGACGGGACTGGCGTGTGCTGTCGGGCACTGTGTCGCCCAAAACCAGCATATCCGCGAAGGGGCGCGCGAAACGGCTGCCGCCCTGACCTATGCACACCAGATTGCGCAACAGCGAAAATTCCGCAGGCGCGGCGCGGTGCCCGTCTGTGATGTTGCCCAGATCGGGCATCAGCGCCAGTAAATCCGCCGCAATATCTGCACCGCGAAACTGTGGGGTAAAAATCAGCGTGCTGACGCGGCCCTGCGCCAGCACATAGGCCAGTTCATCGCGTTTCAGCGCGGGGTTGACCGTCACCAGAACCGCGCCCACCTTGGCCAGCGCGTATTCCAGCATGACCCATTCCGCGCAGTTCGGGGCCATCAGCGCCACGTGGTCGCCTGACTGCACACCCAGCGCAATCAGGCCCCGCGCTGCGCGATCAGCATGGGCGCGCAGTTGCGCATAGGTCCATATGACGGCCGCGCCCCGTTCTGCATCATCCACGCAAACCGCCATGCGCCCGCCGTAGGTCGCGGCCTGCCTGTCCAGCATGTCGCCAAGCGTCATATCCACAAGTGCAAGGCCATCGCGATTTGCAGGCCAGATGGCGGGCGCAGGGGTCGGGGTCATTGGTGGTGCTCCAGCTTGTGCCGAAAGAACGGCTGGACAAAAGATATATGTGATGTTATCGAATAGTTCGACATCAATCAATATGGTGCAGAACAATGCTGGCAAAATCTGTTTTGGCTAAACCTGATTTGGACGACGCGCCGCAAGGTGATCTGGCGTTGCAGCCGGAACTGGCTGGCAGCATCAACTTTCGTCTGCGTATGGCGCAAATTCTGGCCTATAAATCTTTCGAGGCCTGCACGCCCGACCATGGCGGTGCTGCGCGCTATCTGGGGTTGTTGTCCATTATCTGCGCCAATCCCGGCCAGCCGCAGCACCGTGTGGCGGAAGCTGTGGGGCTTCAGCGGTCCAGTCTGGTGCCTATTCTGGACCGGCTGGAAGCCAACGGAATTGTAGAACGCCGCGCGGTCGAAGGGGACCGCCGCAGCAATGCCGTGTGGGCCACAAAGCTTGGTGAAAAGATCACGGCTGAGTTGACGCGCAAGGCGCAGGCCGTGGAAGAACAAACGCTGGCAGGGTTCAGTGACGCGGAAGTGACGGACCTGCTGGCCGCGCTGGACCGGGTTATTTCCAATCTGAAGCGGCTATAGACCCCGCGCAGCGAGAAGCACATCGTTGCGTGGCATCCGGCGTGCCACGCATCAACAAACCAATCCATGCAGACATCAGGGAGGATACAGCATGACAGCAAAGGTAATGATGACAGGGGCAACGCTGGCTATGGCCATGGGCAGCGCTGCAACCGCACAAGAAGTAAGTCTGGCACTGTCGCACTGGCTGCCGCCAGTGCACGAAGTGCATACGGATGGCATGACCGAATGGGCGGACTCCATCGCGGCCGCGTCTGACGGGCGCATTCAGGTTGATCTGTATCCTGCGCAGCAGCTTGGCTCGGCCGCCGACCATTATGATCTTGCGCGTGATGGCATCGTTGATATTGCTTTCGTCAATCCGGGCTATCAGGCGGGGCGCTTCCCCATTATTGCCGCGGGCGAATTGCCGTTCCTTGTGTCGAATGGCACCACCGCGAACCGCGCCTTGCATGAATGGTATATGCAGCATGCCGCGCAGGAAATGCCCGATGTGCATGTCTGTCTGGTCAACCTGCATGATCCGGGCACGTTTCATGCCACGCGCGGCCCCATCGCGGAACCCGGTGATTATGCGGGCATGAATATTCGCCCCCCGCAGGGCACGATTGCGCGCATGATCAGCCTGATGGGCGCAAGCCCTGTGCAGGTTCCTGTTCCTGAAATGCGCGCGATCCTGTCATCTGGTGGCGCGGATGCAACCGTGTCGCCATGGCACAGCCTGTCGGTGTTCAATGTGGCAGATATTGTCACCCATCATCTGGACCTGCCGCTGTATTCGGTGACGTTCGTCTATGCCATGAACCAAGGCGTTTATGACAGCCTGTCCCCCGAAAACCGCGAGGTGATTGACGCGCATTGCACGCCCGAATGGTCCGAGCGGATCAACGCGGCATGGGCCGAGCAGGAATCGTCGGGGCGTGCGCGCCTTGTCGATCAGGAAGGGCATGTTTTCTACACGCCAGATGATGATCAGATGACACAATGGCAGGCCCTGTCCGACCAGCTGCGCGAAGAATGGGCGCAAGCGGCTGCGAATGCCTGACTTGACGACCCGCAAGCCGCGCTGGATGACCTGACAGCACGCCTTCAGGCTGTTGGCGCGGCCTACGAATAAGCCCGCAAACCTTCGCGCGCGCCACCCCTTAAAATACGGGCGCGCGCGATCCTGCTTCTTGCATAACCCGGTGGTGTCGGAATGATGCGTCTGCTTCATCTATATATGCGCGCCGTAGAATTTGTTGCCGCTGTCCTGTTGGGGGCCGTGACACTGCTGGTCGTGGCCTCGACGCTTGGGCGATATGTTTTTGCCTGGCCGATCCCGGACAGTTTCGACTTTTCGCGCCTGCTGCTGGGGGCGTGTCTGGCATGGGGCTTTGCGGTTATCGGGTTGCGCGGCGGGCATGTTCAGGTCGATCTGGTGGCGCAAACTGCCAGCCCGGGCATTCGCCGTGGGATTGACGCCATTGCGTGGGCATTCCTGCTGTGTTTTGCGGTGCTTGTTGCGTGGAAAATGCTGGGGCGTGTGGACAGCGCGCGCATATCCGGCGAAACCACCTTTGACCTGCGCATCCCGATCTGGCCGTTTCTGGGGCTGATCTGGGCAGGGATTGCGGCCAGTGTTGTGACCATTTCCATAAAGCTGGTGCGCATCATCACAGGGCGCGAACAGGTCGACTCGTCCGAAGATCTGGATTTCAAAGAGGTCACACGTGGCATACGCTGACATTGTCGCCATAAGCGGTTTTGCCGCATTGTTTGCCATGCTGTTGCTGCGCGTTCCGGTGGGCGTGGCACTGGCATTGGTCGGTGTGGGTGGTTTTGCCGCGATACGTGGCTGGAACCCCGCGCTGAACCTGCTGGCCACATCGCCCATTCGGGTTTTGACAGATTTTCACCTAAGCCTTGTTGTGTTTTTCATCCTGATGGGCGCGCTGGCCACCAATTCCGGCCTGAGCCGCGAGGTGTTTCGTGCAGCCAGCGCATGGTTCGGCCCGCTGCGCGGCGGGGTTGCCATGTCCACGGTCGTGGCCTGTGGCGGGTTTGCGGCCATATCGGGCAGTTCGGTCGCCACGGCGGCCACGATGACCCGCGTGGCCCTGCCAGAAATGCGCCGCTATGGCTACCGCGAGGATATGGCCACAGGCGTTATTGCTGCGGGCGGCACGCTGGGCATCATGATCCCGCCATCTGTGGTGATGGTCATTTACGCCTTCATCACCGAAACCGATGTCAGCCAGTTGTTTATTGCGGGCATCATTCCCGGGCTGATGGCGATTGTGCTGTATATGCTGACGATCCGCATTGCCTATCGGCGCGGGTTGCCGGACGGGCAGCCTTTCGTGTTGCGCGAAGCTGTGGCGTCACTGTCGGGTGTCTGGGCCGTGATGTTGCTGTTTGCCGCTGTGATCGGGGCAATATATCTGGGTGTTGCCACCCCGACCGAAGCATCGGCGCTTGGCGCAATCGCGACATTGGCAATCGGGGTCGCGCGGGGGCAGTTGAACACCGACAAGATTCTGGGCGCGTTGGTCGAAACGCTGCGCATCTCGGTCTCCATCTTTACTGTGCTTATCGGGGCCGTGCTGTTTGGCTATTTTCTGGCCATCACCAGATCACCCCAGAAACTGACGGCATGGCTGGTCGGGCTGGACATGTCCGCGCATGGCACATTGGCGCTGATCCTGATTGCCTTTATCATCGCGGGCTGCATTCTGGACACGATGGCGATGATCCTGCTTCTGGTGCCAATCGTGTTTCCGGTGGTCATGCATCTGGGGTTCGACCCGATATGGTTTGGTGTCATTATCGTCATGGTCGCGGAATTGGGCATGATCACCCCGCCCATGGGAATTAATGTATTTGTTATCAATACCCTGTCCAAAGGCGTGCGGTTGACGACCATATTCCGTGGCGTGCTGCCTTTTGTCGTGACCGATGTTATCCGCTTGATCCTGCTGATCGTGTTTCCGGCGCTGGTGCTGTTCCTGCCGAACACGATGTAGCAGACATTCTGCAAGGCTTGCATCGGGGCGCGCTTGTCCCGTACGCTACGCCCGACGCGCCATTCCGGCCAAACCACACAGGTGATCATAAATGCGAATTTTCTTTACCGGCGGCTCCGGCAAGGCGGGCAAACATGCCGTATCCTGGTTGCTTGATCAGGGGCACAGGGTGCTGAACGCCGATCTGGTGCCGCTGGACGATCCACGCGTGGATAACCTTAGGGTGGATCTGACAGATATCGGGCAGGTGTATTCCGCGATGTCGGGGCTGGCCGGGCTGGATGAACTGGATGATCCCGCAGGGGCACCGCGTTTTGATGCCGTGGTGCATTTTGCAGCGATCCCGCGCATTCTGATCGGACCGGATTCCGAAGTGTTTCGCGTGAACACCCTAAGCACCTATAATGTGATCGAAGCGGCTGTGAAGCTGGGCATCCGCAAGGTTGTTTTTGCATCATCAGAAACGACCTACGGGGTTTGCTTTGCACATGGCGAACAGCGGCCAGAGTATTTGCCGGTGGATGAAGCCCACCCCACCGTCCCGCATGACAGCTACGCCATGTCGAAAGTCGCAAATGAGGTGACGGCGCGGTCCTTTCAGGCGCGAACAGGGATCGACATTTACGGGCTGCGCATCAACAACGTGATTGAGCCGCATGAATATGCCGATATGTTTCCTGCCTTTGTTCAGGACGCGGCACTGCGCCGTCGCAATATCTTTGGCTATATCGACGCGCGTGATCTGGGCCATATGGTTGAGTGTTGCCTGCGCACCGACGGGCTGGGTTATCAGGTGTTCAACGTGGCAAATGCCGACACATCTGTTGATATTCCGGCGGCTGAAATCATTGCGCGCTTTTACCCCGATGTGCCCCTGCGCCGCGACATTTCGGGGCATGAGACATTTTATGCAATCGACAAGGCCCGCGAACTTGTGGGCTTTGCCCCCAAGCATGGCTGGCGCGACAAGGTTTCGAAATAGCAGGGATTGCGGGGGCGCCGCTACCCGCGAAGATGCGGCAGTGTCCGGCGGCAAGGCGTCACGCGCGTCCACGGCCTGCGACTGCCGCAATCTGGGCCATTAGACCGGCCTTGTTCAGCGGCTTGGCGATACATGCTGTGAAACCGGCGGCGCGATATCCTTCGACCTGATGGTGCATCACATTCGCGGTGAATGCGATTGCGCGGGGGCGTGGCCTGTCGCTGGCATCTGAAATGCGGATCATCTCGGCCAGTGCTGACGGGCCATCCATGACCGGCATCGATATATCCAGCAGCACCGCATCAAATTCGCCCCCGGCCCATGCGTCGACGGCCTGCGCGCCATTGTCCACTGTGGTGATTGCTACGCCAGTGTCGCCCAGTAGCGCCTGCAATACCAACTGGTTGGTGCGCATGTCATCCGCGACAAGCAGCCGAAGTCCCGACAGATCGACGGTTGGGGTCTGTTGTGCAACCGGGGCTTCGTCGGATACTGGCAGGGGCAGTTTCAGGTGAATGGCTGTTCCTTCGTCCAGGACCGAATGGACTGAAATCGTGCCATTCATCAGGGTCATCAGGCGCTGAACGATGGACATGCCCAACCCTGTGCCCCCAAACCGGCGTGTGATTGACCCGTCAGCCTGCATGAAATCCTCGAATATGAATTCTTGCTGCTCTGCGGTCATGCCGATGCCGGTGTCACGCACTTCGATTTCTACAGGGGCGTCGCGCGTATTGCGCAAGGTGATGGTGATTTCACCTTGATCGGTAAACTTGATTGCGTTGCTCAGAAGGTTGTGGATCACCTGCCGCACCCTGTGCGGATCACCCCGGCGCATCACTGTTTCCCCGCCTTCCGCCGCGATATGCACACGAAGCCCCTTCTCGGCGCAGCGGGGGCTGTGTACCGCGACGACTTGATTGACCACGTCTTCCGGGTCGAAATGCGTGTCATCCAGAAGCATCTTGCCAGCCTCGATCTTCGAGATATCGAGGATGTCGTTCAGAATTTGCAACAAGCCTTCGCCACTGTCGTGGATTGTCTTGGCCATTTGCCGGTGCGCGGGATCCCGCAACACTTCGCGCAGGGCCTCTGCCATGCCAAGAACGCCGTTCAGTGGCGTTCGTATTTCGTGACTCATATTGGCAAGGAACATGGTTTTGATACGGTTCGATTCCTCGGCGGCCGCGCGGGCAAGCTGCATTTCCGTCACATCCATCCCCGCGCCCCGATAGCCCGCAAACTGGCCTTGCGCATCAAAGATCGGAGAGCCGGACACCTGAACCCACAATACGCGACCCTTCGCGGTGACCATGCGGTGTGCGAACCCGGAAAATGGTTCCCGCCGCGCAACGCGTGCGGCCAGCGTATCCCAATCGGCGCTTTGCAGCGCTTCGGTGTTATCGGCAAAAATTTCTGCACGGGTATGGCCCAGCACAGTGTCGGCGGGCAGTTCCGTCAGCCTAAGGAATGTGTCCGACACATGGGTGAAACGCAGGTCTGCGTCAACTTCCCACACCCAGGACCGGCTGATATCGGCCACATCCTGAAAACGGTTGGTCACGTCCTGTTGTTGTTGCAGGCTGTATCGCAACTGCGCTTCTGTTTCTTGCTGGAAAATGCGCGCGGCTTCACGTTCCTGCATCTGGCGGTGCAGGATATTATTGGCGGATTTCAGTTCACGAATGGCGTATTGGCGCGTCTCCATCAGGCGACCCATCTGGATGCTTGGCCCCAGAATCAACACCGCGGCCAGAAACAGCAGCGCGCGCGTGGTCCAGATCTGGGGCGGTTGCGTTTGCCAGCCGCCATGCGGCAAGGCCGCAATCTGCCACGACCCTGTTGGAAGTTGCACATATGTTATCACCGGATCATCTTCGGGGGCGACTGCGGGGCCATAAAACGCAGGCCCTTGCGCGCCGGTTGCGTCGCGGCCCCTCAGCGTCAGGGCAAAGGGCAGATCGCTGACCAGCCCGGCTTGCTGATACAGCACATCCACATCCATGACCGCCGACACCAGCCCCCAGAATTCGGATGTGCCATCCTCGCGCGGCAGAAATACCGGAAAGCGGCCAATAAACCCTTGCCCGCCCTGTAGCAGATCAACCGGTCCGGCCAGCACGAGTTTACCCAGATCCCGCGCACGCAGCGCGGCTTCGCGTTGGTCGGGATGGCGTGTGTAATCCAGACCAATCGCTTGTTCGTTGCCCGCAACCGGATACATCATCTGTATGACCATATCGGGCGCGGCACCCAGATTGCGCAGCACCTGCTGGTCTTCGATCAACCTGCTGGCCAGTTCTGCAAAGCGCGTCTGGTCCATGTCGGGTTCGGTTGCGATTGCGGCAATCAATCCGCGGACAAGCTGGATCGTGCCGTTTACCGTGCCTTCCAGATCGGCACGCAATACCGCAGTCTGTGCCAGAATCAAATTGCGCTGATCCTGAATGTAAGTGTTGCGGGACTGTGTTTCTGCTGCAATCCAACCCGCGATCACAACCATAAACGCCAGCAGGGCCGGCAGGTTGGTCTTGCGTAGCACCGCATGACGAGCGCGCCCGAACCCCGGCTTCATCGTGGTGACCGCGAGATGCTGATGGGCGCTTCGGAAATCACGGATTTTCCTTTTCGAGTTATAGATATGTTGCCTAAATTTCGTATTGCAGACCCGCCCAATTTGCGATGATTTCCTTGCCAGAGAAATAATTTTTTTCAGCTTAGGCAGAAACTTTCACATTTCGACATTCAAAACATCGCCACCCTAACACAGTGCCGCAGGTTTGGCCTTAGGTGGTTTGGACCAAACGCAGCGTCATGCGCCAGCGTGTTTCTGAACCTTGTCAGCGGGGTGCGGTCCCGTCGCGGCGGCAAGCACGCGTTGCATCGCTTCTGTCAGGTCGCGCGCCGGACCTAACTGGTCCAAAGGGCGCGCGGAAATCGCCAGAACGTCGAATGTCACTTCGGGGTGCAGATCGATCAGGCGCATGTCGTCCCCTGCCATAGCGCTGGCAGAAAAGCTGTCAATCACGACTGTGCGCCGCAATTGCTGTGCCAGCGGTACCATAACTTGAAGGGAATAGGCCACGATCCGCCCTGCCGCCTGTGACGGTGCGCGCCCGCCCAGCCAGTTGTGATACAGCTTTCCCAAAGGCCGGTCATAGGGCACATCAATTCCCACCCCGTAATCGACGATATCCTGCGGCGTGATACATGCCATATCCGCGCCGGGGGCTTCTGGCGGGGCCATCATCACCAGTTTGCCCTGACCGATACGCACGGCGTGCAGATCTGCGCAATCGACCATGCCGACGCAAAGTCCCAGATCGATCTGTCCTGCGCGAATGGCTGATAACTGCTCGATCGCGGTTTGCACCCATAAATTCAGACTTAAATCAGGCATTTGTGCCATGATCCGTGCCACGGCATGTGGCAGGTGGTGGCGTGTCAGCATACCCACACAGCCCACAGATAGCTGCCTTTCGGCCCCGGTGCGAAACCGGTCTATGCGCTTGGACAATTCGCGCACGCCTTCGCTTAGAAACTTGCTTTGATGATACAGCCAGCCCGCTTCGTTGCTGGGGGTAATGCGCCCGTGATCCAGAATAAACAGGGTCATCCCCAGCGCGCGTTCCAGATCGCGCAGATGCTTGCTGACCGTCGGTTGAGAGATGGACAGCGCGCGCGCCGCCGCACTGAAAGAGCCATGCTCGTACACGGCACAGAAAACCTGCATGCGTTGTAGGGTAATCGCGCGATGATCCATACCCACCCTATAGTCTATAGCTATGGAAGCTGCAAAAACTTTTCATTTTATTATGGAAAATTTACCGCGATACTATTTCAAATGTTAAGTGAATACTGGGCCTGAATATATGCAAGCAGTTTTCGTGCTGGGTTTTTTGATGGTTGCCGTGATCGCTGGCGCGGCCATCGCCTATGCGGTTGGCGCGGCTGCAATCGTGACATTCATCGTGTCCGACAACACCCGCTACATGGCTGTTTTGCCGCAACGCCTGTTCAGCCAGCTGGATGTGTTCGCCTTTCTGGCGATGCCGCTGTTCATTCTGGCGGGCGATCTGATGAACCGCGGCGGGCTTGCCAAGGCGCTGATTGATTTTTCCATGTCGCTGGTGGGCCGGCTGAAGGGGGGCTTGGGGCATGTGAACATTCTGACCAGTGTTTTCTTTGCGGGCGTGTCGGGGTCTGCTGTGTCGGACGCGGCGGCCTTGGGCAATTCACTGGTGCCGGAAATGGAAAAGCGCGGCTATTCGCGTGATTATGCCGCCGCAATCACGGGCGCGTCGTCAATCATCGGGCCGATCATTCCACCCAGTTCCATCCTGATCTTCTATGGCGCGCTGATGGACACATCCATTGCGGCGCTGTTTGCTGCGGGCATTGTGCCGGGCTTGTTGCTTGCGGGCGTGCTGATGGCGATGAACGCGTTTTTCGCGTGGCGCGATGACCATCCTGGCGGGCGTGATGCGGAATTGCCTGCCGTGCTGCCATCTGCGCTGAAGGCGCTTCCGGCGCTGTTATTGCCGGTCATCATTCTGGGGGGCACGCTGTTTGGCATCATGACCCCGGCCGAGGCCGCAGGCGTGGCCGTTATGGCCGCGCTGCTGATCGGCATTGGGTATGGCCAGTTGGGCTGGCGTGAAGTGGGCGAAAGCCTGCACCGCACGGGTGTGTTGCTGGGCGCGCTGTTCATCATTCTATGTGCAATTTCGACCTTCAGTTATCTGGCAGCACTTATGCAATGGCCACAAGCGATTGCCGCCACGATTGAGGGCTGGGGCCTTGGTCCGCTGCAATATCTGATGCTGATCAACGTCATTTTCCTGCTGGCCGGTATGGTCATGGATGTGAAGGCGGCAGTTGCGCTATTCGCGCCCATCTTCGTGCCCGTCGCGCTGGCGATGGGGATTGATCCTGTGCATCTGGGCATTGTGATCTGTTTCAACATCACCATCGGTTTGCTGTCGCCGCCGCTGGGGGGCGTGCTGCTGATCCTGGCCACTGTGGTCAAGATGGATTACTGGCGCCTGATCCGCGTGACGCTGCCGTTCTTTCTGGTCGAGCTGTGCGTGCTGATCGTTCTGACATTTGTTCCCGAAATCTCGCTGGCGTTGCCCAAGGCACTTGGGCTGCGCTGATCCGTTTCACAACCAAGAGGACTGAGACATGACAAAGACACTTCTGGCCACGGGCCTTGGCTTCCTTCTGGCGACAACGTCGCTTTCGGCAACCGAAGTCAAGATTGCCATGAATGGCGTGAATGACCCTGTCACCAATGCCGAAGCTGCATTTGCCGCAGGCTTTGCCGAGGCGCTGGAAGGCACCGGGTTTGATGTCAATATTTTCCCGTCCGACACGCTGGGCAGCGAACGCGAGCGTTTTGACCAGGTGGCCCAAGGGCTTTTGGAAATCAATCTGGCCACCGTGTCCACCACCTATGGCATGAGTCCCATGGTGCGCGGCGTGGCCCTGCCCTTCATGTTTGAGGACGGCGATGAATTCGACGCCGTGATCGCGCAATCCGATTTGCTGGATCAGATGAATGAACCGCTGGTGCGCAATGGCGTGCGTCTGGTGGGGTTCACCTATATCGGCATGCCCAATGGCATCCATAACCGCAGCCATGCGGTCACCAAGATGGAAGACCTGTCATCGCTGCGCCTGCGCGCACTGAATGCCGAACAGTTGGCCTATATCGAAGCGCTTGGCGCATCGGGCACGATTGTGGCTTGGGCCGAAGTGGCAAATGCCATTCAGACCGGCATCGCAGACGGCTATATCAACCCGCCCAATTCGGCCATCCGCACCGGCCATACCGAATTCCTGCGCCATTTCACCCAGATCGCGGTCACGCCATCCACCCGCATCGTGCTGATGTCCGAAGACTGGTATGACATGCTGTCGGACGAGGAGAAAACCCAGATCGATGCCGCCATTGATGCAGGTGTCGCCGCAAACCGCGCCTGGATCGAGGACTGGAGCAGCATCGTCACCGAACGTCACGTTGACGCGGGTGTCACCCTGTCCGAACTGGACGATGGCGAGCGCGAAAAGATGGTCGAGGCCACACGCCCCACATGGGATGACGTGATGGAGGCAGACCATCTGGCGGCCTATCTGGACGCGCTGGACCTGGTGCGCAACTGATGCAGATGGCCGGACGGATAGTCGTTGCGCTTAGCCGTGGCATTGACCGTCTGGCCAGTGCCTTGTCGATGATGTTCCTTGTGGTGCTGGTGGGGGCAGTCATGACGCAGGTGATTGCGCGTTATGTGCTGAACTCGCCGCCCGCATGGACAGAAGAACTGGCCCGCTACGCCATGATCTGGGCGGGGTTGATGGGGGCGACGCTGTCTTTCAAGCGCCGCTTTGATCCCGCCCTGATCGGGGCTGCCAGTGCGCAACGCTCGGCTGTGGTATCGGCGGTTACAGGGGCCATTCAGGGGCTGGCAGTGCTGATCTATCTGCTGCCAATCCTGTGGTTCAGCTTCTTTGGCCCCAATATGAACCCCGAACGCAGCTTTCTGGTGCGCCATTCGCGCATGACCGCCGAAACGCTGGGCTTTCCCACGCTTCTGGTCGCAGTGGCTGTGCCGCTGATGGTGGTATTCATCCTTATCCATCTGCTGGCCCGCCCGTTTGAACGCGCAGCCCCCGATGCGGTCAGCGTTGAACAGGATCTGGCGAAAAGCTGATTTTGCATGTTCCCACCCCTAAAATATCAGGACTTTCCATGAAAGCGGATGTGATTTTCCGGAATGCAACGATTATTGACGGCACCGGTGGCCCGTCATGGCAGGGTGATCTGGCCATCACCGATGACCGGATCACCGCAATGGGCCAACTGGCGCAGTATAGCGCGGGGGTGGCGCATGATTGCACCGGGCTGGCGCTGGCACCGGGGTTCATTGACCCGCATGTGCATCATGATGAAATCGTCCTGACCGACCCCGACATGGCCTGCATGGTGGGGCAGGGGGTGACGACCATCATCAACGGGAATTGCGGGTTTTCCATAGCACCCCTGCGCGCCGATGTGGCGTTGCCTGCCCCGCTGGACATTATCCTGTCGCCGGATGTGCCGCGCTTTGCCAGTTTTGCCGCCTACCGCGCGCATCTGGATGCAGCCCCGCCCGCGGTCAACACAGCATGCCTGATCGGGCATGGCACGTTGCGCGTCAATGAATGCGCCGATCTGAACCGACCTGCCGACAAGGCTGAATTGCGCGCCATGGCCGCGTCACTGGATGCGGCGCTGGCGCACGGGGGGATCGGGCTGTCCACTGGCACATTCTACCCGCCCGCGCGCGCCGCCCCCACCGGGGAGCTGATTGAAATGGCCCGCATCGCGCAGGCGCATGGCAAACTGTATGTCACCCATATGCGCGATGAAGGCGACCGCGTGATCGACGCGCTGAATGAAACGCTGCATATCGGGCGCGCGGCCTGTTGCGGGGTGCATGTGTCGCACCACAAATGCGCAGGGTTGGCCAATCACGGCCTGTCCGAAGTCACCTTGGCGATGATTGAAACAGCCCGCGCGCATCAGGATGTGGGGCTGGACACGACGCCTTGGACCGCATCATCCACCATGCTCAATTCCGGGCGGCACAAACAGGCGCAGCGCGTGATGGTGGCCGATTCCGTGCCATATCCCGACATGGCAGGCCGCGATCTGGCCGATATCGCGCGCGACTGGGGCGTTGATCTGGACACCGCCATGGAACGGCTGCTGCCCGCAACCGGTATTTTCTTTCTGATGGCCGAAACCGACGTGCGGCGCATTTTGCAGTATCCCCATACGATGATCTGCTCGGACGGGATCGGGCGGGGCAAGCACCCGCACCCGCGTGTCTGGGGCACATTTCCGCGTGTTCTGGGGCATTATGCGCGGGATGAGGGGGTTTTCACGCTTGAAGAAGCGGTCAAGCGCATGACCTCCATGCCTGCCGACCGGTTCGGGTTGACAGGTCGCGGGCGTCTGGCGCTTGGGCATTATGCGGATCTGGTGGTATTTGATCCCGCGCGCATTGCCGCAGGGGCCAGCTATGAAGACCCCAAGCGCCCCGCGATTGGCTTGCAGCAAACATGGGTGAATGGCCGCTGCGTCTGGCGCGATGAAACCCCCACCGGCGCAAGGCCGGGCAAAACGCTTGATCGCAATGAAGGGACTGTTGCGATCGCATAAGAACCCCACCTTGTTGCGTGGACATACCCACCGGTGACCCTGCTGTGATTTGGGGGCGCGACGGCGGGGTGAACGGTGGCCATATGGCCCTTGCATCCGCAAGGCGCAGGCTTGTGTGTCAAGAAATGCGCCCAAGCCCTTGCGGGATGCCCCCCGTTTCGCGAGAATGCCTGCACAGCGCCGCTTTTTTGGGCGAAACACCGTGACAACAGGCATATGACATGGACTTATTCCTAACCTTGATAAGCGTGGCCGCATTGTGGATTGCGCTGTCATCGCGCACGCGGATCAAGAAACTGGAACGCGAACTGGTGACGCTGCGCGCGCAGGGCATTGCCCCGGAGGTTGATGCAACAGCTTCGCCAGATATGCCTGACGCCCCCGCAGCGGAAACATCGCCCCAAAAGGGGCCTTGGGTCGACACGTCGCGTAGTGAGGGCGGAAAAACAGAAAGTGTCACAACAACAAACGTCCCTGACGCCGGTGCGAAAGCGGCGCGACAAAGCGCATTTGCGCGGTTGCGGCCATGGTTGCGCGATAACTGGATTTACCCTGTTGCGGGCGCGGCATTGGTGCTTTCAGGGGTGTTTCTGGTGCAATATGCGGTTGAAACCGGAAAATTGACACCCCTGACGCAAATCGTGCTGGCGCTGGTTCTGGCGGCGGGGCTGGTGACAGCAGGCGAATGGCTGCGCCCCCGCCCTGTTGCCGGTCCCGTTTTGCCCGCAACGCTGACAGGGGCGGGGCTGGTGATTGCAATGGCGGCAGTTCTGGCAGCACTGCATCTGTATGCGATGATCGGTCCCGCCACTGCGCTGGCCTGTCTGGCACTATTGTCTTTTGCGGCCATCGGGCTGGGCTGGCTATACGGTCCCATGCTGTCGGCGCTTGGGCTGGTTGCGGGAACAGCCGTTCCCTTCATCCTTGGCGGCGGGGGGCCACCGCCACCGGCGCTGTTTGGGTATTTCGCCCTGCTGGCCTTTGCCGGACTTGGAATCGACGCAAAACGGCGTTGGGGCTGGGTCACATGGCTGGCGCTTGCAGGGCCGTTGGGGGCGATGGTGATATGGCGGGTGGCAGGCGCGGATGAACTGGGTTTCGCGCTGGCCGTGATCATTGTGGCTGGCGCTGCGATGACGCTGCCTTTTGGCTATATCGCGCCAATGGTGCAGGGGCCGCGCGCTTTGGGGCGGGTCAGGCCCGCGCAAGGGGTGCGGGCCAGTTTTGCGGCATCCGCTGTGGCGGGCTTTGGTCTGGCGCTGTTGGTGGACGGCATGGCGGGGCCGATAGGTATTGCCGCGCTGGCCATATTAATCGCCGTCTGGTGCGTGCGTGCGCCTGCACTGTCCGACCAGATGGTGCTGCCCATCGTTGCATTGCCGCTGTGGATTGTTGTGCAGGCGTGGCTGGGCGGCGGCTCGGTCGTCTATGGATTTCATCTGCCGCGTCCGCCGGAATCGCCCATGCCGCTACAGGCCAGCTATATTCTGGGGCTGGCCCATCTGGCCGGTCTGGCCATGATCTGGCGGGGCGAGGCGGAAGCCCCCGGCCGCTACGCGCCCTTCACACTTGCCGGGCTTATCTTGCCCGGCGGCGCATTGATTGCGCTGGAAACAATGTGGCAACCGGCAACAGTGATCGGCCCCTACGCATGGGCGTTGCATGCGATGGTCGCAGCCGGTCTGGCAACCATGCTGGCCTTGCGCTACGGCGCGCGCGACAAGGGCCATGGCCCACGGCTGGGCGCGGCGGCGGCGGCGGCATTCGCCTTGGTGGCGCTGGGGCTGATGCTGATGCTGGGACAGGCTGCGCTGACCGTTGCGCTGGCGGTGCTGATGGTGGCCGCCGCCGCAATGGACCGCCGCTTCGATATTCCCGGCCTTGGCGCGTTTCTGGGGCTTGCGTCGCTTGCGCTGGGCTGGCGGCTGGTGCTGGATCCGGGGCTAAGCTGGCACATGGAAGATGCTGGCACGGGGGCATTTCTGGCGGCAGTTACAGCCACGCTTGCAGGCCCGTTTCTGGCGCTGTGGATGATCCAGCGGTTAAGCGACGTCGCCGTGCGCCGCGAAGGGCGTTTGCTGGTAGAAACCGGCCTGATGGGCAGTGTTGCGATTTGCACGGGCATCCTTATTGCCCGCCTGTTGCCTGACCAGATCGGGGCCCATGCCCAACTGGGCTTGCAGGCAAGCGTTCTGATTGCACTGACCTGGGTGCAAATCCGGCGTGCAGCGCTGCCATTGCTGCGGCGCGTTCGCATTGCGCTTGCGTGGGTGTTCGCGCTTCTGGCCGCAACAGCACTGGTATCGGCTGCGGTGTTTCCTGCATCACCGGTCATTGGTGTGTGGCCATTTGTGGAACCGGTTGCCGGATGGCCGGTCGTGAACGATCTGCTTCTGGCCTATTTGCTGCCCGCAATCTTGCTGGTTGCGTTGTCGACGCCCCCCTATCTGCGCATTGCAGGCTGGGGGCTGGGCGCGCTTTGGGGGGCAACTGCAATCCGCCACCTGTGGCAAGGCCCTGATCTGCGCATGATCAATGGAATCGCGCAGGGTGAACTTTATGCCTATACCTTCGCGCTTCTGCTGGCGGGGGCTGTGGCATTGGCATGGGCGTTGCGCACGGGGCGCGCGGACCTGCGCAAACTTGGTGTGGGGCTGGCCGGACTTGCCGCCGCCAAGGCCTTTTTGATTGACGCCTCCGAGTTGGACGGGTTGCTGCGTGTGGGCGCGTTTCTGGGACTTGGCCTGACGCTTGCGGGGCTGGCATGGCTGAACGGATGGGTCGTCGCACGCGAAGGGGGGCGCCAGACATCTGCGCCGTGAACTTCGGCGGCGGGCTATTCTATGGCGTCTGTGTCGGGGCTGCGCGGGTGCCCGCCCGAAATTTCCAGCCATAACGCCAACAGGCCAAAGGCCCCGACCAACCCCCACAGGTGCCAGAAGGCCTGCGCGACCTGCGACGGCGTTGCCCCCATCTGTGTCATGCGCACCAGCCCGTCAATCGCCGGAGTAGAGGGGACAAGCTGCGCCACGCTGTTCAGATGGGCAGGTATCGCCTCGACCGGCCAGGCGAAACCGGACAGAAAGAAAAACGGCAACCCCAATGCCAGCAGCACAACCTGCACCACCTCGGCGCGACGAAACAATGCGGCGACGCATTGTGCCAGCAGCCCCGTTGCCAGCACGAAGGGCAGTCCCAGCATCAAAACAGCGCCCGTATTGCCAAGATTGGGCAACCCGTACAGTGCAGGCAGAACAATCAGGTAAAGTGGCAGCAACAGCGCATATATCGCCACCCACGCGCCCATGCGACCCAGCACGCGCCACACCGGATGGCCGCTGCCTGTGCTGCGTCGGGTGGCGACAAGGGCCAGCCCCATCATCATGGATTGCTGAAGGATCAGAACAAACGCGGCGGGCAGAACATATGTGGCATACCCCGCAGCAGGGTTGAACAACGGCACTTCGACCTGTGCTGCTGGACTGACCTGCGCAAGGGCCACATCAGCGGATGTGCCGGACGCGATCAGGCGGCCCATTTCGATTTCTGCACCCAGTTGGCGCAAGGGCACGGCTGCGCCCTGCATCACACGCTGATACATCAGAAAATAACTGGCATCGGCATAAAGCGCGACAGGGCTTTGCCGCCCGCGCAGCAGCGCGCGTTCAAACCCTTCAGGGATCAACAGCACACCATATGCGCGCCGTTCCTGCACAAGCCGTGTTGCCTGCACCATGTCCTGCGCGTCATGGGCAAGCGCAACCGCTTCGGATGCATCTACCCGCCGTGCCAGTTCTGCCGAACTTGTAGTGCGGTCCAGATCGACCAGCACAACAGGCACATCGCGCAGCAACTCGGCACGATACGGAAACGGATAGACCAGCGCATAGATAACCAGCGCCGCCAGAATGATCAGCCGCACCTGACGGTCCGCGAAAATGCCGCGCAATTCAGCAAGAAGGGCACCCAAGACAGCCTTCATGAGGCGGCCTTAATCCCGCGCTGCAAACGCAGAAGTTGCACAAGCATCAGTGCCGCCAGCACGCCTGCGATGCAGGCAAGCCATAGCAGCGGTGTCAGGGATAAATCCACGGGGGTGGCGCGCAAGGATTGGTCAATGCGCAGTTCCACATACCATGTGCCGGGGATTACCGCGCCCCATGCCTGCGCCAGCGGTGCCATTGCGTCGCGCGGAAACCCCAGCCCCATAAACCCAAAGGCAGGCGCGGTGATCACGGCAATGATACTGGCCGCGCGGCCCATGTCGCGCGTCACAACGAAGGCCAATGCACCAATCAGTTGGGCTGCCAGAACGAACATCACCGCCCCCATCGCCATCAGCGGCAGCGACCCGCGCAAGGGCACGGCAAGCAGGCCATAAAGCAAGACATCCGACAGGCCCAGAATCACCAAAAACACGCAGGTATAGGGCAATATCTTGCCCAGCATCGCAGGCAGCACGCCGCCCGCCATCCGCGCCAGAACCTGCGGATGCCGGCCCGGCCCGAAATCAAGTGACACCGCATAGGCCGTGCCCGCCGCAGCGATGATCTGCAGGACCGTCGGCACAAGGGCAGCTAACAGGAAATGCACATAATCAAAGGCCGGATTGAACAGGGCGTGGGATTGCAGCGCAATGGGCTGGATGCTGACCTGCGCCTGAACGGTCGCCTCTCCCTGTCCCTGCCGGATGGACAGGCGCAGCCCCGCAAGGGCTGCGTCGATTGCATTGCGTGCGCCCCGCGCAACCAATGATCCCGCGCTCATGTGCTGGTTGTCGTAAAAGGTCACAATTTCAGGACGCTCGCCACGGGTGACATCGCGTTCCAGCCCTTGCGGCAGATATATCGCGCCGCGCACATCGCCGGAAACGATCAGGGCGCGCGCTTCTGACAGGCTAAGCGCCTGATGCGTGACCTGCAATTCCGGCGCAGCATCCAGCATGCGGGTCACGCTGCGCGACAGATGCGAGCGGTCCAGATCGACCACCGCCACGGCCATGCCAGTGGGAATGCCAGCGCGGAAAATGCCGCTAAGGAGTGCTATCATCACCAGTGGCAGCAGCACCACCAGCCCTGCCAGCGCGGGGCTGCGCAGCAACAGTCTGAATTCGCGCAGCATGACGGCGAACATGGCTTACCTGTCCAGCGAAATAAGCGCGGACATCCCCGGTCGCAGACCATCAACCGGCTGCATGGCCTGCGCGCGCAATTCGAAGCTGCGCAGGTCAAAATCGCCGGTTGCGCGGGTCGCGCGCCAGCTTGCGAACTGGCCCTGCACATTGATCAGGGTGATCTGCGCCTCCACCTCTGTATTCAGTGCGGGCACGCGCACGTTCAGCGTGTCGCCCACTTGCAGCCCTGCCAGCAGATCTTCGCGCAGGTTGAAGGTAAACCACGCATTATCCAGATCGACGATGGTGAAAAGCGGTGCGCCGGGGCCGATATTTTCACCCAGTTCAATCAAACGGGCGGAAATTTCACCCCCAAGCGGGGCGTAAATCGTCAATTCGTCCAGATCCGCCTGACGCTGGGCAAGGGCAGCTTCGGCCTGGGCCACCTGCGCTGCGGTGACGGCCCGTTCTTCGGGGGACGCACCGGCGCGCGCCAGATCAAGCTGGGCTTGCGCCGCTTCCTGCCTGCGGGCTGCGGTTTCGACATTGCGCACGGACTGGTCGATGGCCGCTTGCGGGCGTAGGCCTTGTTGCGACAGTTCCGTGTCGCGCGTGGCCTGTTCTTCGGCAAGGCGCAGATCGGCCTGCGCGGCTGCAAATTCCGCTTCGCGGGCGCGGATCACTTCGGGGCGGGTGGCACCTGCCGCCGCTTCCGATGCGCGCGCCACATCCAGCCCTGCGGTTGCTGCGGCATGGGCGGTGACAAGCTGCGGGTTCGACAGTTCGGCCAGAACCTGCCCCTGCTCGACCTGCGCACCCAGATCGGCCATCACGTCGGTCACGCGCCCTGATGTGCGTGCGGACACATCAACGCGCGGGGCCGCCACTTCGCCCTGAATGACCAGCGGGCCGGGGCGCGTGACCCACCAGACCGACAGTGCGACCAGTGCAGCCAGAACGCCGATCACAAGGAAAGGTGTCACCGGTTTGCGTGTAAGGGGTGTTTTTTCTGACATTGGATCACCGCCAAAGGTTGTTTTGCGGACAGATTATAACTGACGGGGATAGCTATAGCATAGCATCCACACAACCCCTGATGGTGCGATGGAACGCAAGGTCATTTACCTGTCGCCCGCGGGTTTTGTCGCGGGCGGCGCGGGTCCGGCACGCAAGGCGCGCGTCGCATCCTTGCGCAGATGCGCCCGTTTTCCGGCATGTGCCCCATAGGCGCAGCCGGTATGGCCAATAGTTTCGTAGATCGAAGTAAATTTTTGCACTTAATATGCATTGATGGTGTGAAATAGCAATAATTATTGAAAATAAATCTATTTTCGCAGCTTGGTGTCATTCCTTTATAGTTTGTGTTATCGAACTATATCTGAAGGGTGGTTCTGCCCATACAGGCAGAACAGGCCCGATAACTAAAGGAGTACGTATGCAGACCAAGGACCCAGAAAAAGGTTATATTGCCGTCTTGGGATGGAGCTTAAGATGCATTGACGCTTTGGAGAAATTTGACCGCCGCTATGTCATCGTTGCGCCCCAATGGGCAGAAGAATACGCAAAGCAGCACAATATCCCGCATGTCAGCTGGGATTTCGAGCGTCTGAACGACCGGTCCCATGAACTGGCGACCACACTCAAGGATATGGGCGTTGATGTTGCGATCCCGTTGTTTGAAGAAACGGTTGAATGGGCAGGGGCCATTAATTCGGTGTTGCTGGGCAACCCGCGCCTGCTAAGCCAGTCGATGCTGTTCCGTGACAAATCGCTGATGAAGCGGCGCGCGCAGCTTGGCGGTATCCGCGTGGGTATTTTTGAAGAGGCGATGGACCAGTCCGATGTGATCCGCTTTCTGAAGCGCGTCAATCAGACATTGCTGAAGCTCGATGGTGACCCGAATGACCCGATCCATTTCAAGGCATTCGACAAGGCGGGCTGTCTTGGGCACCGTGTCATCCGTTCACCCGATGATGTGGCCGCGATTGCTGATGATGAATTTCCGGCACTGCTGGAATCGCATCTGGATGGCTGGGAATTCGCGGTCGAGGCGTGGATCAAGGACCGCAAGATCCAGTTTCTGAACATCTCGGAATATGTGACGCTTGGGTATTCGGTCTTTGTGCCCGCCACCCCCGAGCTGGAAAAATACCGCGCCAAGATCACCGAGCAGATCGAGAAGCTGATCGAAGTGTTCGACATTGATTTCGGGTTCATCCACCCTGAATATTTTGTCACCAATGATGGCACGATGTATTTTGGCGAAGTGGCCTATCGTCCGCCGGGTTTCAATGCATTCGAGTTGATGGAACGCGCATACGGCTTTAACGCCTATCAGGGGCTTGTGCTGGCGTTCGATCCGAAAACGACGCAAGAAGAACTGGACGCGTTCTTCCCCACACCAGTGAAGGATGCGCTGGGCCATGCAGGCTGTTTCGGGGTCTACCCCCGCCGCCGCGTTGTCAGCGAATTGAGTATCCCGCCGGAAACCGAAAATGATCCTTATTTCGAGTTTCACGAACTTGCGCCACCGATGGAATCCAAGGTGACAAAACGGTCCGCTTTTGGCACGCATTGGGGGCTGATCTATTTCTTTGGCGAAGATCCGCATCGTTTGCGTGATTTGCTCAAGGCGCAGGAAGAACTGGATTTCTACATCTAGGGCGTAGGCGGATCAGGTTGAGAAGCGGAATTGGGGAACACCCCAAGGCGCGGAATCAAGGGCGCAGGCCGCCGCGCCATAGGTCTGGCCGTCCCGCGGCCTGCCGATTTGGCTGATGGCAGGCCAAGCCTTTGATGCCGGAGTATGCAGCCTGCATAAGCTGCGCGTCTCAAATGTCGGATCGGCAACACCGGCCCGCCGCTGGCGCGGGCTTTATCCAAGTGTGAATGGCAGCAAAAGGCCAGAACCAACCAGCCTTGCGGTTTCATCCGACATGACACCGCTTCTGGATGCCCTCGTCATAATTGCGCCAGAGGCCAGGAAAACGGGCTGGTCATGCGGTTTGTCTGCCGTCCTGATCAGCCCGTATCTATTCAGCAAGGCAGATCACCATAATCGGTTGCCACCTTTGACCGCCGCACAGGGTTGTATTCATAGCCCATAGGCGCAAGACTCGGTGCCGACATAACAGGGCGCACAGGCGCAAGAAGCGGGACACGCATAAATGAACACAAGCCCTCCGGATGAGACGATCAAGCCGATCTTGCGCAGCTTTGATCATGTGCTGACGCAGCTTGCCAGCGCATCCTCTGCGGGCAAGGCGACCTATCAGGGGCGCATGCTGGATACTGTCAAGCGCCTGTTGAAACACCCCGGCGGGCTGGCCGCACTCGAAACCCGTGTCGAGGCGTTGGAACAAGCCGGCATCTTTGCGGGAACAGACTGGGCCGTCCCGTCCAGTCTGGTGCCGGGTATGGTGGGCAATACCCTGAAATCGACAGAACTTCGGACAGTCGCGCTGGAATGCGTCAACCTGCTGCGGTTTCTGTCTGTTGTGCGTGGCGTGCATTCTCAGCCAAGATTGCCCGTTGAACATGCGCGCCATTTCCTGACGCAGGTTCTGGCCCTGAACCTTGACCGCATTCTTGGGGCACATCACGAAGCCGCGCGGGTGTCGGCGGGCGAACTGGATGCGGCGGTTGACCGGCTGCTGAAACATATTCTGGATAAGGTCGGCACCGAAGGGATCCTTGGCCAACTGGTGGACGAGGTGTGGCGCATCATGCGCCAGCGCCCGATTCAGGTGGATCATGTGAAGTCGATGATCCTGCAAATAGCGATTGCAATGAATGGCGACGGCCAGAGTTTTCGTGCAAGCGATACCCGATTGGGCGCGGACCGGCTTATCAGCGCGCTGTTTGGCCCGACCGATTTGTGCCGCGAAGATCCGGGGCTGGCGGTATATCGTGACCGCCTGAACGCGGCAGATACCGGCAGCCTGCAAGCCGAAGCCACCGGCATGGCCCGCGCCATGCACGACACCGGGCTGGTGTCGGATTACCACGCCGATTTTTTGCGCTTTGTCATGGAAACGGGTCAGGGGCATTTGCTGGCCGATGCCCTGGGCCTTAGCAGCACTGGCCTTGATGCGTTGCGCTGTTATCAGGCGCTTGTTCAGCAACTGATTGATGTTGCGGTGCGACCGGGAACCGCGCAGGCCGTGCTGGGCATCGCGCTGATGCTGGAGCGCGGGATCTTGTATTCCCCGCCGATTGGCCCGTCGCTGTGGCGGCTTCTGGGGGCAAAGCTGACACCCGATTGCGAAGCGGGCCTGATCGCGGCATTCGGGACAGACCCCACCCCGCACCAGCGGCTGGTTGCAGGCGTGATGATGTTGCTGGGCCAGCCACTGGGCATAGGGCAGGGCAATAACCCGACCTGCCAGTCTGCGCGCGCCTTGTCCATGTGGGCCTTGAACGATCCTGATTATCTGCTTTGGCAACTGGCGCAAGCAACATCCAATGATCGCATCATCATGCATTTCGAAGGGCAGCCGCTGGATTCGGGCACATTGCCTGCCGGGCTGGCCCTTCACACACCACTGGACGCCGATCCGGTTTCGGCGGTTCTGGTCCCGCACCTGGACCGCATTTACGCCGAAATGGGGCGGCGTGTGCTGGGGCGTGGCGAAGATCCGCATCGCTGGATAAACCCGGAATTGCACGGCTGGTGGGTCGGGCGCGAATTTCACATCGCGGTGGATGTGATGACCGGCAAGCTTCACGCGTATGACCAGTTTATCCGTGATTTCCACATCGCCTATCACCCGTTGCACAATGGCAATGAACCCGTCATCCACCCCCAGCCTGCCGGGATCGCTGTCACCGACAGTCAGGGCACGTTCGTAGGCTGGCACGCGATTTCAATCATTCGGGTGGCCCTTGACCAGTCCGGCATGATGCGTGTGTATTTTTTCAACCCCAACAATGACAGCGGGCAGGATTGGGGCCATGGCATTGTTGTGTCCACGCATGGAAACGGCGAACGCCTGGGCGAGGCATCGTTGCCCTTCGCACAGTTCACATCGCGGCTATACATATTTCATGATGACGGGTTGGAAACAGCCATGGCAGTGCCGGTGGACGACGCTGAAGTGGCGGTCATCCGTGAAATGGCCCATAAAAGCTGGGCATGCAACCGCCTGTGACAAGCATTGCCCGTGATCCGGGACGCCTGCGCGAAGGTCGCGGGTGCCGACCGGCATTCTTCAGCCCGCGGTCGAAGCCATTGAACCTCATATTGTATTCCTTTGTTTGCGTGGTTTTGTTGTTTGTGTGGTTTTGTGTATTGTTATTTCCGATATATTACATCTGAAGTTTCGATTTTTAAAATATAGATAGTTTTGCTACTTCTTTTTGGGGCGCT